>JBHLPN010000341.1:0-3398 GCA_048939445.1 Promethearchaeota archaeon | reverse complement strand
ACAATCATCGCCCCATATGCTACGCTTTGAAATCCATTTAACAAATATAAGGGCCAAAATACCTTATTGAAAGAACTTTTAGAATTTATATCTTTAACCATTGTTTTAACTTGTAGTTATATCCTCCTAAGATGGTTTGTAAAATGAGTTTTATAATTTTAATTTAATGAGAAACACTTTTTCCGTTCTTTTAATACGTAATTCAAAAAGGAATCATTTTCTAAACCTATTTATTAAGTCAAAAGAAAGTAAAAAAAAAATAAGAATTTAATAATAAGAATAAACTATTTAAAATTTTTAAAATCAAAATATTAGTGGTCGTGGTTATGATCATGTTCACATCCAGGACCACAAGCGTGAGGAGGATCAGGTTCACAGCCTGTTTCGATTATCTTGATTTTAAAGTTCAATACTTTACCTGCCATAGGATGATTTAAATCGATGGTAACAATATCATCCTCTACTTCTTTAATAGTTGCAGGAACAGGCTGACCTTGTGGACCCATAAGCAAAATCATCAAACCTGCTTTTGGCTCTTGTTCTGGTGGGAATTGATCTTTTGAAATTGACTGAGTTATTCCTTCTTTATATTCACCATACGCTTCGGAAGGTTTTAATCTAATATCAAACTCATCTCCAACAGATTTACCAACAACAGAGTTATCAAAGCCCGGAATAATTTGTCCTGCTCCAACTTCAAATTTTAAAGGGATACCTCCATTTATCTCAGTACTATCGAATACTGTCCCATCATCGAAAGAACCTACGTACTCTACTTTTATTATATCGCCTATTTTAATTGCCATAGCTTTTTCAATTTTATAAAATGATTATTAGGGTAGTGAAGGAATATTTATTATTGAATCGATTATAATTTAGAATTGTTTATTCTACCCTTGAGTTTTAATAATACACATAATTGATGTTTTGATAAATTCTATTAATTCTTCATCTGTGTCAAAAAAAGGGATAATAAAGAGATGGCGATGAACTATTGCCTCAATTAGGTTAAAAAATAGTATATTATTTTTTAGTAATACATCCTCTGGAATACCTCGAAAGATTCCTTCTTTTTTATATGTCTCTACTACATCTTTGAACATGTCATCAACAATATTCTTAACATTTGAAAATAATTCTTTGT
This sequence comes from Promethearchaeota archaeon, assembly GCA_048939445.1. Lineage (GTDB taxonomy): Archaea > Asgardarchaeota > Lokiarchaeia > Sigyniarchaeales > SOKP01 > Loki-b32. Next base: position 2,254 of record JBHLPN010000341.1, on the reverse strand, counting down.
TTGTTAATATTGCCTGCTCATATGCTCGATGCATTTCAAAATTTTCACGATGGGTTTTTAGATGGTTTCTAATATATAGATCAAATATTTTTAGTAAATTTGAATCCCCAATTTCTTTGAGAGCGTCAATATCAAAGATCTTTTCTCTTGTGTGTTCAAAAAACCCACTCGCAATTGATGGTTTACCTTTAGGAAAGTAGCGATAGATAGTACCAATCCCTATATTTGCTCTAGTTGTAATATCTCTTACATTTATGTTTTCATACCCCTTTTCATTGATTAACTCTGCAAAAACTTGGAATATGAGTCTAATTTTTTCATCTTTATCTCTAGTGAATTTTTTTTCTTCTACCATAATTATTAGTAACGGAACATTGTTCATAAAGTTTATATATCAATATCAACTTAATATTTTTGTGGAACAATGTTCCGTTATTTTTAAATATCAAAATTGTTGAGAAAAAAACTTATGAAAATTATTGGAGTAGACCAATATAAATGTATAAAATGCCTTAATTGTATTAATCATTGTCCAGCAGGTTGTTATTCAAATTCTACTGATATTAAAACTGGGATAAAAACAATTGAATTCCAAGATGTCAATGGTTGGTGTATTTTATGTGGTCATTGCATATCAATTTGTCCCGTTAATGCTATCAAATATGAGAATCCAGAATCTCCAATTGAATTTGAGAATGTATATAGACCATCATTAATAGTTAATTATGAAAAATTAGTAAAGATCATTCGAGCAAGACGTTCAATAAGACATTTTAAAAACAAACAAGTCTCAAATAAAGATATTGAAGCAATCCTTGAAGCTATGCGTTATGCACCCACTTCTCATAATATGCAACAAGTCTATTATATTGTTATTACTGAACCAGAAAAAATTGAAATGCTGAAACGTGAAGCTATAAGATTGATTAAATTTTATAGAAAAATAATAAAATATAGCTTCTTGTTCAAATTATTCTTACCTAAAAACATCAAGGAAATTCTATTAGATCCTTCAATTAAGGCAGGTATGGATGATATGATCAAAAAATTCGAAGAGGGAGAGGATGTCATATTTCACTCAGCTCCAGCAATAATAATTACTTACGCTCCAAATATGGGACCAACTACATGTTTGGATTCAGCTATTGCATTAACTCACGGGATGTTAGCTGCTCAAGCATGCAATCTAGGAACTTGTTGGATTGGATTTTCTCATGAGGCATTAAGAAAATATAAGGATAATAATAAATGGTTAAACATACCTAAAAATATGGAAGTAACAGGGGTTTTAATCCTTGGACATCCTGAAGGGCAATATTTAAGAGTTCCCCCCCGTGAACCTGTAAAAGTTCAATGGAATCCCTAAATTTTATTTCAATAAAAAATTCTTTTCTTTTTAAAAAATAAGTTAGTATATTTCTACTTTTGGTAGAAATTTGGGTGGTTTTCGTAATTTTGTTGCTTGTTCAAACGCATATGCGATTTTGAGTAATTTTACCTCCTGAAAAGCACCAGTAAAAAAGGAAATTCCAACTGGTAATCCATATACATATCCCGCTGGAACTGTTATATTGGGATAGCCCGCAACTGCTGCTACAGAAGAACTTCCCCCAGTAGAATGATCTCCATTAATGTAGTCAATTAACCAAGCAGTTCCACCACTTGGAGCTATAATAGCATCAAGTTGATGCTCCTTCAAAACCGCATCAATTCCTTCCTCTCGAGCTAGATAATGACATTTCTCTAATGCATCTTTATACTCATCACTCGTTATTGGTCCTTTTTCATTTGCCATAGTGAATAATTCTTGCTTAAAATAGGGCATAACTTCATCTTGATGTTTAATATTAAACTTAATAAGATCATCAAGATTCTTTATAGAATTTATTGGGCTATATTTAGCTATATACTCATTTAAATCATGTTTGAAATCAGTTAAAAGGATTTGAAATTCATGTTCTCTTAAATCATTAAGGTTTTTAATTTCTACAGGATCTATTATTTCAGAACCGAGTTCTTTCATTTTTTCAATTGCTTGTTCTATAAGTGTATCTATAAGATCATTTTTACCAAAATAGTTTCGAGCGACACCTATTCTTGCTCCTCTTAAGCTATTAGGATCTAAGAATTTTGTATAATCTGAAGGAATATCATAGTTATGTTTTGAAGTGCTAGAATCATCTGGATCTATCCCTACTATAACACTCAATAAAATTGCTGCATCTCGAACGGTTCTTGCCATAGGTCCAGCAGT
>JBHLPN010000340.1:0-3408 GCA_048939445.1 Promethearchaeota archaeon | reverse complement strand
TTTACTGCCTTTCAAGGAGATTTAATAACATTAATCATTTCAGGTTTATTAATTATAACAGGTGTTATTTTACTAAAAACGAGAAAAAGATATGGAACAAATACCTTAGAAAAGATTTCTAAAGAAGATATACCAAAAGATAGTTTCTTAGCTGGTCTAATTCAAGGAGTATCTATTTTGCCAGGCATTTCCCGTTCTGGAGTTACTGTTTCAGCAATTTTATCAGAAAAGTATAACCAAGACAATGCGCTAAAATTAAGTTTTTTAATGTCTGTCCCGGTTGCCATTGCTTCTATTGTAGTGGATATAATTTTTGGAGAGGGTTCAGTTTTTGGATCTTTAAATATTTTTTTAATTATTAGTACTACTTTGATAAGTTTTTTAGTAGGTTATTTAACAATAGAGGTTTTGCTCCGAGTTGCTCAAAAAATTAGTTTTGGTTATTTTTGTATAATATATGGCGTATTAGCTTACATAGTAATTTTACCATTCATGATTATAGCCTAAAGATTTGCTACATAGTTTTTAATAAAACTTGATAATTCATTTTCAACATTTGGTATTCCTTTGAAACTTGGAAAATCATTTAAATCTATAAGATAGTATAGATCTTGGTCAACTGGGCGAACTAAATCATATCCAAATATCTTTAGGTCTAATTCTGTAGATAAAATTTTTGAAAGTTTTATGATATCTTCTGTAATTTCAAAATTTTCTCGTGCAATTAAATTTACATCAATATGATCCGGTTTTTCTCTTAAAAATTTATAAATTGGGTTTTCTCTCTTAATACCGAAAACTTTATCACCTATCACATATATCTTACGCTCAATTCCATCACATTCAATAAATTTTTGTACATATACGTCATAATACAAGAATTCCTTATACCTTTCAAAGAATATTTCAACCTCCTCAATTTTTTGAACTAAAAAATTAAATCTATTATATTTATCATGCTGATAATGACTTTTAATAACAATTGGTAATTTTGGTAAAGCCCATTCTTTGAATTTATTAACATCTGACAGAGATTGATTCCATGATTCAGGCATTAGGAAATTGTTTAAATCTTTTTCATGATCTTTTAATGCTTTCCTTAAACTATAGTCGAGAGCAATTTTGTTCATACAATTTAATACAGTATCTACATTATGTAGAGTAGGGATATTATATAGTTTGGCAAAATGTAATAGATCAATTGAACATTCATTTCTTACTTTTACAATGATTAGATCTGCACTTTTAAAATGTTCTGGCATTTCAAAAAGGCAAAAAAAGTCTTTTGTGGGATCATGAAGAGTCAAGTCAAATTTTTTTACATTTTTTAACTTTTTAACTAACTTTTTAATCACTTCATGATCTTGCCGTGCTGAAAAGATTACCTTTTTAACCATATTATCATGTAACTTATGTTATAATGATTTAATAATCAAGATATCATAAATAGATTGAGATATTTCTTTTATTAAATTCTTCAAAATTTAAAATTATTTCAATTTTCTTCATGACAGCATCATAATCCCATGAATTTTTTAAGTCATTATCGACTTGAATTGAAGTTGGTCTTTTTTCTGAGTAAATTAGTAAATTAATTACTTTATCTTTCATATATTCAACTGTGAAATTTAAGGAATCATTTGTAGTATTGAAATTTATTATTAATTTCCTAGAACAAGTTATAAATTTATCAGGACACCCAATTAAAGCCATCCCGTTTATAGTGATTGGACATAAAATATAATATTTATACTCATATCTTTTTAAATTTCCAACCTCAATAATATCATCATTTTTAATATGCTGTATCTTACCAGAGAAATATTCAAAAATGATATATTTTTTTTTCTCAAATCCAAGTTCTTGAAGTCTAAAATGTGTTTCTTTAACTCTTTTTGGCCATATATTAGAAATTAAAATGTAGTGCCAAGTTAAATTGTTTATTACGGTAAATGTATTACAAACGTAATATTTTCTGTGTTTTTTAAACATTAAATCGTTTGCTGTTAAAGGTTTATCTGGTTTGAGCAACAAACCATCATCTCTACATGTTTTTTGCAGAAGTGGCCAATTAACGTATTCTTTTTTATCTCCTGGAGCAACTACTCCTGCGTTTAAAATTTGAAATAAACATTTAAAATCTGGAAATTTCTCCCCAAATGGTCTAAATTTAACATTTTCCATCGTTCTTGAACGAAATACATCAGGATGTGAATTAATTCCAATAGCATGATATAAGATATTTGTTTGGGTAGAATGAATAAATCTATATGTTAAAGGCCATCGGTGATTGTAGTCTTCTGAGTTCCGAGAAATATTAACATTCATATGTTTTATACTATATAAGGAGATTCCAGGAGTTTGCATACAATAAAATATGTCAACTCCATTCTTCTTGGCAGCAGTTGCCATGTTGTTTAACCAATCTTCCTGAGTGTTATAATTTTCTGTTAAAATAGGTATACTCGCAATCTGATTTTTCATCCAATCTTGTTCATAAACTTCAATCCCACTTTCTTTAGCATGATTCATTAACCATTGCCAGAATTCTTTTTTAAGGGGAACTGCGTGATTTTTATATGTTTCGAATTCATACTCTTCTGTGTAAGGAGATCTTGCATCCCAACGACGACTATGAGCAGTTATAGGTTTTTGAAATCTTTCACGGTGAAATGTTTTTAAGTCTGTCCTGAAATTTTTCGGATTAACCTCCCAACGAAGTATATTACCATATAATCCACCTCCCATTATTCGAACTAATGGTCGAAATAGAGTTGTAAAAATTCTATTTGTATGTTTTAAGTACCACCAACTATCAAAATTATAATAACTTATTGGAATATTCTTTTTCTCAAAATATTCCTTTATTGCGACCATTGTATCCTCATAATTCATACCTTTTTCTGTCTTATAATAGTAATAACCACCATTGTCTGTCCAGAATCCCAAATAAGATGTTACTACATTAGCATAAAGACTTTTACGTTTAGAATTGTGATATTTTAACAATATATCACCTAAACGCTCCATTGGTTTGTTAATCCCTTTTCCAAAAAGAAGAATAAATCTCTGTGAAAAATTTTTTGGTATTTCTGTAATTCTCCCTTGAATACCACAGTTTATCCTATTATTATGATCTTTTGAAATTATTGTATTCAAAAAGCCATCTAATGGTGATACTATAATACAATTTAAATCATCATCATAAAAAACTACTGGTGCTGAGGTGGTACCAAGTTTTCTTGAGGGAGGAGAAAATTTTGTATTTCTATAAGTAAATACTTTTGTATTAGGACTTTTATTTATGAATGAAGGAAAAGAAGTGACTAGTTCAGAATATTCACCTGAAGATGTGTTATCTAACCCCTCTGGGATTGAGAGCTCAAATATAATAAAATCTTGGTGATT
>JBHLPN010000339.1:0-3415 GCA_048939445.1 Promethearchaeota archaeon | reverse complement strand
GCAAATAATCCTTCTGTAATTTGATCAAGTATCATTAAATTTACATATTTTGGACCTGGATTAATAAGTGGATCAATAGAATCTGGAGCATCATTTAAACCACAAATAAATATTGGTTCTGATTCTTCTTGTAATACCCAAATGAAATAAACTCCACTAACAATTGCTGCTACTGCTATAATACTCGTTGTTCCAATAGCAACTTTTTGGTTTTTGTTCAGAGTTTTAAATAATTTTTTTTTCTTTTTCGGACCAATCTCATTCTCTCCCATAAATACATCATCTATAAAACTTTTTGAAATACGTGTAGGTTATTTATTATTGATTAAATTCTTAAAATCGAAGTTATTTTAGATTTCACAACAATGATACAAAATTATAATTAGATAAATTCATAAATAAGGTTTTTGATCATTAATGAATCAAAACCTACAGAAAAACTCAATTTAACTAGGATGAATTTGTAAAAGAATTATTAAAGATGTCTTAAGTTTTGATAAAATTAAAAAAAAAAAAGAATAGATTAGGAGGAAAAAGTCTCTATTAATCCTCCATTTTCTATTATTGTATTGCAAATATATGGAAATGAAAATTTTACTCATCAGAATTTAGGGAAATATTGAATAAGCGCCCTCTTCTCTCTCTCCTGCTCTAGAATAACCAATTCCACCCATACTGGTTAATACCATCATCAAAAATATTACCTAGGTCATTATTATAAAATAAATTACCGGTAATGTAATTATCATTGCTTCCCGCCATAAATAATCCCCAGCCTCCATTGTTTAAAAGTAAATTTCCTCTAATTACATTCTGGTTCGCTTGCATAAAAAATATTCCATTATTTCCATAATTCGATATAGTGTTACTATGAATCATGCTGTTATCGGTAAAAGCGCATCCAATACCATAATCCCCTGTGCCATGAATTAAATTTTTACCTATATATGCATCCTGCAACCCATATGTCCAAATTCCGCCCCAGAATGTATCGCAAACTATATTATTATAGGAGACAACTGCTTCGAGTGATCCTGACCCTGTATAATCCGCTAAAGCGATACCATCTGCAAAAAGTGAGGGCCTTACAGTGTTACGAGTTATAAGCCACTGGCAGGGGGATGGAGCAAATTGCATTGCCCAAATGCCTGCATAAGCATTTGTTTCAATATCATTATAAGAAATCTCAAATTTTGAATTGACATTCTCAGCATTAATTATTCCAATAGCACCTCCTTTAATTGAATTTGACGTAATTGTCAATTCACAGTTCATTAATCCCCATGCAGTAATACCTAACCATAGCGAGTTAAAGTCACAATTAGTAATAAAATGACTTCCAGTTGTTGTTAGACCTCCCCCATATTCAACTCCTACTCTTGTATTATAACTTTTTACTGAATAAAGAGGATGCCAGGGATCATAAAGTGCTGTCCCTTCATGACCAGTAAATTTAATATTTTCAATTAAGGAATTTATGTCTCCTGTTATTAAGATAACCGACAATAAATCATACCACCATCCATCGGGTGGTGGAGGCCCCCATGGTTCAGCAGGCTCATAAGGTGTAATCTCAAAACTTAAATCCGAAATATGTACATTTCCCCCTTCAAATGAAAATAAGTGAGTAGCCATAGGACCATAGACTCCTGGTAATGTAGGATCTAATCCTCTAAGGACATCAATTTTAGTGAGATCCTTACCTGCTCCCTTAAATGTACCATCGAAATCTACAACATAAATTTCATTCGTATAAAATTGCCCAGCAGCTAGTTGAACGGTGTCTCCTGGACCTGCTACATCCAATGCTGCTTGGATGTTTGCGGTATCATCCCCACCTGATGGATATACAGTAATGATTGTGCTAGCGCGAGTGATTCCCACAGTTAAAGCAAAAAGTCCTAGAATTGTTCCCATTGTTAAAATTCCGATTAATAGACCTGATTTCGTTTTCATTTTTTTTAAACCATTTTTTCTTTAATTGTTTTTTTTACTTAAGAATTGATTATAGCAACAATTTTGTGTTTTAAATTGGTGCTAACTTATATTTATCACATAATTTAATTTTTAGATTTAGCTTCGAAACTTTACACAAAGTCCGAATATTTACCCTTATATTTTTGTATAAAAGCTTGAAAAGTGAGTAAAACTGTGAAAATTGATTTTATTCAATAATAAAAGAATTTATACTTCTTCAAGTTAATTTTAAATAGAAAAAAAAAGATATATAGAATGGAGGGATATTAGTTTAGCGGTGGTTTATCGCGAAGCCATTTATCTAAACTTTTTCCTCCATATTCTATATTTATTATCAAAATTTAAATACTCTAAGCCATCTTCTTTCTAGGAAATAATAAGCTCTTCAATTATATTTGGCCAATATCCAGATAAATCCATCGTCCACTGATAATGAACAAACACACTTGCTGTCTCCCCAGTAGGCGTGGGAGACGGCACATACATCTGCAAATCAGGATCCCAATATGAACCAGGCTCCATGAGTTCTCCAGAACCCTGTCCTTGGAAGTTTGGTGATAATAGTCGACATCCAATTTCTTCTGGAAAATAATTCATCATAAGCAAATATGGAAGTTCGCCTCCTGCGGCTCTTGGTCCAGGAGCTATAACTCCCCATGGTGTCCATCCTCCAGGGATCCATGGCTCGAGGATAAATTTAAGTATCATGAAATAAGACACCGTACCCATTAAAACTAAGTCAGTAATTTCGAAACTTGGGAATTCAACATTCAAAACTTCCATATATACATTTCTTGCAAATATATACACCGTGTACTTTAAAGCTCCATCAGGCAATATTTCTTCAAGTACAAATCCTGTATATGGATAGTCCCCCTCTGCTAAGGTATCAAAATATATCACATACCAATTATCCTCATAATCAGGAGCAATATAGCCTCGGGCTCCTCCATAGGAATTGTTTGGAAAAATCCAATCATCTATAGGTCTAAGATTAAAAGTTCTTGTCCATCCTAGGGCGGGTGTGAGAGCGATACTGAGAGTAAGAAATCCTACTATGGCGATTAGAATTATTTTTGTCCTTAATTTATTCAATATTTCCATCTCCTTTTTAAATCTCTTCAATTTTTTCTATTTTCCGAAAAAATGATCAAACATCTTATCTATGATCTATCAATCCACTTCCAATAGATCTTTGATCATCAAAATTTGAGTATTTCAATATGGATTAAAAAGATTATGTATAATATAACTAATAAATCTAGGAAAAATAGTGATAGAACATAAATTTTGGTGGTAAAAATCAGGGAATTACAAGTAAAAATTTAAACTTTTTTGTTAATCCATTCCTTCCAATATCATTTGATGATCAATAAATATTCCACCATCGACATGTTCACTTTATTTCCTATCTTGACGAGGCGAAATTTGATACTTC
>JBHLPN010000338.1:0-3423 GCA_048939445.1 Promethearchaeota archaeon | reverse complement strand
CCTCGGCCTCTACCATACCAAAAACCTCTTCCATATCCCACTCCCCAACCTCGTCCCCAACCTCGTCCCCAACCTCGTCCAAGTCCCATTCCAGGACCTTTTGTATATCCTGGTGAATCATAACCAGCACAATATCCCAAACCTCTACCAGTCATTGAACCTAAACCTCTAGGTCCAGTTCTATCTCCACCTGGCATATAAATTTTTCACCTTATTTTTTCTTTTGAATATTTATTCATTATTTATTACTATTATATTAATAGTAAATTAATTATTTAAATATTATGAATATATATTCAAAATAATTATTTTAAATGTTTTTTGTTATAAGTAGATTAAGTTTTACAAATAATTATATTTGTAAGTTCTAACTGTTTTTTAACTAAAATTGAATTAAATCATATATTTATTTAATTTCAATATAATATTTTTATTTGATTTAAAAAAACCTTTAACAAAAAGATAAGATAATTTTTATATATTAGTTATACCTAATATTATTAAATTAGTTGATTGACTAAGTTAAGGTTTAAAGATAAAAAATTCCTCTTTACTGAAAATTATATCATGGATTCTGAATTTAATAATTATTTACCAAGAAACCATAAAAAAATACCAAACTTAAAATACTTGAATGAATGTCCAATAGGACAAAAATTTATAGTACAAAGAGTAAATGCTGGTTATCATGCTAAAACAAGACTTGCTTGTTTAGGTATTATTCCTGGAGTTGAAATAATGATAAAAAAGGCTGCTCCCTTTCGAGGACCTATTGAAATAATCGTAAAGGGATCTTCACTAGTGATTGGCAGAGGATTAGCATCTAAAATTATTGTAAAATGATCTAAAATTGATATTATCACATTCACATGATTTGCTTTAATTTATCTCGAGTTATTGATATTTCATAAATTTATTTGAAGAATTACTAATATTTTACTTGTTATATTTGCATTTCTTTCTGAATGATAAGGATGAGATTTATTAGTTTCAGAGACTCTTTGTGAATAGCCTTAATTTATCTAAAAAGTGTAATTTCTTATAATCACAATTTTAAAAAATTAAAAGGTGATAAATTATTAGTGAAAATGAAAAGCATATTTTATATGTACAAACTTCACATGATCCAGAACGCCAATATTCACCCTTAGTTCTAGCTCAAACAGCTAAAGCAATGGATATCAAAGCAACAGTTTATTACTTAGGTACGGGACTAAGAATCTTAAAACCTGGTGAAGCTGAAAGAATAAAACTTGGTGCTTTTCCAAGTGTAAAAGAAATGATAGATAAAACATTAGAAATGGGTATTGAAATTCTTGTGTGCGAAGCATCAAAAAGAATGTTAGGTTGGGAAAAAGTAGATCTAATTCCTGGTGTTAAAATTGTTGGGGCTGCTACTTTAAATGATCTAGTTCTGGAAGCAGATGCAACGCAATGGTTTTAAATTATAAATTTTTTGATAATTGAGGAACCATTTTTAATCATCGGATTTAGGAGTTTAATTTTTATTTCAATTAACAACGAGATATTGGATGAAATTTAAAAAATTTGAAGATTTAAGAAGAACATTAAATTTAGACTCAGATCTAATAGGAGTAAAACTCATTTATGAACATAATAATTTAAAGATTAGTCCTAGATTTAGAGAAGCAGATCAAATGGAAAAATATTGTGAATATGTAAAAAGAGCCTCCAAAGGAGAATTTTTGAAAATAAAAAAGGGTGATTTTTCTTGCCATACAGCAGATATTATGTTAGGTTTTAAAGAATCGAATAATTTAGAATTAACAATGAGGTTGGATGTTAAAGGTCTTAAATATATTCTGCTTTTCCCGATTAATAAATACCAGCTTGAAGATTTTGATAGTATCATATTAATCCTAAATCCTCATGATTGTATGAATATAATTAAAGCATATGTTACTCTATATCAAAAACCATTAAAAATAACATGTGGAGCGATAAATGGAGTATGTAGCGAGGTTACTGCTCATGTAATTAAACGAAACGAAGTTAACTTTTCCTTTTTATGTTCTAATTCTCGGATAAGTGGAGTCTTTAATGACTGCGAACTATTATGTGGTATACCTGCCAAAATGACAGAAGATTTAATAGATGAAATAATAAGATTAACTTTAGAACAAAAAACAGCAAAAGAAATAATAAAATTAACCTAAACGTTTTTGATATCTATTAGGATTTTTAAAAATATATTTTAATATAGATAAGTTTTAAAGGAATTTTTTTTTCAATAATTTCTATTACCAAGCTGAATGATTCAGAATTGCATTTGTAGGGCACACATCTAAACACGCCATACAATCAGTACATTCAGCAATATTTTCGGCAACAACCTTTCCATCTATAAGTTCATATACTTCTACAGGACATACATTTACGCATTCTGCTGCACCCACACATAAATCAAGATCAATCTCCACCCAATGTTCTTCTTCTTCCCATTTTTTTATATTTACCATTTACACTCCTCTTTTTTAGAGAATATAAGGATTGATAGTAATTACTTTAAAATTTAATTAAAATATAATAAATTTAATTATTATATTTGATAATTCAGTTAGGATTATGAATTTTTAAGTGTTTAAAAAAGGATCCATATAGCAAATGAAGATTATAATCCTGGTCGATCTAATATATTTAATTAAGGATTAAATGAAAGTAATGAATATTTTTACTAATTATATAAATTAGAATTCTTTTAAAATCTCATAAATGCTTCATTTTAATTTTAAATTATAGAGATTATCCTTAATAATGTAATTTTATCTTAACAATAATGATGATAGAGTCAATAAAATCGCGGAAAAGAATAAAAGATACTCTTCTAGGTTTCAATGATGAAGAATACAGTATTGCTCAAGGCTGTTGTTTTTTCCATAATGAGGATGAATTGAAAAGCTTTGACGATATTGATGATGATAATGATATACAAGATTAATAATAAGTTACAACAGGTTTACATATCGAAAAAGCATCTTTTCCTCGAGATAAGATGAATTCAAGTTTAATTCCTAATTTTATAAATTTCTAATTTATTAATTTAAATGGGATTAGGTTTGAGGTGAAGTTCCTTATTAAGGATAAAAGCCGAACAGATAAAGAAAGAGGTCAGTTTTTAGAATCTAATTGTGATAATGCAAATGAATGCATTAAGAGAAATAGTTATATTAACAAAATAAGAAAGGAGATAATGAGAAAAACGCATAAAAGACTCTTTAAATTGGATGATGTCCCTGGATAATTATATTTTTGTTGCATATAAAAAATGTGCAACATTTTTTATTAAAGTGGTAATCCTCTATAAAAATAAAATTTAATTAAAGAAAATAGATATATCATCAGTAAGAATATTAAATTTTCAAATTTCAGTTTCAAATTTTGATGTAAGCATAGAAAGTTATT
>JBHLPN010000337.1:0-3425 GCA_048939445.1 Promethearchaeota archaeon | reverse complement strand
GCACTTATTATTTCATCTCGAGACGCTTTTCTCCCTGCTAGAACATAATTTATGAGGCTTGAAATAAAGAAAAACTTCCGTTCTTTCTGAATTTGTTCAGCAACCTCAATAAGAGTTTTTTCTAGTCCCTTTAACTTAATAACACCATAATGTTTTCCTAATTGAAGAGGATAGACTAGTGTGACATTGAAATGTTTCTCGACTAGATCATCCGCTTCTCTAAAAGGAGTAATATCCCCCGTAAAATCAGTTAACAATGCCCCAAATCTTTTCTCAAAGTGTTCTGTAAATAACCATTGATTTTCTTTTAGTTTTTCAGAGGGTGTACCCTCTAATATTAAAGCAACTCTAACATAATTCCCATCAGCAATCACAATTTTAAAGTCACCATAATCCATTTCAAATTCTTTCCCTTGATCTGCCGCGGAGTCTTTCTTAATCTCACTTCTAAATTGCGAAATCGCTTGTAGAAATCCAGAGATAAGATCAGAATCAATACCCTCTAATGAGATTTGCTTATTATATATCGAAACTCCTATATTTTTATGTATAATCATAATGTATGAGATTTTTACTAAATCATCCAAGATTTTTGCTTCTCCTGCCCAGAATTTACGTGATTTTGCATGTTTGATACTTCTTACCGTAAAAAATGAAGCGATTGCGAGAACCCCTATTATAATATAAGGTAAATATATAAGGAAATTATCCATAAATAGTATGAATCCATCTACTACTCGGATATTACCTGATAAAACTTCACCACTCGTATAAAATCCTGCTTCAGCATATCTAGCCCGAACAGAAAATCCTTCTCCGGTACTTTCAAATAGTATAGATGCAGTGGCAATACCATCTTCATTAGACCTCGACTTGATTTCGGATATTGGAACACCACTAGGATTTAGTACTTCAAAAATTATCTCAAAATATTCCAATGGTTTTCCTCCGGTTTCAGTTATTCTTACTGAAAAAACAGTAGTCCCCGTCGTATATTGAGAAGCAAGATCTTCAACAAATTCTAAGATTGGGATTATTTTAAAAAGTTCATATGTACCGCTAACATCAAATGTAATTGCATGCCATAGTGAGGTAACATTAAATTCAAAAAATCCTTGAGAAAAAACTGCATGATCTATATCTCCTTTCCAAGTACCCATCCTAATTCCAGTATCATTTACACCTATACCAAAATTTTTTAATCTTATATCAGAAGGTGTTAATATATTATTATTTATCCCTAATCCTATTGAGGATGAAATATCAGATGATATCGCATTTTGGATATATAAATTTACAGTAAATTCATTGATGGATACGTTGAATCCAAAGTCAACTGAACTGTTTGTTATATAAACCAATACTAAATTAGCTTCATTATTTCTTGATTCATTTAATATATTCAAAAACAACCATGTAAAACCTGCATCAAATCGAAGTACAACTGTGGTTTCATTCTCATAAGCAAATTCAGTATCTCTACTTATTAGAATCCAACTAGCATTATTTTTGCAGGTTCAAGAATATCAAATGTTTTATTTCCTTTATAGAGAGCTAAGGCTGCTAAAGGGAGATTATCTGGTTTACTAACATTAGAAGTGATTCTTATGTCCATTTGAGGGACTAGAGGATTTGGATAAGAAGCAATCCAATCATAATAATCAACGTCCCATAATGAACTGTCAAAGTCCTCTAAAACATTGAAACTCACAAAGTAAGTAAGATTATTCGTAAAAGCTTGAGCTTTATAATATTTATTATCATTATATTGGAACGCTTCAATTGTTTGAGGTCCAAAAATTGATGTACTTCCGTTGATAATTGCTATATTAGTGGGAAAATATAACTCTTGAATTAAAGGATCGTGACGTTGTATAGTATCAAGATTTTCTAATTCCCCGACTTCAACTTTAAATTGATTTATAGAAAGATTGATATCAGTACTACTTAAATATTCAAGTCTAAATTGAAGAGTATTATTCCCAATTCCCGGTTGATTATCCATATAAATAAGCATATGATATTTATCAATAGGATTTCTGATAGAATAATAAATCATTGTCTCATTTTCTTGTTTAATATCATATTCAAGAGGTACCCATCGTTTTCCTTTAAAATTACGTATGTATAATTGAGACCAAAGAATGTCAGCAATATCAGATATATTAAGCATAAGATAAATATCGAAACTAAAAATATACTTATAGTGATCAAACCACCAATTAAGATCTTTTGATTTTACAAGAAGTTCCCAAAATGTGAAGTCTGAATTCTTTAACTCTTTTAAATTAAATTTAACATCTAAAGTTAAATTTTGAATGCCTGTTATCTTATATCTATCTTCATCAAAAAACCGGAATGAGCTGAGATCACCATCTAAATATGTACCATTTCTTATCTGTACATCTTTTACATTATTCACAGTATAATCATCAAAAGAAAAATCAGGTGATATGGCAAATGTCTCTCCTTCCCCGATATTATTATCATCTGGATTGAAGTAAAGGAATTTTGGGCCTCCTCCAAGAAATCTATCATCAGGAGGAATTTTGATTCTAAATGCGAACCAATATTTTTCAATTCCATTTTCAATTGTCGTTTTAGTAGTAGAGGTGTTTAAGTAGATAGGACCATTACCAGAATTTTGAAAATCAAATAGTTCCCAATGTGTAGCATAGGTAATAGGATGAGGTTTTTTCAATGACCCCAAAGTTTCATTAGGATTAGGAGTTCCATTCGTATCATTCAAGCAATTTACTATAGCCACTTCCCAAGAATTATCATCTGTAAATGAAAAAGGATCGTTGTAATCCTGTACAAGAATACTCACGTTATTGGCATATTGATCCATTTCTATAGCAAATTTTTGATATATGTACATTGGACCATTTAGAGAGCTGATAATAAATTCAGAAAAATCATTTTCTATAGATCGAGTATAATTTAAAGCAGTTATGTTTTCAAAGGACATATCTGCATATGAAATATTGTAATTTGGGATATAGATACTCGGTTGTTCATTTAAACTCGGTTGTTCTCTATTAATGTAACAATCTTCACTAAATTCAGTAGTATTGCTGAAATCCTTCCCAGTGCGGTTAATAGCTTGAGGATAAATGGTAAAAGAGTCATCCGCAATACTTTTATTGCTGTTGTTTGGAAATGCATTATAGATTGGTAAACAAATGCTTATTATTATTAAAAGGGTGAACAAAGGTTTAATTCTAAAGATTTTCATTAAAATCTTCCTCTCTTACTAATTTTTTTAGATTTGAAAAAAATATTTGATAAATAAATGAAAAAAGATGCTTTTAAAATTAGACGTTCTATTATAATAGAAAATCTAATCTTATTGTGATAAAAATAGTTTAACCTTATATATAATCAAAATTATTAACCACAAACCTTTTTACTTAATATATTTC
>JBHLPN010000336.1:0-3432 GCA_048939445.1 Promethearchaeota archaeon | reverse complement strand
TGTTAAGGATGTTAGATTTGTACCTGGAGGGTCAGGTGCTAATATAGCAGCAAATTGTTCTATGTTAGGATTAAAAAGTGCATATATTGGAGTAATGGGAAATGATTTTTCAGCAGAAATTTGCCTAACAGATTTAAAAAAACGAGGTGTAGATCTATCTCAAGTAATTCAGACTGATAAGGATACCACAGCACTATCCATAATACTAAAAACACCATGGGGGAAAGATCGAAGTATTCTTGCGTATAAAGGTGCGAACAATCTATTAAAACCTTCAGATGTTAAAGAAGAATTATTTAGTGATATTAAAACATTTGCTTGGACATCCTTGACTGCTGATGACGCTTGTAGGGCTATAGAAAAAGCTATTATGCTGACGAAAGACAGGGGAGGAATCGTTTGTGCTGCTCCTAGTATGTCAATTATAAAAAATGCTCCAAATTGGGCAAAAAAATTGATTTCTAATTCTGATATCGTTTCACTCAATTTAGAAGAAGCTCAAGAGTTTACCGGTGAAAAGAAAAAAACACTAATGATTAAAACTTTCTTAGAAATGGGAATAAACTTGATTTCTATAACTGATGGGCCAAATGGATCCATCATTTCTGATGGTAAAACTATTATAAATAGTGGTGTTTACAGTGCAGGAAAAGTTGAGGATACTACAGGGGCGGGTGATGCTTTTCTAGCAGGAATTTTAATTTCTCACTTAAATCACTTCTCTCTAGAAAAAACATCAAAGATGGCAACAGCAATGTCTTATTTGGAATGTCTAGAAATTGGCGTTCGAGAGGGCTTACCGACTAGCATCCAAGAACTTGAAAATTTTGTAAATAATAATACTATTAAACAAGTAATTTCAGAAATAGTTTAAAATATTTTTAAAATAGATTTATTGAAGGTTTTTTCATGAAAACTTCAAAATATAAAAGATCCATTATAATTTTTTGTATCTACTGTGTATTCTGGATAGCTCTTTCTATTGCAATATCAAGAATTTTAGGATTTGGCCAAAATTTATCACCACTTATCCCTTTCTCAGATGCAGGGATGGAAGTTGGATTGATTTCCATTTTACTTTTACCTTTATCATCTATAATTGGTATGTTAGTTGGAGGGTATTTATTTAGTCCATTATTTCTCTACTTACATGCAAAAACATTTAGAAATCGATATGAATATGGAATATATATTAAACCAGAATATAAGAAATTTAAATTTACTTCCCAAGGATTGTTTTCTGCCTTAATGACAATAAATATCTCATTACTTTTATTAAACCTTGATACTGTTCGGTTTGTTCTTGGAGATTTTAGTATAAACCCTGAGGATTTAACTTCTAATGAATATATAGTTGCTTTTGTTGTTTTGTTGATACTTACCATTGCCATAACTAATCTTTTATTTTCCCCAGCCTGGTTTCTTATGGATTCAGGAATTATGTATTCAAACAAAAAGAAATTAGAGGAAACAAATAAACCTCTTGAAATAAGGTCTATTGGAAGATGGTATGAGCAGTTTTTGAAAGGTTATGCCGGAGTGTCAGTATTAATCTCTTATATCGAGTTTATTACAATTTTTTTTATTGAAACTGGTCATAATCTTCCATTATTCGTTATAACATTGATAATGTTTATACCATTTCCAATTATAATGATAATCCCTACGATTCCAGCTTTAATAATTTCTGATATAATTAAAGAAAAAAGAAATAATTATGTTTTAAAAACAGCAAGGAAAATTGGAATTATTGACACAATGGAGGTTTCAATTAATTTAAAAAAAAACGACTAAATTCTTTTCTTTTTAATCCTCTTTACTTTTCTAGAATAATTAAATTTTAATTTTTTAAAATCCTTCTAATATTATTGGAATAAAGCGCTCTTAGTATAGTGGTAAGTATGCCAGGTTGCCAACCTGGCGACCCGGGTTCAATTCCCGGAGGGCGCATATTTTTAAATAAAAATATTATATCCCTTTTTAATTATTTTAGTCAATTATAGTACCATAATAATATTGTGATGTTTCTTTCTTATATAGAAAAGTACGTGAAAGGTCTGTTTCACGAATATATGGTTAATTTTAAAAAAAATTCTTGTCTTCATTATATTATATAATGTCTAGAATGCAAGACTCTTCCTTCAATCCCATGGCAGGAAAACATGAAAGAGCTTTTCTAAAATTCTGTCGAAAATATCCTGATCAGGTTGTTAAGTATCATGAATCCTCAGTACAAGAAGGTTTTGCTTATTTATTTGGTATTGGATTTAATGATCCCATAGCTGGAGCAGGATCTTCTCAGATGCATCCTATAAAGAGGATATATTTAGCTAGAAAGGAAGCAGGGGCGGGTCGTTCAACGTTTAAAATTATACTTAAATTTGGTCCAAAATTGATGAAGGGAAGGAAACGATGTTTTAGTGATTTAGTTCCATATCTTCATGAAATTGAAAATTCTACATTTAAATCAGAGGAGCTTCATATTCCAACTTTGAATCTGAAGTTATGGCAAGAGCTAAATGAGTATGCTTCAGAGAAATGGGATATAATTAAGATTGGATTTACAGAATTACCGACTCAATTAATATTTAAAGAAAAATTTGTCCTTTTTCGCTATGCTCTAATATTTATGCAAGAGATGAAGAAAGAAAAAATTGATACTGCTCCCCTCCTAACCGCAGGTACGGAAGTAATGCGAGTATATGCGACTTTAGGAGAAGCTGTCAACGATATTGCACGATGGTTACGAAAAAAAGGAGTACGCTGTCAAAGTAATCACCCTCTTGGTGGTCTTGTCTGCACACCACCACTCGCAGGTAAAGCGGGAATGGGAGGACAAGGAAGAAATGGAATGTTAATTACTCCTGAGTTTGGTCCTCGTCAGCGATTAGCACCCATATTTATTGAAGAGAAGGTCTTTGATTTTACTGACAATTCTGATCACATCTGGATAGAGGAAGTTTGTAAACGATGTAACTTATGCCAAAAAAGTTGCCCTACTAATGCTATTCATGAAGGAAAACAAATTACAATTGATAATATTCCTGGTATTGGTGCTATGCATACATGCATTGAGAGAGAAAAATGCTTTCCCTATTTTTTAAAAACTCAAGGGTGCAGTATATGTATTAAAGTCTGTCCCTTTTCAAATGGTAAACAAACTTACGATAAGTTTAAAAATTCAATAATTAAGAAAAATTCTTAAATATATCCTTTTGTCTACAGAAGTCCTAGGAGATCGGTAACTCCTCCGATTTTAGGGACTTCAGCTTTAAAATAGTAATGAATTATATCAATTAAAAAAGTTAAGTAGGGTAAATAAATTTTTTCGCCATGCTTTTCAGAGAGATAACTCATGATTATTTTAGATGTTAATGGATTTCCTTTTTGATTTTCAAGATACTGAATAATTGATTTTGAAAATTCATAAGC
>JBHLPN010000077.1:0-10993 GCA_048939445.1 Promethearchaeota archaeon | reverse complement strand
TCTATCGGCTTGTCACTATAGATCGGGTTATCCGGCTGTGGAGCCATGTGGGAAACGTTCGCCTTTTTTAGAGAGAAATATTCCCCCGGCTTCGCGTTATCGTACGCATTTCTAACCATTTCAGAGATCGCTTCTACTTTTCTTTTATGTATTGCTAGTTTTTCTTCGCTTCTTTGCTCAATTGTTTCCATTTAGGTAAATCCTCAAAAAATCAAATTCAAATTAATATAATGCTATAATTGATAATACTACTTAGTTAATTTAGTTTTGTTTTAAGGTATTCAATTATCTGGGATGAACCACCTTTATTATAAGGAAGCAAATTTATATATCAGGAGTATCGTAAAAAAGTAAATCTCTGATTTGATCCATCATATTTGTTGTTAATCTCTTAAGTTCATCGTAGTCTGGCATTTGTTTACCCCAATATTGTTGATGTTCCATGAATGGCGGACCACATTTTAATATCTGCCCTTTATAAAATTTCAACATTTTGGCATGCTTAGGATATGTGGCTTCAGTACCTGTTATTCCAATGGGAATTATAGGTACCTGTGTTTCGATCGCTAGCCGCATAGGACCAGTATGACCTTCTAAGAGTTGACCGTTTCCAGTATTTGTAGTTCCCTCAGGGTATGTACACACTACTTCACCCTGTTCAAGAAGCTCTCTTGCATAATTATAAGCATCTACATCATGCATTCCTCGCTTTAATGGAAATGCATGATGATTCCGTACCCAAGCGTTAACGATTGGTATCTTAAACAGTGATTGTTTTGCCATCTGCCACATTATGCGTCTTGGAGGGTGACGAATCAATGTTGTGGCTAATATGAGTACATCCCATTCAGAATTATGACTTGGACAAAGAAGAACGCCTCCTTCTTGAGGAATATACTTTTCAAAATCTATTACTTTATAGGGCATCATTAAATCAGCCCAAGAACCTACTAGCTCTCCAGAAAATGTCATTACTGTTTTTTGAAATTGTCTCCTTACTCCAAATTCTTCTAAACTCTTTAAAAGGGCATACCATGAATCATCAATAAGCCTAAGTATACCTTTTCCTTGATCTTTCAAATATGACATAAAATTAAACTTAGGTTTTTTCTCAACTTCTTCAGGTGAACCAATAGAAAGTTCTTGATCGTCTTCTTTCCCATATAAACCTTCACGTAACTCCCAAACTGTATTCCGTAATTCATCAGTTAATCGTCTAATATCCTCATAAGAAATGGTATTAATATCATAATCATGATAATAAACTGGATCTCCAACTCTTACTATTACTTGAGTCGGTTTCATAACAAGTTTACCTTTAGGTAACGCGTTATAACTTCCGACAACAGCCATAGGAACTATTGGAACATCCATTTCAATCGCGAGCCGTACTGCTCCAGTTTTAAATTCACCTAATTCCCCATCTTTGGAGCGAGTTCCCTCTGGGAATATTCCTACCCATTCTCCCCCTCGGATAATTTCTTTTGCTTTTTCCCATCCTCGTTCTGGGTTTTCACGATCTACTTTAAAAGCACCAAGGTTATTAAACAAGGTTCTTACTATAGGGGTCTTGAAATTGTCTAGTTTACTCATGTAGCGAATTCTACGATGACATGCAGCCCCATAGAAGAACGGGTCGATATGTGACTCGTGATTACCTATCAGAATGCCTGGACCATACTCAGGAAACATATTACCATGAGGATATTCTGTTTTGAAGTTCCAGAACGTTCGAACAGCCCATTTAATATAAATATAAGCCGCCCACCATTGTAAACGTCCCTCTATTGGCTTTAGATCCATTCTTTTTATAAGATATCGATATAAATCGTTTAATGGATCAATAGGGTTGAGTTTCATTAATTTATAAGTCCAATCTTGATGGCGTTTTTCGTATTTTAACTCCTCTTGCATTTTTTCTTCAGTGGATTTCTTTCTTTCAATTTCTTTTGCAATTTCGTAGCCTTTTTTCTCTAGTCTTTCAAGTTCCGTAATAATCACCTACGTTTTATTAAAAAAAGTATTAAATTTTAATAAAAATTTAATTTTTTCAGCTGAATTATCTTTACTTAAAGGATCTTTTATATAAAAAATTATCGATTACATTCATATTTTAATAAGTATGATCTTGTCGTTTAGTAAAATTTGGTTTTTGAGCTCATTGTATTATTATTTGAAGTGTCTATTAAGCTAATAGTCGTGGATTCAGTTAGAATGGCACTTAACATTACTAAAATATAATTTAAATGTAATCGCAATTTTATGAAAGGATTAATTTTCTAAAATTTTTAATAAATCATCTAAAGAATGAATTAATAAGTCAGGTCTATATTCTATTAAAATATCATGTTTACTTACTCCACTCGCTACACCTATAGTCCATGTTCCAGCTTCTTGACCAGCAGAAATGTCTGAAGGCATATCTCCTATCATTAAAAATTCATCTCTACGGCGTTTTTCATAGTTCTCTAAAACTGGTTGAAGTGACATGGGATCTGGTTTTTGAACAGGAATTTTATCACTTCCATAAACGCCTTTAAATATTTTATCAAACCCTTCCTTTTCTAGATGTTCCATTATAGTTTCTGTTTTATTATGAGAAACAATATAGAGATCAGAATTTTTACTAAGTTTTTTTAATAGAGCTTTCACACTAGGGAAAAAAAGAGCTTCCTTTGCATATTCAAGATATTTGGCAAAAATCTTAACAGCAATTTGTAATTTTTTAAAATAAGTTAAACCACTGAGAGCTGTGATATGATTAAAAATTTCATAAGATTCAAGTAAAACCTTAGGGAGGGGGTAACCTTGAATAGTTTCTAATAAAGCTCCTATTTCTTGAATTGTTGTTTCCATATCTATACTCAAATTTCTTTCTCCCAAAATTTCTTCAATTGATTTTTCAAGAATTTCTCTTATATCAAGTAATGTACCATCAAAATCAAATATTATTCCACGTAGTGAGCCTGTTTGAAGTAATTCTATTAATTGGTTATCTCTACTCATATTGTTTATTTAAAGGTTAGAAATGTTAAAAATTTATCGTTAAATTGATTCAAGAAAGCAAATGTCTTAAGGCACCATATCCTTGAATAATTCCGCATATAAGAAGGGTGTATATTATTAATTTCTGCCCTGTGACATATATAAATAATTCCATCGACATATCGTTTTTTGGAATAAAAAATACAATAAGGTAATAGATTATTAAAATAATTTCGGTAATTACTAATATAATACCATAAAACTTAGGATAAGTTTCATGTTGAAATAGTACAATAGCATATAAACTAATAGATAAATAAACAGAAGAAAATCCAAGAAGAACAAATAAATTATGCAAAAAGCCCAATATATCTGATGGCGTGAAAGCTATACCTACAAAAGAAATTCCTGTAAGAATGCCAAAAAAAGAACCAATCATACCTAATTTTTTAGTTCTTTTTGAATTTCTAAAAGAAACCATTAGTGCTATATAAAAAGGAATTTGAGATATTCCCCATAAATTCATTGTAAAGGTAAAAATAGTGAAGGATGTCAGATTTAAGACGCCTGAATGCGCTAAAAATCGTCCTAAATCACTAAAATAATTATACCAGAATGAATACCCTGAAGTGAAGGCATTAACATAGGTCCCTCCTGCATAGAAAAACATAGCTATGATTGTTAAAATGATGAATTGACTACTACCAAAAATATTAAAAATAAAAGCCCAATATTTCCAATTTTTTTGATTCATTGAGTATTTTTAAATAATCTATTTTGAAATTTAAACCATCTTAGAAACATTAAATTAAAAATTAAGAAAGTATTTAGATTTGTAATTAGGGGATAAATAGTAAATTACGATTATATAGTAATTGTGATAGGAATGGATGAATTTCTTATATTTCAACTTTTAATGATAGCTTTTGGTCTTTCTTCAATTGTTTTTTTCATTGTTTTGCTTTTTATCACTGCGGGATATGGCCAACATATAACTAAAAAATGGGGCCATTCTATTAAAAATAATAAATTAGGTTGGTTCTTAATGGAAATACCAACTGTTTTAATTTACTTAATATATTTTCTTATTGGAGACCGAAAAATAGAGTTAATTCCCCTCATATTTCTATTTATATGGATGTTGCATTACTGCCAGCGAACATTTATATTTCCTTTGTTAATCCGTGGAAAAGAACCTATGCCTATAACCATTATCTTAATGGGAATGACATTTAATGGAATTAATACGTATTTACAAGCCAGATGGATCTATAAATTTTCGCCTTCTTATCCTGAGAGTTGGATATTTAACCCACTTTTTATAGCTGGTCTTTTTATTTTCTTTTGTGGGTTTTTCATTAATCTCCACTCGGATCACATTATCCGAAATTTAAGAAAACCCGGGGAAACTGAATATAGAATTCCTTATGGTGGGATGTTCAAATATGTCAGTTGTGCTAGTTACTTTGGAGAGATAACGGAATGGGTGGGATGGGCAGTAATGACATGGTCATTTCCAGGGCTAATATTTGCTATGTGGACAATTGCAAACCTAGCACCAAGAGCTCGTTCTACTCATTTATGGTATATTAATAACTTTCCAGATTATCCAAAAAATCGCAAAGCACTTATTCCATTTATTTTTTAAGAGCTCTTTTAAAAAAGTTAAGATAAATTAGATAAGGTTTCTGTAATTTTTACCCTATTTTTGTTTTTCAAACTTCTCTAACAATTTTCGAATCCTTTCCAATTCTGTCACCCTTAATTTGTCTTCTTTGATAATCATATTTTTCTTTGAATTTTTATGGGTTGATAGTGCCCTTATTGCTCCAATCTTTTCCCAAATTGCTGTGCGAATAAATTCTGATTGTGTTTGGTGAGAAAGTTTAGCAAATCGTTTAATATCATCTAATTCTTTGCTATTAACTAAAAACTTAACTTGAATATTTTTTTTTAAAGCGTTCTTAATAATTATTGGAATTGATTTCAGTAAATTATCAAAATTATTCATTGTGGTTAATTCTATATAGCCCAACAAACTTTCTTGCTTAACAAATTCAAAATATTTTTGCCTGTTAATTGATTCCTGATTTTCTACTAAATCAAGTTTATTTCCAATTAGAAGTACCGGGCATTTATCTAGTTTAACCTGTTCCCACACTTTTTTAAAACGTGTTTCATATGAATCAAAAGTTTCTGGTTTAGATAAATCAAATACAAAAAAAACTGCTGAAGCACCAATGTAATACATATTTTGAATTGATCTGAATTTGTCATCATCAATAATATCCCAAAACTGAAATTTATAATCATTACCATCAATATTTACATTTTTAATAAAGAAATTCACACCCACTCTTGGAGCTACATCTTCATGAAGAGGTTTATCGGAAAATTGTTCAAGAAATTTGGTTTTACCCACTCCAGCAGCTCCAAGTACTACAATCTTAAATATATCTTTATATTCCTCTTTACTCATTATCTTTTCACCTCTTTTTTTTAATTTTTTTATTAACTAACATGTACCGATTATGTACCTATAATTAAAATAAGTAATATTCATTTATAAATTTATGTACTAAATAAGTACATATATCAATGAAATAAGAAGAAAAACTCCTAGGCTTGAATATATATTCTTTTTTACTTAACAATACAAAAAAGAACTAGAATTAGATTAAAGTATGTTCGGTTCTCCTAATAATCTCATCCTGTAAATCTGAGCCTAAATTCACAAAATAATCACTATAACCTGCTACTCGTACAATCAAGTTTCTATATTTTTCTGGATTTTCCTGTGCAGCCCGTAAAGTATCTCCTGATACGACATTAAGCTGAATATGATGACCATTCATTTCAAAATATGATCTAATCAAATGAACTAATTTATTAATTCTATTTTTATCTGAAAAGAATTGGGGCGTAAATTTTTGGTTTAACAAGGTTCCTCCTGTTCGTAAATGATCTATTTTTCCTGCAGATTTAATAACAGCGGTTGGACCTTTTATATCCATTCCTTGAACCGGAGAGATGCCTTCTGATAAAGGCATATATGCTTTACGCCCATCGGGGGTGGCCCCTGTTACTTGACCAAAGTAAACGTGGACTGTTGTAGGTAGTAGATTAATACGATGGACGCCTCCTTTAGTATTGGGGCGATTATCAATAGCATTATAAACAATTTCAAAGACTTGAGCAGTTATTGAATCAGCATAATCATCATCATTCCCATACTTAGGAGTCTTATAGATTAACTTCTGGCAAATACTATCAAATCCCTCAAAATTATTATCTAAGATTTTTATCATTTCTGCCATAGATATAACTTTTTTATCAAATATATTATATTTTAAGGAGGCTAAGCAGTCTGTAATACTCCCCATTCCAACAATTTGTATATAAGAAGTATTGTATTTTGCTCCACCATCATTATAATCCTTCCCATTTTTAATACAATCTTCAATTAATATTGATAAGAATGGAGCTGGGTTCAATGCCCAAATCCGTTCAATAATTTGATTTCCTTTAATTTTAATATCTACAAAATGCTTTACTTGCTTAGAGAATGCTTCAAAAAGTTCATTAAATGTTTGAAAATCTTTAGGATCTCCTGTTCTTAACCCAATTTGTTTTTTAGTTAAAGGATCTCTACCATTATGGAGTGTAACTTCAAGTATTTTTACTAAGTTAAAGTAACCTGTTAAAATATATGCTTCTTTTCCAAATACTCCCACTTCAACACATCCACTTGCTCCACTATTACGTGCATCTATTATAGATTTTCCTTGTCTTGTTAATTCTTGAATCACAGCATCAGTATTAAAAATTGAGGGTTGTCCAAAACCAGTTTTCACAATTTCAAGAGCTCGTTTTAAAAACTTATCTGGTGTCTTTTTACTAATCTGAACATTGCTACTGGGTTGCAATATCCTCATTTCTTCAATTACGTCTAATAGTATGAAGGACATTTCATTAACTCCATCACTGCCATCCTCTTTAAGCCCACCAATATTAATATTACAAAAATCGGTATAAGTATTACTCTCCTCTGCTGTGACACCAACTTTAGGAGGAGCAGGCTGATTATTAAACTTTACCCAGAATGCCTGAAGCAACTCATAGGCTTCATCCTTTACTAAAAGACCATTCGCTATATCATTTTTGTAAAATGGATATAAATGCTGATCTAAGCGTCCTGGGTTGAAAGAATCCCATGTATTATACTCAGTTATAACACCTAAATGAATAAACCAATAATGTTGGAGTGCTTCCCACAAAGTTCTAGGAGCCCGTGCAGGGACATATAAACATATTTCTGATATTTTTTTTAACTCGTTTCTTCTTATAGGGTCTAACTCTTTAATAGCCAGACGTTTAGCTTCTTGTGCATAACGTTCGGCAAAAGTAATTATAGCATTTGCAGCTATGTCCATTGCTCTTAATTGTTCTCTTTTGTTAAATGCTTCAGGGTCATTATAAAAATCTAAATTCTTTATGGCATTTTTTATCTCTTGTTTAAAATCCAAAAATCCTTTTTCCCATATATTTTTCCCACCAACAGTATGTCCAGGAGCCCGTTGTTCCATGAATTCTGTGAAAATACCTGCTTCATAAGCATCAATCCATTCATCATCAACTTGCGAGAAGATTTTATCTCGAATAGTTCTTCCTTTCCAAAATGGAATAACAATATTTTCTGCTTTTTTCCTTGTATCTTCAGAAATTTTAAAGGAAATTTTCTCACGGGCGTTTAAAATGTCTAAATCCTGTAAACTGTGGCAACAAACTTCTGGATATGTAGGTGTAGCTTTTGGTTCTGGACCGCGCTCCCCAACAATTAACTCCCCTTCGTTGATACAGATTTTTTTATTTTCCATTAAATATTTAAATGCTTTTGCTCTAGCAACTGGAGGAGAAAACTTATGAGCAGCACCAGTCTTGTAAAACTCTGTTATTAATAACGCACGTTCAAGAGATAAATAGGGAACTGTTTCACGACTTTGTGTTCGTAATTTCTTAATTCTTTCATTCATTTTTTAACCATGAAATGAAACATTAAAAATGTTTAATTATTAAAAATAAAACATTTAATTGATAAAAAAATACTCTTATTTAAAATTTCATTTTTCTGCTTTTTTAGCTTCTTTGTCTCGGATTACTCGTCTTAAAACTTTTCCAACAGCGCTTTTGGGGAGAGAACGTACAAATTTCACTATTCTAGGGTATTTATATGCTGCCATATTTTCTTTTGACCAGTCTATTAGATCTTGTTCAGTGATTTTTCCTATATATTCTTTCTTAAGAATAATATGTACCATAATATTTTCACCTCGTTCAGGATCCCTAACACCAATTACAGCACATTCTTGAATTGCCGGATGTTCATATAAAACTTCCTCGATTTCTCTTGGATAAACACTATGACCCTTATATTTTATCATATCCTTAACCCGATCGATTAAGAAAATATAACCCTCTTCATCGATTTTTGCATAATCACCTGTACGCAACCATCTATACCCCCCCGCTTCAAAAAATACTTTTTTATTCTCTTCAGGTCGATTATGATACCCTAGCATAATTTGAGGTCCCGATACAACTAATTCTCCAGCATCCCCTATTAGTAAGAAATTAAGATTTTCATCAATAATCCCAATTAAAGTGCTAGCAATAGGAATACCACAGCTCCCCTGCTTTTTCTTTCCCCATGGTGGAGAATTTGAAACACAGACAGTTGATTCACTTAAACCATATCCCTCACCTAAAGGAAATCCAGTTTTTTGTTCCCATTCTTTTGCAACTTCAATAGGCATTGCAGATGCTCCTACATTACAATATTTAAGACTAGAAAAATCAACACCTTTACTTAGAGGTGATCTTAAAATATTAATAAACATAGTAGGCACTCCAAGCATGAAATTAGCTTTTTTATTCTTTATGGTTTCAATTATACGGGGGATATCAAATGTTGGAAAAATAGTCCCTCTGCCTCCAGTTAGTGGACCTTGTAAAAGCTCACATATTTGACCATATACATGATACCAAGGGAGGATAGAAAGTCCCGCGAGATCTTCCTTAATATAATTTTCTCTCATATAATCCGAGACTTGTTTAATTTGTAACAGATTTGATAGAGCATTATAATGAGATAGTTCAGCGCCTTTCGGGTCACCTGTTGTACCTCCTGTATATTGAATGATCGCAATATCTTCTTTTGGATTAATCTCAACATTGAATTCTGTAAGCTCTTCAGGTTCTAATTCCATTAATGTGTTGTAATGGATTAATTTGTCTGTCTCAGGTATATCTGGAACCTTTCCCTCTACATTCACTAAAATCACCTTTTCCAATGTTAATTGATCTTCTGCTTTCTCAAATTCTCGAAAAAATCTATCAATCATTATTAGATATTGTGCACCTGAATCTTTTATTTGGTAAATCATCTCTCTTGCTACGAATAGGGGACTAATTGCTGTCAATGTAGCTCCAAGACCTAGAGCTGCAAAATAACAAATGCTAAAATGAGGACAGTTTGGCAACCAAAGGGCTACCACATCTCCCTTTGTTACCCCTAATTTTAAGAGACCATAAGCAAATTTTCTTGTTAGTTGATCCATTTCCTTATATGTAAATTCTCTTCCGAAATAATCAAATGCTACTTTATCTGCATATTCCTCAGCGCCAGTTTCAAATACATCAATTAATGACTTATCTTCGGGAATGTCAATTTCAAGAGTAATTCCTTCTGGTAGAAAATCCTTCCAAATTCTATTTTTAATATAATCTGGGAGTTCCAATTCTAAAGTCACCTATAAAATATTAAGTTATTAATAAATGAATTTAATATAAACTTTAAAAGTTTCAATTCTCATAATCTTAGATTTAACTTTACAAATCATTTTTTAATGATTTAGAATTATAAATTCAAGAATCTCTGAAAAACTCAAAAATTATTCAATACTAAATTGTAGGTAGAAAGTTTTGAAATCTCAAGATGAATTAGGCTTTCCAATCCCGGCAAACAAACCTTTTGTTGTTCGAACAATAAAAAAAGTTACAAAAAGACAACGAGAATATGCACTTGAGAAAACAGAATACAGTATGTTTTCCTTTCCAGCGGACTTGATTTTTGTAGATTTTTTGTCTGATTCTGGCTCTGGAACAATGACAGACTTTCAATGGGCTGCTCTTTTCCATGGGGATGAATCTTATGCACGTAATAAGGGATATTACGTGCTTTTGGATGCAATTAGGGATACTTTCGAAAGAGGAGATAATCCAAAAAAAGCTATTAATCTAATTCTTTCTGGTGAAACCGATGTAAAGAAACTTATGGATGAGCTTTATATTACTACATATGAAGGAGGGTTTGTTAATGGAGGAGTCCATCAATTAACTCGTCCTAATGCTTTCATTGTTCCACAAGGACGATGTGCGGAACATTTATTATTCTCAACAATCGCTCCTATCCTGAAAGAAAATAAAGATATTACATATTATATTCCAAATAATGGGCATTTTGATACAACTGAAGCAAATATTGTTGCAAATGGTATCGTAGCTGTAAATTTATTTTCTGCAAATTTAATGGAAGACTTTCCTTATGATGAAATGGATAAAAGAAATCCCTTTAAAGGCAATATGGATCTTGAAGGACTTGAAAATCTAATTCAAGATAAAGGTGTCGAATCAATTCCGTTAATCTATATCACAATTACAAATAATACAGCAGCTGGTCAACCAGTTTCATTGGAAAATATAAAAATGGTTCATAAAATTGCTAAAAAATATAATATTCCCTTTTTCTTTGATGCCTGTCGCTTTAGTGAGAATGCAAATTTTATAAGAGAATTTGAAAAGGGATATAAAAATCACTCTATCAAAAGGATTGTTCAAGAAATGTTTTCTTATGTTGATGGCTTCACCATCAGTTTCAAGAAAGATGGGCTAGCTAACATGGGTGGTGGATTTTTCTTTAGAGACAGAGGTCTTTTTCATAGGAAGTTTT
>JBHLPN010000076.1:0-11012 GCA_048939445.1 Promethearchaeota archaeon | reverse complement strand
TAATTGAAAATGAATATTAATTTCCTCTATTGCTTAGTACGGTGCTTGAAAACTTCTACAAGCCATTCTAAAGTTTGTTTATCTAAATCATCTTTTTCTTTTTCTTGAAAAAATCCTTCCACACTTTTACATGTCCATGAGATCATTTTAATTTATATTTTATATATTGTATGGAATTCTAAAAATTACTCTTACACCTTGCCTAAATTCTCTTTTACTCTATATTCTACAATTCTTCTCACTAAATCAAAAGGTATTGGTTTATTTAATGGAAATTTGACTGATCCCTTTGATACTTCATATGGAGATAATTCTTTTTTAAATGCTTCAATACCCGATGGGGTGGGATAAAACCCAATATGATTTTTATATGCAGCAAAATGTACCAAGTTGCCCTTTAATTTGAATGTAGGTATTTGATAACTAATTGTTTCTTCAGCTTCAGGTGTCGACGTGCGTATAGTTTGTCTCAGCTTCTCTAAAATATCTTGGACTTTTTCTGGAAATGTACCAATATACTCATCTATGGTTTTGAAGTGTTTTTTAGGTTTAGACATGTTGTTTCCTTATAGATTAAATAATTTAAAAATAACATTCAATTTAAAATGCAAGATAAACAGCCAAAATTAAAAATATATAAAAAAAAATTTATTGAATTAAATAATTTAACAATTTTTTCTATTATTTTTGATAGTTATTCCATTTTTCCTCTAGATTTGGATCTTGAACAGTCTCCATAATATATTTTGCATACTCTTCTCCAGTAACACCAGTATCTCTGCCCGTCACTTTTAACTTTCTTTCATATATTGCACAAACATCAAGGGCCATCTCCAGCTTCTTAGCTTTTTCAATGAATCCAATATGGTTTAATAGCATTGCAGATGCTTTTATTATGCTTGTAGGATCTGCATATTTAATCCTACCAGTTTCAACCATTCTTGGAGCGGTGCCATGTATCGCCTCAAACATTGCATATTGCTTTCCGATATTAGCACTACCTGCAGTACCGACAGAACCTTGAATTTGAGCAGCTTCATCTGTAATGATATCTCCATATAGATTAGGTGCAACAAACACCTTAAACTCCGATTGTCGTACAGGGTCAATTAATTTTGCAGCCATGATATCAATATACCAATCATCAAATTTTACTTCTGGATACTCAGTTTTAGCAAGATCTTTTGCCATATTTAAATACATACCATCAGTTGTTTTTACCACATTAGCTTTAGTCACTAAAGAGACTCTATTAACACCCGTCTTTTTAGCATAGTCAAATGCTAACCTTAAGATGCGATCCGTACCTTGTAAGGTATGCACACAAAAATCAAAAGCTAAGTCCTCTGTGACTCTTATTCCTTTTGAACCTAAGACATATGCCCCTTCAGTATTTTCCCTAAAAAATATCCAATCAATTCCCTGTTCTGGTACTTTTACTGGACGAACATTAGCAAATAAATCCAATTCTCGTCGCATTGAAACATTAGCACTCTCAAGATTTGGCCATTTACCAGAAGCTAAATCAGCTGAACTTGGTGTATGAGTAGGGCCTTTTAAAATCACATGACACTTCTTTAATTGTTCTAAGGATTCATCAGGAATTGCTTTCATTACTTTTGCTCGATTTTCAATAGTAAGTCCTTCAATATCTCTAAATTCAACCTTTCCGTTTTCAGTTTCCTCCTTTAAAAGAAATTTAAGAATTTCTTCAGCATGTTTTGTGATTTCTGGGCCAATCCCATCCCCTCCAGCAACTCCAATTATAATTGGTTTCAGCTTAGAATAATCTATCCAATCTTCTGCTTTTTTCATTCGCTCTATTCGTTCTAATTGTTCCCTTACAAGTTTTTCAAAGTGTTCCTTTGCTTTAATTACAACATCTTCCATATTTTACAATCTCAATTTCATTTTTTAGGTTTGATTTTATTGTTAATTATTATTTTTTCTTAAAATTTTTGATTTTTACCTATAAATGTAAAAAAATATTAAATTATTCACTAAATAAAATTTCATCCCATGGTTGTCGATAAAGACCAGCGCGTTGTCTCTTTTGATCAAATACATGGCCCATCATTCCAATTGATCGGCCAAGTACAAATAACCCATTCAATGCTTCACTATAAATGACATCTTCAATCTCCTCTGGTGTAAAATCTAAATTTTCTAACAGATCTAAAAATGTAATCCCTATACAACCATCAACATTTAGTATCAAGTTATTCCTTTTTGCTGTTGTTAATTTCTCTACTTCAAGAGCAAAATCTAAGTGAGGATGCTTTTTAAAATTTTTGAATACAAATTCTTTAAGTAATTGGACTCTAACATCTGGATTTTGAACTGATTTTATTCGATGTCCAATTCCGGGAATGTTAATTTTTACAACATCCTTCATATATTTAACGAACTCTTGTGGTGTCATTCCATTTTGTAAAGCTTCCCTAATATATTTTGCAGCATCTGAGATTGCACCTCCAAATCTTGGACCTATAGTTAAAATCCCACTAGCTAAAGCAGACATAAGATCTTTACCTGCTCGGGCTGTTATTATTGCATTATGCGCTCCTGATACTGCTGGACCATGATCTGCAGTTAATTTTATAACGATTTCAATAAACTGCTGAGCAAAATCAGGCAACTCTCGTTTAAACCATAAAAGACCAATAACATAACCAATTGATCGGTTATTTTTAATAATTTCATCCAATCCAACACCAGCAAACGTGGGAACATCTCCACGATCATCACTAATAGTAACTATGACATCAGAAGGTCGTCGGACTAATCCTAATCTTTGAGCATCTCTGAAATCAGTAGGAACCGGAGGAGGTTCTTCTTCTTTAGCCGGTTTGATCTTTCCGTCTTTTACGAGTTTTTCATAAGTTTGTTTAATTAGCTTATCAAAATCTTCATAAGATTCAGGAACGAGTGCTCCAGCTTGTTTTAGAGCTTGGTTCTTAGCTTCTGCAGTCTCTTTTGATGTACCTGCCATAGCACCTGCATGTCCAAATTGTAAGCCTTGAGGCAAAATCTTAGCTGCTGTACCAGTAACCCATATAACAAGAGGTTTAGTTATCTTTTTATTTTTTAAAGCATCAACAATTTCGTATTCTTCTGTTCCGCCAATTTCTCCTAGACAAACTAGCATTTTGATATTTGGATTTTCTTCATAACGTAAAAGATGATCAATTAATCTTGAACCAGGATAACGATCTCCTCCAATTGCAATTGATTCATAAACCCCGTCTGTAGTTTGAGCAATCATGAAATTCATTTCATTACTTAAACCACCCGACTTTGATACGAAACCTACTGAACCAGGACGGTATAATTTTGATAGGATAATATTTTCAAGGGTTCCTGCTGTGTTTGCGATCTTAAATGCCCCCGCTTTTATACCGCCTACAGTTGCAGGGCCAATAATAATTTTGTTATTTTTATTAGCGATTTTTATTAAAATTCTCGTTTGTCTTTCTGGAACACCTTCAGCAATTATAACCAAGACTCGAATTGTATCTGCTTCAAGAGCTTCTTTACTTGTATCATAAGCGGATCGGAAAGAAGCAAAATTAATCATGACATCTGCATTTGGATGTTTTTTTACGGCCATTTTAAGTGTTTTGTAGACAGGGATGACAATTTCTTGGCTTCCCCAAAAAACTTTATGATAAGCAATTGCGGCTTCTTGAGTGGGTCTAATCATTGCAGCAACGGAAGGTTTTTTACGTCTACAAACATAATCAAAATCAAGCATTCTCTGAACGGGATTTGCTTGGAATCCATATATTATTGCTTGTGTATCTTCATTAAATAATTCATAACTTTCCATTTACATTTCACCCCTCATTTTTTCAATCATTCTAGCTACTGGGCGTGTCATACTACTATATCGATCATAAATCTCGATAGGAATACCTGTTTCTTCTCCAACTTGTTTCATTAGTTCTAGCCCTTGTTTCTCATTAGGACCCCCACGACGTACTAGAATTTTGACATTTGCTTTCTTTAATTTATCAACAGAATTTTTAATTGCAGACACTATTCCTGAAAAAGTAGCTTTAACATCTGTAAAATTTGCAATTCCTCCACCAATAATTAGATATTTCTCTTTTCCTTTGGGATCTGGCTTTTCTGTAATGAGATCAATCAATGTTTGAGCATATATTTGTGTATGTTCTTGACTTGGATTACCACTATATTCTCCATAATTTCCCAATTCTTCCGAGAATCCGAGATCAGCAATTGTATCTGTATAAATAACGGATGCTCCTCCTCCAGCAACCATCGTCCAAACATTTCCATTCCGATTTAAGATTGTTAATTTAAGTGAAGCTCCTGTTTTTTCATCAAGATCTTTTATTTTTGCTTCTTCTGGACTCATCTCTTGGCCAAAACCTGCTGGGAACTCAAGTGGATTTGTAGGATTTCCCCAAGTGTCTGTATGAACAAATGCTGCGGTGTCGTCTAAACGCGCCTTAACATCCAATGGAACAATTTTTTTATCTTTTGTAATCGCAAAAGGATTAATTTCAAGGAAAGCAAAATCTTGATCTACATAAACTTGAAATAGACCTTTAATGAAAGGAATTAAAACATCTTTTAAATCACCCAAATCCGGCATTTGACCTGCTAAATCAAATGCATTTATATCTGTGCCTAGAGGGATAGAAATATGGTTCACCTTATCCCAATTCTCCTCAATAAATATACCTCCTTCAAAACTAAAATGAATTATATCATTTTCTCTATCAGAAGTAATAGAGACATAATATTCTTTCTCATGAGGAATAAAAGGTTCAACAAGTAATCGAGTTAAGTTTCCTTTTACATTCCCAATTAAAAACTCCTTATTTAAATTATCTTTACAGAAATTTTTTACTTGGTTAAGATCAGCATCTAATAAGATTAATTTTGCTTTACCTCTCTTTCCAAAGAGTTGATCAGGTTTAACTACAACTTTTGCAGATTTGATCCAAGGATTCTCATTAACTAATCTATCCAAATCTGTATTGCTTTCTATAATTGCTAATTTATTATGAAAATTGAAGTCTGGAAAATATTTGGGCAATTGGTTTGCTAACAGCTTTTTAGCATCATATTCGTAAATATTTTTCTGAGCCAAAGTTCTCTAACTCTTTTTTTTTACAAAAATTTCATTAAACTAATAATTTATTTAGAAAGCATTTTCTAATAAATTTTTCTTACATTAAAAATATGGGAATTCCTTCCCTTTTGTTAAAATAATCTGGTGAATTTTTCAAGCGAATTTATACTTTGATAAAGTAAATATCCAATAGAAAGGTTAATGTTCCTTTTCCTTGATAATTACTTTCAATTTAGGATTAAATAGAATATTTTCATGGTTTTATAAAGAATAAACATTTTATTTAAAAGAACAACAGAACAGTACTGATTATCCTCATGTCTCATCTAGATTTATTCGAATAAACTATAATTAATCTAAAAAAATATTTGTGGAGTGTCTGTTTCTTTCGATAAATAAGAATAGCTTAATAAAGACTCAAACAAAATAATTAATATTAAATACAAATCAAATAGGGGGATATTTTGAATACTTCAAAAAGGTCATCTCGACAACATAACAACGAAGACCCAAGTACATTAAAGATGATTATGTTCTCTATGGGTTATTTTTTTAATGGTTTTCTAATTGTTGCATTTAATAACTTCGTTTGGCATTATTACGAGAGCGAGCTTGGTTTAATAGATATTATAAGCTTATGGCCAATTTATATGGCAGTAACGAATGTGATTTTTACTATATTCAGCATGTTAAGTAGCCCGATTATGGGTTACCTTACCGATAAGCCGAATAAATGGACAAGAAAATTAGGTTTTCACACTCCATGGATTCTCATTGGAGGTATCCCAACATTTGTTTTCTTCTTCTTAATCTTTACACCTCCAAATATAACCGGATTAGAAAGTGTTTTTCCAGTTCTATTATATTATTTAATTATGGTCTTTTTATATGATATATCTAATTCACTTTTTCAAACTCATTCTTTTGGAGCTTTCCCAGCTCACTTCCGTGGAGATGCTGTCAGAAGAAAAGCAGGTATGATAACTCAAATTTTTATCTTTATAGCTAATTTTTTAACGATAACAATATGGTCACAAATTATAGTTCCTGGGAATCCGTCCACTTTTACAATAGCTGCCTTTTTAAGTTTCCTATTGCTTGGAATTTCTTTAGTGATTTTCATCCCTGGTTCAATAGAAACGAATGTGATTAAAGAGCGTTTTATTACTAGTTATGAAACGGCAGAGAAAAAATCATTTATTTGGACGATGAAAATGGCGATTAAACAAAAAAATTTTATGTTAGCTGTTTTAACTTATATTATTTTTATGATAGCTTTAGGATTAATGAGTATGAATACTATTAACTTTGTAGATGACGTTTTACAAGAGAAACAATTTATTCGAACGATTGGATCAATTTTTATGTTAATCGCTTCCATAGTAACAATGCCTATTTGGATTTACGTTGCAAAAAAAATTGGACACTCCCATTTATATACGGCTGGGTTATTATCATTCGGAATTAGTTTATTATTGTTTTCATTTATCTCAAATGCCTTAGGATTCTATATAGTTAATTTTTTGACCGGTATGTCAGCAGCAATGTTTACTATTATGTTATCTCCTGTTTTAGCGGATTGTTATGATGAAGTTACTGTAAAGACTAAAAAACATTATGAAGCTACACTGGTAGGTTTTAGAAACATCTTCATTCGCATTTCATTATTAATTCAAAGTTTCATAGTAGCAATTGTTCATGCAGTTACATTTTATAACCCAAATAATCCAACACATAGCTTTGATGCATTATTAGGACTGCGATTGATTCAAGGTGTTTTTCCTTTTCTATTTTGTTTAATAGGATCCATAGTCTTTTATAAGTGGTTTGATTTGAAGGGTGAAAAAAAACAAGAAATAATGCAAAAATTAAAAGAAATGGGTTTATAAGCAATAAAGAGAGAGAATTCAAATAAAAAAAAAATTTAGTTAATTTTAATTAAAAAAATTGATTCTTATTAAAAATGGAAAGAATTGATATTGATTTTGGGAATTTCAAAATTGATCAACTTGGATATGTGTACAAAGATATTGAAAAGCAAGTAAAATTATTAGAAACTATTTATGGGCTTCCAAAGTTTGCTTTTCTTGAATTGAATGATAATTTATGCATACATAGAGGTAAAGAATCTATAATATCAACTAGGTTAGCTGTAAGTAGAATGTTTAATGTTCAAATTGAATTGATTCAACATATAAAAGGAGAATGTATATTTAAAGAATTTTTAGACTCTGGAAGAGAAAGTTTGCATCACTTTGGAATTTATGTTGATGACTTAGATTCTGTTGTTAAGGAATTTACTGATAAAGGTTATGAGATAATTCACCAGAGAATAATTGGAAAACAAAAAGTTGCTTTTTTTGATACAGAAAAAGACTTAGGAATATTGCTTGAATTTCAAGAAACTATTAAAAGGAAAAAAAAGAAATAATTTTTAAAATAAAACGAATTTTCTTTCTTTTTCTTATTTAAAACTCTTAATATATGTATTTCCGATTGCTTATAGTATCGTATCAATATATCTAAGAACTAGGATTAATATAATAATGCCAATACCAATAAGTAATGAGCATAAGTAATGAAGATATGTTCTATATGTTCTATCATGAAATCTAACAATCCTAGTTGACCTTGCAGCACCTCTATGCTTACAATTTAAAGTCCCCTGCCATTCAACATTTCCTACTGCTAACTGGTTTGGATGTCCACTTAAAGGACCAATCTCACATTTCAAGATATATCCATATATATGCTTTTTCCTCCGAAAAAATGTTACTCCTGAAGTAAAATTGCCTCCCGAGAATGCAACAAATTTATTCAGTTGAAAATTATTTCCACTATCATCTGTTAAATTCTCTGTAACTCTCATTAATGGTTGACGAACATGAGAATGATGGCCAAAGATCATATCCCATCGCCTATTTGGATCG
Organism: Promethearchaeota archaeon; assembly: GCA_048939445.1. GTDB lineage: Archaea > Asgardarchaeota > Lokiarchaeia > Sigyniarchaeales > SOKP01 > Loki-b32. The sequence goes on along the minus strand of JBHLPN010000076.1, from coordinate 2,978 downwards.
GGTAAAATTTCCTTTTCTAAATGCTGTCTAATAAATGTTTGGTACCTTGTATAAACTTGTGGTTGACCTGTTAGGAGTGCTGTAGCATCTAATTGGATTCTTCTCCTTACATATCGTTCATTTTCATAACCCCAATGAGGAAAAATGATGTTAAATCTATTATCACGATAATATGACCATAATTCAGTGTTCCTATACCTTGAGATACATGTCCAAGTTCTCTGATTACTCCATTCTGTAGCTGTGGTAATATTTATGGGCAAACCTTGGACTAAGACATTTGGGACATCATTCCGTCCAAATACATCAAATCTAGGCGTATTTTGTATATGCATTAAGGAGTTATGAAAAGCTTCATTGCCAAAATCTATACTATGATTATTGCTTAAACACAATAACCAATTAACATTGTGACTCAATAATCTAGGTAATTGAGTGAGAATATCATTGTTTGTGTCTTGTTCATGCCTTTGTTGTGCAAGAAAAGGATCCTCAGTAGTTACTATCCCTTCAAGATTCCCAATGATTACATCAACATCATCAAAAAAATTAATCACATCATCATGAAATACCAGATCGTGACCCCTCATCATCATAATATCTCCTACAAAACCTATTCTAAATCTAACACTCTCTAAATTATTCAATGGCCCAGGAGTTAACCTATCTTGACGACGAATACTGTTCACTCTAGCCCTTATACTCTCTCTCATCCATGCAACAATAAAAATACTTGCCACATATGTTAAACCTGAGTTTATGTAATCAAATATTGGATTGTTGAATGTTGGTAGAATATAGAACAATATAATAAATACACAGACTAACCCTGGTAGGACCAGCATTTTTATGAACCAATATATAGTTTCTTGAATACCATAAGGAGTGAGATGCCACCGGCTTGCTTCATATAGGTTATCACAAGGAAGAACCAGTGGGGGATTACTATTATAATAAGCATCTAAAACTTGATTTCTATCATTTGTAAATACCATTTTTTCATCACATTTTAAATTTTTAAATGAATAACATTGGATATTTATTTATACACCCAATTTATTTATATAACTTACTTTTTTGTATATAGTTTTAGAACCAGACAAGAATCAAATCAGATATAAAATAAAACTATTTATTAAATTTTATTAGAGTGATTAAGACTTTCTTTTCTTTTTTAACCAATCCTTTTAATAGATAAACTATAAGTTTTTAATACCACCAAAATTAATTATTTTTGATTATTTAAGTTAAAATTGGTACAAAATGTCTAATAAAATTATTAGGAATAAATTTCCTCAATTTAAGAGTGAATTTGCTGAAGTAAACAACATTAAACTTCACTATATTAAAGCAGGTCCAGATGAAGGAAAACTTATTGTTTTTTTACATGGTTTTCCACAGTTTTGGTATATGTGGAGAGATCAGCTTTTAGATTTTTCAAAAGATTACTTTGCAGTTACACCTGATATGAGAGGATATAATCTCTCATCTAAGCCCGTAGGTGTTGAAAAATATCATATCGGATGTATAGTTGAAGATATCAGGGCGCTAGTTGAAGACCACTTTGAACGTAAAAGTTTTATACTTGTAGGGCATGATTGGGGTGGTGCTGTTGCCTTTCCATTTGCAAGTATGCATCCAAAATTAGTTGAAAAGTTAATTATCATAAATGCTCCACATCCAAACGTGTTTGCAAAATTGTTAACAAAAAATAAAGATCAGCAATCTTCGAGTCAGTATATGTTATTTTTAAGGACACAAGATGCAGAGAGTTATCTATCTGCTTATAATTACAAAAATCTGTTTGATGTTATTATTACTTCTAAAATAGAATTTAACGATGATGATCACCAAATGTACTTAGAAGCTTGGTCTCAACCTGGAGCACTAACTGGGGCGTTAAATTATTACCGTGCTGGTGGATTACGTCCTCCATCAGAAGGAGAAGAAATTTCAGAAATAGCGAATGAGCAAATAAAGATAAAATCTGTTATGATAGATGTTCCAACGCTGATAATTTGGGGCGAGAAAGATACTGCTTTAACGATCCATAATCTTGAAGGGTTGGAGGAATTTATTTCAGATCTAACGATTAAACAGATTCCTAAGGGGTCTCATTGGGTTATAAATGAGTATCCAAATAAGATAAATTCGTTAATTCGAGAGTTTATCTAACTTTCATAGCTCGTATTGAGTTGTCAGTGAAATTAATTTAATCTTAATATAAACTTTTTTTACTTTCGCTTTTCTAATAACCTTATAAAAATTCAAATTAAAGATGAAATGAATTTTGAATTTTCGTATTGAAAAAGATGTTTTAGGTGAGGTTAAAGTCCCTGAAGATGTGTATTGGGGTGTTAATACACAACGAGCTATTCAAAACTTTAAAATAAGTAATAAGAGATTTCCAGAGATTTTTATTATCTCATTAGCTCAAATAAAAAAAGCGTGCCTAATGGCAAATATTGAATTAGGATTAATTGAAGAAAGTAATGGCAATGCAATTCTTGATGCTATAAATGAAATTTTAGAAGAGAATAAATACTTAGACCAATTTCCAATTGATATCTATCAAACAGGATCTGGAACTCAAACAAATATGAATATGAATGAAGTTTTAGCAAATCGAGCAAATGAAATTTTAGGATATCCAATGGGTAAAAAGCATCCAGTACACCCGAATGACCATGTAAATAAAGGTCAATCATCTAATGATGTAATCCCTAGTACGATGCACATTTCTGCTTTACATATGATCCAAAAACTTTTTCCTACATTGGAAAGACTAATTGAACATTTAAATAATAAGATTAAAGATTTTAAAGATATTGTTAAAGTAGGAAGAACCCATTTACAAGATGCAGTTCCAATCCCATTATCTTTAGAATTTGAGGTTTATAAGAAGCAAATTGAAATTAATTTAAAAAGATTAAGAGAAACATGCAATGAATTATATTATATTCCAATAGGCGGGACAG
>JBHLPN010000335.1:0-3447 GCA_048939445.1 Promethearchaeota archaeon | reverse complement strand
TAACGAACCTGTTTATTCATAAAATATGATAATATTAGATGAGATAGTTTACCTGTCTTTAAATATACTTTTATAAATAAGAGACAAGAAAAAAGAGAAGGTGTTTAATAAGTTTTTCATATAATCCATATCATGCCATATAAAGCATTTAATCAAGAGCTGGCAAAATTATACAATTGTGTTAATGGATTACCTAAAAATGCAGGAAAATATAATTGGATATGCCCAATCTGTTTTGAAGTTCTGTGTCTTATTAAATATACAATAAAATCTAAAATTAATTATTATTTTTTGCATGAAAATGATGTGAAAGCCTTTATCGATAAATTTGAAAGTTATTCATACGTGATATGGACATCTGATAAACAGATTATTACAAATGATATTATTGAAACTAGATCTACATAATTTTTTATAAATTAAAATTATGTTAGGTTAAATAAAATTGTAGAAGTAAAAAGGAAGATAATATTATCTTAACTCTTCCATCAAAAATTTTCTTATATTAAAATAAACCTAGTAATTATCTTTAAATTCGTTATTAAAAGAATTCCTCATTCCAGACAATGATATAAAATTTAAAAATAAAGAAATAATAGAGTTCTTAGCCAAAAGTCCAAAATAAAATATTGAGATAGGTTTCAAAAAGCGTAAATTGACTGGTATGGATTTGGATGATTTTACAAAAAGTTATATTAAGCTAGGATTGAGAATCAACAAACATATTAATGGTTATGTTGAGCATTATTATGGTCCTCCAGAAATTAAAAAAGCAATAGATGCTGAAGAAATTGTTTCTCCCAGAAATCTTTTGCAAGATTGTAAAAATATCATGGATCAGATAAAAAATCAAGGATTTGATGAGAAACGCTATAGATTTTTAGAAAAAACTTTAGTTGCAATTAAGACTATTTTAAGAAAGCTAAATGGTGATAAAATGCCTTATTTAAAACAAGTAGAAAATTTATTTGATTTTACACCGCTATTGATCAACGATGATTTCTTCTATGATCTTGCATCCCAAGCTGAAGAAATCTATAAGGGAAAGGGCACTCTATCTGATAGAATAAAAACTTATGCTCTACGAAGAATGGTATCATCAAATAAAATAAAAAGTTTGATGGGAGAAGCAATAAATATTGCTAAAAACCGAACTAAAGAACTATTTCCTAATTTACTACTCTTTAAGGAAAAAATATTATTAAATGAGGTAAAAGATAAAAGTTGGTCAATGTATAATACGTATCTAGGGAATTATACTTCAAGAATGGATATAAATATTAGCAAAATTCATTACTGGACAAGTTTATTAAATCTTGCTTGCCATGAAGGGTACCCTGGACATCATATGGAAAGCGCTGTTCGAGATCATTTGTTATTTCGTAAAAAAGGATATTTTGAAACCTCCATATTAATGATATATACTCCTGAAATGGTGATATATGAAGGGATGGGTGAGTTGGCAGAAAGGATTTTGTTTAATCCTTGGGAAAGTTGCAAAATTCTCTTAGAGAAATTTTGTCCCAATCGAAATATTGAAGATGAGATTGAGATATTAATTAAACAAAATGAAGTTAGAAGCGGATTTAAAGGATTTTCTTATAACCTGGCTTATTATAAATATGTAAAAGGTTGGAATGATAATGAATTAATAAAATACTCAAGAGAATTTAAAGTAATCCCAGAGAGTAGCATAAAAACAATGCTAAGATTCATTTCAGATGAAATTTGGGCTCCGTACGTTCCAGTTTATCAAGGAGAGAAACTTATCATTAAAAAATTTGGTAATGACCCCTCTCCCAATCAATTTAAGGAATTGATGGTTAAGCAAACTTTACCTTCAGATTTAAAATAAAAAGAAAAAGATAAATATGACAGATTCTCATATTGAGACTCTTATGGAAGGACAGGTTCCTGAGCAACATGCATTTTTCTTACACCTGAATTCAATAAATTTAGGTAATATATTTTTTTAAATTTTAAATTTAAACTGCGATAATTTTAAGGATCCATCTCTCTTATCAAGTTGTGACATATTAACTAAGTGATATATACCCTGGAAAACCATAGGATCCATTTTATTACCCAGCGGTATATATCAGGGATATGAATTGCACATAACAGGGTATTGTATGGATTTTTTCTTATTCTAAGAATAATGGACAAGCTAGAAAAAACATTAATATTATATTGTAAAAAAATTAGAAAAGAAAGAATGTATTTATTCCATTAATAACAAAAATAAAAGGATTTATATGTATAGTTAATTTATGTGCTTAAGGGATGGAAACAAATGTCAAAAGAAATATTATTTCAAGTTTATGAAAAAGCTAAAGAAAAACAATCGATCGATAAGGAGTTTATAACATTCTTAGAGGAAATATTTCCGGACAAATCTATAGACGTAATTGCTTCAATGAAGAGGGGAATTATAAAATATATATATAAACCTTCAAATAGAATCATTTGGGCGGCTAAAGGAGAAAATCAAGAACATTTAATATATCCCAAATTGTACTGTTCTTGTCAAGATTTCTATAAAAACGTGGTTATTAAGAATAAACGCAAATTCTGTAAGCATATTGTGGCTCAAATAATTAGTGAGGCTTTAAATAATTTTGTAGTGGTTTCTTTAGAAGATAATAAATTTAAGGAATTTGTAAGTGATTTAAGACTTAAAATCTAAATAGGTTTTATTAAATTATTTAACTATTATATCTTCTCTTTCCCATTCTTGCAAATAGGTATTAAATTCTTCTAAATTTATCTCACGCGGTATTTCTATTTTTCTTAAAACTTCTAATTTTCGTATTTTAAACATTAATTTCTTATTTTTTCGATAAAATTTTTCAGCTTTAGGATACTCATCTTTGAAGATCTCTTTTAATCTTGGTAAATCTAAATGTTCCAGATCATTATAATTTTGAATAACAAAATTACAAAGTGGATCAATTGATATCTCAAAATTGAAAGCATCAATACGTTTTAATGCGAGGGGATATGCCTGACAAGCTAAGGGCTTGGAATCATGAACTGTGCATCCTTTTTGTTCATTGTAGAAAGGACACCCTTGCTTTTCATTATCTAGTCTTATACGATAAGTTAAAATCAAAATTTTTTCATTCTTTATATCTGGAAATACCAAATCTTCCATAATTTTAAATTCAATATGACGATTCTTTGCAACCTCAATTAATTTGTCTGCTTCATCTGGATAGATTGGAATTCTTTTTACATAATCCCCAGGAACTTCATGGCAACATGTACCACACTTTTTACAATAATATCTCAATTGCATCTTAAGAAAATTTTTTATTAACAAGGAGAATAAGAGTAAATCCTAAAATTAATTTTTCGGTAATATGATTATATTACTTTTACAATAAATCATGTGTCTACTAGGATAATACATCGTTTTTAAATTGATAAATTTACCCTATTATTAGG
>JBHLPN010000334.1:0-3462 GCA_048939445.1 Promethearchaeota archaeon | reverse complement strand
ATTGAGGAAAAGGAATTGGTAGAGGAAAATAGAAATAAAAAATATAATTAACTGCGGTAATTAATTCAAAAAATGCGGCAATAATTCGATAATTTCCACATTTGATATATGCTTTTTCCCCTATTCTTTGTTCTAACTTTGCTGGACCTACACTTTTGATATAGAAAAATGCTATAATATAGTTGAGATAATTAGGATTGAAAAATTAATCCATTCAATCATAATATTCACTTATAACTAACAATAATATAAATATTTTCCATTTTTTTCAATTGTTTTTACTTTTCCCTGAGCTTCAAGATAAAATAGATGCCCTAACACCTCGCTTAATGCCATATAAGAATTCATTTCATCTAAATCTTCCCCAAAGTGGATTTGAGATATTCTATAAGCAGTCGTGGGATTGTTGTTAATTACTTTTAAAATCTCCTTCAATCTATTTTGATGATGTTCTTTAATTTGTTGGATTCGTTCATGGGGATTGTAAATTATCTCTTGGTGAGCGGGGAAAATTATTTTTGGATTTAAATTGTCAATTTTATCTAATGAAAATAAATAATGCTGTAAAATATTGTTAAAATTATAATCTTTATACTTTTCTGCCATATCAGCAGGGATTACGAAATTTCCTATGTGAGGGGTGATTCGACTTAAAATGTGGTCACCAGAAAAAAGATATTTTCTTTCCTTATCAAAAATACAAATATGACCGAAACTATGCCCTGGTGTCCAAATAATTTCTAATTTTTCAAATAATATATCTCCATCGTGTACAATGATATCTGGTTTTTGATATTGTAAGAATTTTGGCCAATATGTAAAAAACTGAATTATTCTATTTCCTTGTTCTTTACTTATTCCATATCTTATCAATTGATTAACAATTACTCTAGCTTCTTTTTCTAAATCTTTTAAGTTTTCATCATTTGTTTCCCATTCTAATAATTCATGAGTTATATCATGCATTAAGATTTTGAGTGCAGGGTTTTTCTGTTTGAGTATTTTTACTAATCCCATATGATCAGTATGGATATGTGTAATGAAGCAGTAATCTATTTCTCGAATTGAAATGTTCAATTCTTCAAGAGCAGAAAAGAATTTCTTTTTCCAGTTGCCCATATTTAGACCAGAATCAATCAGAATGTTCTTTCCATTTAATTTAAATAAATAAAGGCATACGTATTTAACTGGGAATGGAACAGGTATTTTTATTTGATAGACTCCATTAATTTTAGTTAATTCAAATTTAGAACTAGACAACGTTAATACATCTAATATCCTTACTTTATTAAGTAAAATTTTGAGAATTTTTGTACTTTCCGATATTATGATCAAAAATAATTCGAAAAAAATTAATAAATTTAAATTTAAAACATATATTAATCAACTTTCAAATTAGATTCTATTTTTCAGAAACCAATGTTAGAATTAAATAATTTAATTAGACTTTCAGAAGAGCATATTAAACCAGCAAGTTTCATGTTGTCAAGGGCTTTTCAAAATGATCCAATAATTCGCTGGCAGATTCCTGAAGCAAGCAAAAGATTAGTTCAAGCCTACCGTATTTTTGAAATAAAACTACGTATTGGCATCAGATATGGTGAAGTTTATGGGACATCCAAAAATTTAGAGGGCATAGCTATATGGCGACCCCCCAAAAATGTAAATTTCCCTTATTGGAAATATCTAACTAAAGGTGGATTCAAATTACCTTTTAAATTTGGTAGAAAAAGTGCAAAAAGGATGACATTTGTTAAAGCTGTTAATGATTCCATGCGTAATATCTATATGAAAGTTCCTTATTGGTATTTTGAGTTAATTGGTGTAGATCCAAAATTCCAAGGACAAGGTTTTGCAAGTAAGCTTATAAAACCAATGGTAAGACATATAGATAAAACAAATTTACCTATATATTTAGAGACTACTTTGGAGAGAAATCTATCTTTTTTTGAGCATTTTGATTTTTATAGGCTTGAAGAAATTATTATACCTAATTCAAATATTGTTAGTTGGTTTATGATCAGAACTAGTGAGATCTAAATCCATTAATATTGAAAAAAAAAGGAATTTTTAATTTAAAATTTAGTCTTCTTTTGGAATATAATAATCCCAATTACAATAAAGACAAGTGTAAAAGCAATAGTAATCAATATCCCTCCCCACAATGGGATTGGAGTCATATAAGCTGTACCCTCAGGAGCTATCATTGAGCTACTATATAGATTATCAAAAAGTCCATGACCAAAGATTGTAATTTGCAAGTAAATCTGTTTTGCCCAGAAAGGTGGTGTGAAATAAACTATTGGGCTTTCAAAAGGCATAAAACATCCTGATAGAAATAAAATTGGAATATAATAGAATAATGCAATTGCATTTGCAATATCGGGAGTCTTAGCAATACCTGAAATAATAATACCAATTCCAACAGATGAAATACCGAATAAAACTGCAACAAAAAAGCCTATTAATAATTCAAAAATACCTTTAAATGAAACTTGGAGTACGGCATATCCAAGTATGAACATTATAATAATCTGAAGCGAAACTACTAAAGCTTCAGACAATAAAGCTCCTAAAAATAGATTTTTTCTTCCTGTGGGCATTGTATCTAACCGTTCAAGCATACCAGATGTTTTATCTACTGAAAATGATATAGCTGAACTCGTTGTAGCTACAGCAGTTGTATATATTATCATTCCGGGAAATCCGTATGAAAAAGCTTCACGACCAAGAAAAAAGTAAAAAATAATTGTGTACATTATTGGAAAACCTAAAGAAAAAACTAAATATTGCCAATGACGAGTTTTGTCTTTAATATTTTTAATAGCTATTTGTATAGCTTTATTTTCTAACATTGTCATTTTAATCTCTCAACCTCCTTCCTGTTAAATTTAAAAATACATCTTCAAGAGAATTTTGTCTAAACTTCATATTTTCAACCTCATCAATATTTTGGATAAGTCCTTGTTGTAAAAGTTTCACAAGGTTCTTTAAGCCACCTTGAAAAGCGATATGTAGTGTTTTTCTTTCCTTTCTGATATTCTCACTACAACTGACAACGAAAGATATTTTCTGAATATTATTTTTTACAAGATCAATATCTTCTTTCTTAAAAAAAGAAAGTTCTAATACATTATCGCTTCCATATTTCTCTTTTAATTCAGTGGGAGTCCCCACAGCTATGATCTTTCCCTTATCTATTATTGCAACGCGGTCACTTAAAGAATCAGCCTCAACCATATCATGGGTCATAAGAATAATTGTAATATTCTTATTTTTCAAATCTCGAATAAAGTCCCATACAAGTCGCCTAGCTTGAGGATCAAGACCAGCTGTAGGCTCATCAAGAAATAATATTTCTGGATCATATACTAAAGACATTGCTAGATTTAAACGTCGTTGCATACCTCCTGAAAAACGTTTAGACCAGTCCTTTCTTCCTGCAATACCAAAATCTTCTAA
>JBHLPN010000075.1:0-11062 GCA_048939445.1 Promethearchaeota archaeon | reverse complement strand
GTTTCTTGAAAAAAATCAGGAATTCTAAAAGCAGCTTCAACCATTAAAAAAAACAGAGAACCAGATATTAACATCAAAGACATATTATAAGCATTTCGATTGGGTAAAATTTCCTTGCTATAATAGTAAGCGATAATTAACAATACAGAAAACGTTATTATGGGAAAAATTACATATGTACTTACCCAAAGTGTTCCTAAAGCTAAAGCGAAATAGGTTATAATAAAAATTTCACCAACAATCACTATAATAGTTCCAATCGTTTCTAATCTATAACCCTCAACTAGAAATAATCCTATGAAATATACACTCAAACCAGCTGCCATTATATATATCCCATAAATCCAAGCGTTTTCTGCAGTTAAAGGGAAGACTATAATGATATTTATTAAAACTGCTATAAGTATGATGGCATTTGCAATTCCCGAGATTATCAGTACTCTTTTCTTTTCCATTTAATTACACCTTTTAATTATATTCACATATTTGTAGGAAATTTGCCAATTGGAGGTCTTATTTTTTCTCTTTCAGCTAATTCTTCTGAAAGCTCTTTCTTTAAATCAGCTAATTTATCCTCCTTCCTTCTTATTTCAATACTTTTTTCAAAAACATCCTTTATTGCTTTATTTAATTTTTTTTGGTGATTTAAATAGTCTGCTTCTGCTTGTATTAATTTTTCTCTTGGTGGTGATATTTTCATAAGTTTGACATAGTTAAATTGTTTTTTACCTAATATTTCACGTTCTTTGGCAACTTTTAATTTTTCATTTATAATTTTTAACTCCTCTTCTGCAATTTGTCTATTAAGATAAGCTACTTTTCTTTGAACCTCAGCAATTGTATTTTTAATTCCTGCAATTTTTATATTGTAAATAGCATAATCTTCTTCAGTTTTTAAATTATTATTTGAAAAATTTAGAATGTCTTTTACTTCTCCTTTCCTCTCAATTAGTTTTTTACTCTTTTCAGCTAATCTATGGTTAAGTTTGGCTAATTCTATTTCATTTTTAACAAGAATTTCTCTTGCTTTGGCGCTTTTAAGATCTTGCTTAACTTTCATTTTAGAATCTTTGCAGATCAATCTTTCATTTTCTGCTATATCTAAATTTTTTTGTGCTATTATTTCTAAATTCTCAGCATTTTCCAAATCATACATACCTTTTTTTTTATTATTCATATCTAATTGGATTTAAATAACATTAAAAAATAGTTTTTAATAAATCTTGAATCAAGCCTATAATTAAAGGGATTAAAAAAATAATTGGAATTGCAATTAAACCAATAATTACAAATAAATCATCAGATTTTTCTTTAAATTCTTCGAAAATAACCATTATCAATGAGATTAAAGCTATTGCCAAAAGCCCTATTGTTATTGCGACTAGGAATGTGTTTGAGTTAAAAATCATTTTATCACTTTTATATTATAAATTTTTCATTTTTTTCCATTATTTAGGCACCAGAATCTATAGGTCTGATTTTTTCCCTTTCCCCTAATTTTTCAGAGAGTTCCTTTTTTAGATTAGCTAATTTATTTTGTTTCATTACTAGCTCATTATTTATTTCCATAGCATCAGTTTCAAATTTGGTTAAGTCTTTCTGTCGTCTTAGGTATGCTTCTTTTGCTTTAGCAATTTTCTCTTCGGGAGCATTACTATTCACCAATTTAACATATGTAAATTGTATTTTTGCTAGATTTGCTCTTCCTTTAGCTTCGTCAATTTTTTTATTGGCTAATTTTAAATTAACTTCCACAATTTCAGTTTCAGCATTAGCAATTTTTCGTTGAATTTTAGCTATATCTTTCTGAGTCTCTGCAACTTTTTCATTATAGTGAGCTTGATTTAATTCAGCTTTTATGACAGCTTCAGAAAATTGTAAAAGATTTTTCACTTTTTCTTTTCTTTCCACTAATTTCTTGCTCCTTTCAGCTAGTTTTTCTCGTATTTGTGCTAATTCAATTTCATTCTGCGCTAATATTTCTCTCGCTTTTGCCCTTTTTACTTCTTTTTTTGCTGCTAATTTCATCTCTTGTGCTTTGTATTTTTCATCCTGTGCTATTTCTGAATTTTCAACAGCCAACCTCTCTACATTTTTAACATCTTCCATTAATTTACACCTCTTTATTTTTCTACTTTAAAATATTAAGAGAAAAAATTATTGTATTTCAATTTTTTTTTTTCCCTTCTTTTCTATTTCTTTCTTAGGAATTTTTATTCTTAGAACACCCTTATCCAGATTTGCTTCTATCGCATCTTCATCGATATTTTCAGGTAGACTGAAGCACCGATAATAACTAGAACTACGGAATTCTCTTCTAACTAATTCACCCTTTTTCTCTTCTTTTTTTTCTTCTTTTACTTCTCCCTTAATCTCTAAGTTACCGTTATGAATCTTAATTTCAATATCACCTTTCTCAAGGCCAGGCAATTCCGCCAAAATATTGAAATTATTTTCATCTTCGGTAATATTTGATAATGGTGTCCTGAAAAATGGTTCTGATTCCATAGCGATCGGACTTAAAGGGCGGCTTCTCATGGATTTAAAAGGCCAATACCAATCGTTGAAAAATCCTCTTCTTAGATCGTCAAAATATCGATCCATTTGTTGAAATAGTGAAAATGGATTCTCTCGTCTTATTGCTAATTCTTTCGATTTTCGGTCCTTTATCTCTTTTTTTTCTTTTTTGATTTCAATTTTTTCTTCTTCTCCCATGCTAATCACCTTTTTTTATTTATTTTGTTTTATAATTTCTTTATTTGGATTTTTTGAAAAATGACATTAATTTAAAAATTTAATGGAATCAACTATAGATTTCATCGTAATGCTCTAATTCTTCTTCATCATCATCCAATTCATCATCATCATCAGAATTTTCATTCTCCTCATCTTTCTTTCCTTTTTTTGATTTTTCTTTGGTTTTCATTTTTATCACTCCTAATTTTCATCCATATAATTAATTTGTTACCAAGATAACATAATATTTAAACGTTTTCAATCGAAAACAATGTATGTAATAGATAACTTTAAATACTAATAAAAACATTTTCTATTTATAATTTATAATTCATTTTTTTAATTGGTTTAAAATGGCCAAAAAAAAACCAAAAAGAATAAGTAATTTCCTTGGATTTCGACTTTCAGAAGAAATCCTCGAAAAATTAGACTTAATCGCAAAACAGCAGAATAAAACACGCGGTTTGATAGCAAAAGATGCTATTGAACAATGGCTGAATTTAGAAATATTCAATCAAACTAACCAGATGATTATGATATCGAAGAATGCATTTTCTCGGATTTTATCCAAACTGGATAATGAGTACTTAAATATAATGGCTAAGGATTTTGTCGATCAATTCTCTGATATTATAACATTCTTATTAGCAAAACCTATGAATGAAGAAACCTTAGAAGCACATGCTGGTTTTTCAATAAACTTTTTTGGGAAAAATGGTTTAAAATGGTTTAACACTATTGATATTCAGATTCAAAATAGTCTGTTTATCTTTAGAGGATTGCATGATTTGGATGAATCTTTTTCGAATTTCTTTTCCCTATTTTATAAATATCTTTTATCTGAATACTTTAAATTAAATTTTTCTACACAAACAGAAATGAATACATCAAATTTAGTTCATCTTGAATTAAAACTTGAATAAAAAAAATAGATTAGTAAAACATTCAAAATAATTCTAAACATGCCAACATCAGATAAAAGTTTAAAGAGAACTCAACTAAGAAGGATATTTTCAGGTCCAGAAATTTATAGTCAGTTAATCGCTTTATTTTTAAATTTATCAAATAAAAATCAATCAAGAACACTTGGATATCTCAAAATATACTTAAAAGAATAAAAAAATACTAAAAATAAAATTAAAAATCGATGGTATATTCATAATGAAAAATATGGAAATTGCGAAAATCCTCTATGAAATTGCAGATCTCCTTGAATTAAATGAAATAGAATATAAACCAAGAGCTTATAGAAGAGCAGCTCAAAATATAGAGATACTTTCGGAAGATATTGAAAATTTTTATAAAAAGGGAACCTTGGATGATATCCCTGGAGTAGGAAAGAGTATAACATCAAAAATTCAAGAGTATCTCGAAACAGGGGAATTAAAGTATTTAAATAATTTAAGAAACCAAATCCCTGAGGGGTTACAAGAATTATTGAAACTAGAGGGGATTGGTCCAAAAACTGCACAAATATTACATCATGAACTTGGAATCAAAAATGTTAATGAGTTAGAATTGTCAATAAAAAAGGGAAAGTTAAAAAATATTAGAGGTTTTGGAAAGAAAAAAGAGATTAATCTTCTTCAAGCAATTGAATTATATAAATCATCTCAAGAAAGATTTCTCTTAGGGGAAATATTACCTATTGCTGAAAATATAAAATCAAAGTTGAAAGAATTAAAATTCATAATTAACATTGAATTGGCAGGTTCCATTAGAAGAAGGAAAGAAACAATTAGAGATATTGATATTTTAGTGGTTTCAATGCAGCCTCAAAAGGTTATGGAATTTTTTACTAAATTACCTAATATAAAACAAGTTTTATCAAGTGGAGAAATGAAAAGTACAATTATTCTTAATAACAATATCCAAGTAGATTTAACTATAATTGAAGAATCCAGTTATGGCTCAGCACTCCAATATTTTACCGGATCGAAAGAACATAATATTCAATTAAGAGAATTAGCTAAAAAAAATAATATGAAATTAAATGAGTTTGGTTTATTTAATTTAGAAAAAAATAAAAAAATAGCAGGAGCTAAAGAGATTGACATATATGAAAAGTTAGGGTTAAGGTATATTCAACCAGAATTACGGGAAAATCGAGGGGAAATTGATTTTGCTAGGACTGGAAAACTTCCAGAATTAATTGAAATCAATGATATTAAAGGAGATATGCATGTTCATACAAAGTGGAGTGATGGTTCTAATTCCATTGAAGAAATGGCAATCTCTGCTAAAAGTTTAGGGTATGATTATATAACCATCTGTGATCATTCAAAGGGTCTACAAATTGCTGGAGGGCTGAATGAAAATGATTTAAAAAATCAATTAACTGAAATTGAAAAATTGAATCGCAAATTTGATGATTTTAGGATTTTTTCAGGTGTAGAAGCTAACATTGACTTAAATGGTAATTTAGATTTAAATAATTCTATATTAAAAGATTTAGATTTTGTGATAGCTAGCATTCATTCTGGCTTTAAACAAGACGAGCAAATTTCAATTAACCGAATATTAAATGCAATGAATAATGATTATGTTAAATGTATAGGGCATCCGTCTGGTAGAATCATTAATAAGAGAGCACCAACAATTACAAATTTTTCAAAGATTTTTGAAGAGGCTGAAAAACTTAATATATTTTTAGAAATAAATGCTTTTCCTGATCGCCTGGATTTATCAGATTTAAATTGTTTTAAATCAAGGAATTATAAGATTAATTTTTCAATTGGTACGGATGCTCATAATAATAATCAATTAAAATTTATGGATTTTGGTGTTTCTGTTGCTAGAAGAGGTTGGTTAGAAAGTAAAAATGTGTTAAATACAAAGAATTTAAAGGAAATAAAGAAAATTCTAATTAAATAAAAAAAAAATCATGATTCATCTTAAAGATTAACGTTATTCAATACAAAAAAACACAAGTCCCATTCTAAATAATGAAGAATGAAGAATATTTGATTAAAAAATTAGAGAATTTAATTAGATATCATCGCAATCTCTATTACAACAAGCAACCTGAGATGAGTGATGATGAATATGACGCTTTAGTTGATAAGTTAAAAAAATTGGATTCAAGTAACAAAGTATTCTCTGAAATTGGAAAGGATTCTACTACTGTTTTTATGAAAAGAGAACATATAATTTTCATGAATTCTCAATCCAAAGTTAATACTATTGAAGATTTCTTAAAATGGAAAAAAAGAATTCCATCTCCTAAATTATTGGTACAATTGAAACTTGATGGAATTTCTATAGAAGTTCAATATATGAATGGTATTCAAACATTTGCGATAACCAGAGGTGATGGAAAAGTTGGTGATGATATTACTGCAAATGTCAAAAAGATGCAAGATTATATTCCAAATATCGATAAAGACTTTTCAGGTGCATTAAGAGCAGAAATATTAATAACTCATGATATTTTTCAAAAAAAGTATTCGAATCAATATGCTAATTGTAGAAATACCGCTTCTGGTATTAGTAAAAGAAAAAGTGGAAAAGGTTATGAAGATTTATCATTAATTTATTATGATGTATTTAGTATTAATGAAAAACTCAAATTTAATACTGAGTTAGACAAAATTAATTGGATGAAAATACAAAAATTCAATGTTGTTGATTCTAAAATCTTTGATAATTCAGAAGATGTAATTAAATATCGTGATAAAATAATTAAAATACGAGATCAATTGAATTTTGATATTGATGGTCTTGTTGTAAAATGTAATCAAATTGATCTAGATGATATGAATCGGATTACTCCAATGAAACAAATTGCTTTTAAATTTCCTTCACAATCAGCTATATCGGTTTTAAATGAGGTAGAATGGAGCATTAGTGGTGCTACATTGACACCTGTTGCGCTTATTGATGAAGTTAAAATAGCTGGAACAAAAGTAAGACGTGCGTCCTTATCAAACCCTTCTGAAATTAAGAGATTGGGATTAAAAAAAGGTTCCATTATAATTGTGTCTAAACGAGGAGACATTATTCCTAAAGTTGAAAAAGTGGTTGAAAATCCTTATAATGCCAAGGAAATCAAATATCCAATCAAATGCGATTCATGTGGTGCAAAATTGATAAATATTGGAGTAAGATTATTTTGTCCTAATGAACAATGTTCTAATAGAGAATTTCATAGACTTGAAGTATGGATAAAAACCTTAGGAATTAAGAATTTTGGAGAAAAACTGTTAAGAAAATTATATGATACCAATAGGATTAAAAAAATTTCAGATTTATATGATTTAAAAATTGAGGATATTTCTAAATTGGAAGGCCAAGGAAAGAGATCCGCTGAAATAGCTTTAGGAAATTTATTTAAAATTAATGAAATTTCACTTGCAAAATTCATTGCGGGCTTTAATATTGAAAATATTGGTGAATCGATAGCAAAATTAATTATAGATAGTGATTATAAGACTCTCGAATCACTTAAAAACGCAAAAATTGACGATTTAGCTAAAATTGAAGGAATTGGAGATGCAAATGCACAAATGATTATCAATGGAATAAATAAACTTTATAATGATATGATCTCTGTTTTAAAGAAAGGAGTTATCAAGATAAAAGAGACTTTAAAAGAAGGAAAGTTAAAAGGGAAAACTTTTTGTTTCACAGGGGCCTTAAAATCAATTACTAGAGATGAAATAAAAAGTTTATTAGAAGAACATGGTGGAATTTTTAAAAAAAGTGTTATTAAGAATTTAGATTATTTAGTAACTAATGATCCAAATTCTGGAAGCGAAAAGAATCTAAAAGCAAAGGAATACGGTGTAAAAATCATTTCTGAAGATCAATTTTTAAAATTAATACAAAAATCTGAAGATTGAATGAAAGTAATAAGTTTATGAAAAATTATTTAAAAAAATTTATATTAACTTTATAAAATGAAAAAAGAAAGAAGATATCATTTACGTAAATAATTTATAATGATGTTTTACTACTTTTTTTCCAAATTCTCCTTAAATATTGTTGCTTTTTTTGATCTAAAGGTTTTACATAACCAAGTAATTCATCAAAGACTACTTTTTGATGTAATTGGGGACGAAATATAAATTTATAATATTTTTTTTTCCAATAAAAGCGTAGGCTATTAAGATACACATTTAATTCTGAAATTTGTTGAGGTTTGATTTCTATAAATGAAGTTACAATGGGAACTTCTGTATTGGAGTCGATATTTCTTTTCAATAAAGTTCCATCAGTTTTTAAGAGATAAATAGTTCCATTCAAATAGGTATTATTTTCCTTATTGTAAGTTAATCCAAGATATTGAGCATATAACTTAATATTTTGATTAATCTTAACATTTAAATAACTTTGTTGAATTATATCTCGATTTTTATTTCTTATTAATGCTTTTAATTCTTGTTCTTCGATTTCTCCAGTACTTTTCTGGAGTATTTCATAATATTTCACTTGGAGGTTTGTAAATATTAACATCTCTATATCACTATAAAAATCTTGAACTTCACGAGCTAGTATCCTGTCATCTTTGAAGTGATCCCAGATTATGAAGAAAAGTACTGCAATTGAAACTCCTAAACTAATATATACAATAATATCTTCTGAACTCATAATATCGGAATATTTTTTGTTAATTTTAAGTATTAGTTGGTTTAAGTTAGTTCATTATAGATATTTATCGATTTTATTAAAAAAGAATTTTCTTTTTTTCAATTTTCAACTATTAGTTTTGGAGGTGGTATGAATACTCTCCTCATTTCTGTTCTTTCCAGGCTAATGGCATTTTCGGGACATAAATGAGCACAAACTCCACACCCTAAACATCTTTCATCATTAACAACTGCTACTGTGTCTTCAAGTTCAATAGCTTCAGCGGCACAACTCTGCACACATGTTTCACATCCCACGCATAGATCTTCATCAACATGTGCTAAGTGTGAAGTTAAATCCATTAAAGGAACTGCGCCTGTATAATGAAGTAAAAAAGTTCCACAGCAGCATTTGCAACAATTGCATATACCATTAAGCTCTCTTTCTATATCCAAATTGGTGTGAAAAGCCTTATGCACCAAACCCTCATCTTCAGCTTTTTTCATTATTTGCAATGCTTCTTCTTTTGAAATTTTTTCCATAAAACCATGTTGGATAAGGAATCCTGCTGTTCTACCGAACGCAAAGCAATTTCTTCTTTCTTGTGTTGTTTCACAGGGTTCATCAAGAAGATCTTTTTTATGTCTGCAATAACAAATTGTTACTCCTATTGGATCATATTTTTCAATGATTTTTGAAATTTCTTCTAATTGTAGAACTACTTCTTCCCTTACTTTAACTTCTTCTTCGACAGGAATAACTCTATCAAGTGAGGGACCATTCCTATATTCTTTGACCATTTGGTCATAATTAGTTTGTGTATCTTGAACTACCTGTTTATATAGTTTCGAATATAACTTTGCTAAGCTTTTTGCTTTTTCATTGGTTTCACCACGCATTAATGTAAATTCAATAATTCCTGGAAGTAAAGGGGTTTTCCGATAAACCATAATGCCTGTGCTTCTACTGGGTATACCAGAAATCACACCAATATTCATGAGGTCGTTTAATATATTATTAAGTGACTCTTCATCCATATCAGTTAGAGGTCTAATCTCGTCTATATTATATGAACGTTTTTTAAGCAAAGTGATAAATCTTGCTTGTTCTTTGGTTAATAAAGCTTGCATTATTTCGATAATAGTATCACTTACTCTTATCGGTAACCTTCCTGCTTTTATAAATTTTCTTGCTACTTTATACCATAATTTTTCAGACATATTTAATCAATTTCTGGTCAAAAGATAACTAATCTTATTATTTTAAACGATTAAATAATTTAATAAATAATTATAATTAAACTTATATCATTGATTAATCAAACATATTTGTCCAATTCATTGTTTTACCATTTTTAGTAGCTTTATGATCTTTTTTTCGTCGAGATCTTCAAGAGTATTGATTTTGATATGCTTTGTTGTTTTCCCACTCCCTTCAAAAAGCGCTATCTCTTCTTCTGTTAAAACCTTAATCGAGAAACCTAGATTGACATGTGTTTTTAAAGCAACAATGTAATATTTATTTCCATAATATGGAACTCCATATTTCATTTTCTCTATAATATTTGGGAATGTACTTAATATAATTTCCCTTAATTTCTGACAGATCTCTTTTTGAGGGGATTTTTGTTTATCTATATATTCTGTAACTTTGTTATCCATAATCTTGTTTTAAATGCAGTTTACTTAAATTTTATCTAATGGACTACAATATATTTTAAATTCATATAACCACAATCCTAAATCTCTCAATTATCAAAATTTTTTAGCTTCCAAAATTTACTTTAAATTAAATGTAATTATAACTATAATAGTTAAATAATCGAGAGTTAAACTATGTTTGATAAAAATTATTTATATAAAATTCAACAAGAAAAAGATAAATGGGATAAAGAGTTAGAAGATGCGAAAGAACGTGATGTAAAATTTGTTACTGATTCTGATATTCCTATCAAGCGAATATATACACCTTTAGATGTAAAGAGAGATTATTTGGATAATATTAGCTTTCCAGGGAAACCTCCTTATACTAGAGGTGTATATCCAACAATGTACCGTGGAAGACTTTGGACGATGAGATTATTTTCAGGTCATGGAACGCCTGAGGAAACTAATAAGAGATGGAAATTTCTCTATGAAAATGGTGAAACTGGATTTAGTGCTGCCGTTGATGCTTTAACTTTTAATGGGATCGACCCTACTAATAAAGATGGTGCTCCAGAAGTAGGAACATCTGGTGTACCACTTTACTGTATAGATAGTCTTTTCGCACTAACTGAAGATATTCCAATAGACAAAATAAGTGTAGCATTAGTAGTAGAACCTTTCACAACTGCTCCTGTTTGTTCTATGTATTTTAACATGGCAAAAATGCGAGGTTATGATATTAAACAGCTGATGGGAACGACACAGAATGATATATTGACTATGACTGTTGGTTATATTCCTTATAAAAACAGTCCTCCTAATCATATACTTCGTTTGGCATGTGATTTCATTGATTGGACAATAGCCCAGAAAAATGTACCAAAATGGCATCCAATAAACTTTACAGGATATAATTACCGGGAAGGGGGAATTGACGCAGTACAGGAATTGGGTTTTGTATTTGCAAGTGCATGTTCTCATATTGACAATTTAATTGAAAGAGGATGGAAACCTGACGATTTTGTTGGACGATTGGCATTTCATTTAGCAGCCCATAAAGATTTTTTTGAAGAAATTGCCAAATTCAGAGCTGCTAGAAGAATTTGGTATAA
>JBHLPN010000074.1:0-11095 GCA_048939445.1 Promethearchaeota archaeon | reverse complement strand
ATAAAATCCCCGAAAGCATCAACGGGTTCTGAAATGGAATTTACTAAAACTTCTTTTGTTAAACCACAATTTCCACATTTTACAGTTGCGAATGCTCCCTTTTTTTTGATATCTGTGACTTTTACGCTTTTTTCACCGCATTCGAGGAAAGACCGGAACCCGCTCTACTCATTCTGGGCAGGTGAAAATTTTAGGTACTCTTTTAACCCTTTTTGGACTAACTTGTTTACGTTTTCTTCTTCCCATGGCAATCTCTCTTAAATATTAAATAAATTTAATCAATATTCATTTAGAATAAAGAAAGCGGACGCTAAAATATTTTTGCTTTTATGTTAAAAGTCTTATTGGATTTTCGAAAAATTTTTTAGGAATGATACATTATCCCTATTACTCTTTTTCACTGAATTGTCTTCACAGTTTAAAAAAAATGAGTGGATTTTAGGAATGGAACATATAAATTTAACGTTAGAACATGATAAAAACTTAATTAATAACGTTCTTGATAATGTAGATATGAGGTACATAATTCTTTTCTTATATATTATCAGAAATGATTTATTTAAAGATTTAACTAACAATAATCTTATAGAATCCTATGAGAGAGTACTTATATTAGATGAAATTTATAAGAATAACATTGTAAATTTTTGGGATGAAGAATTCATAGAAATTTATATAGATTTAGGTCTAATTAAAAACATTCGAAGTATTAGAGAGTTTAAGCAGAAGGATGATGATTTTATTATAAAGTTAGGAGAAGAAACAATAACTATTGAGAAAGATACCATCTCTGTGCCAGATGATACATTATTTTTAATCATAAATAAGAAATTTAAATTTTTGACTAGAAGAAATTTCAATTTAGCTCTCACAAGGCTAAAAGGTGTAAGATGTGAAAAAAGTCATGTTATTCATTCATTAGTTCTTGGAATTGGTGAACATGATTATACATTACCAGATGATTTTTATTATATTTTAGACCAATATGGAAATATTTATCAATCAATTAAGATTGAAATGACAATTGAAGGTTTTTATCAAAGGTATAAAGAAATTCTCGAAAAGATTAATGGATTTATTAAAATTTTTGATCCTATATTAAACACAAAAATAATCATTAAAAAAATCAATAAAGCAATCGAAGAAAGTAAAGATATTATACAACATCTTAAAGATGAGAAGGTAGAACTTTCAGACAAGTTTAATTTTGATAAAATAAATAGAGATGATGATAACTTTAAACAATGGAATTCTCAATTACTGGTATTATTAAATTATAGGAACCAACTTGAAGAAATTGATTCCAAATTGATCGATTTGAAAAAGAACTACTCAGGTAAGGATAAAAAATATAGTTATTTGGAATTTATTGAAAGAATTTCTTTTAATGAACAAGGGATTGTTAATGATATTCAAAATTCATTAATTGAATTACGAAAAGAACTAGTTAAAATTAATGAGCAAATTACTAAACTAACAGAGAAAGAATTAAAATTATTAAATTTGGATTATGAAAGATTAATATTGATGAGTAGTGATGGTTAGAATTGAAATGTCCTGCATGTGATGTTGAGATGGAACCTTTAGTAGTAGGTATCTTTCAATGTCCTCTGTGTAAAAAAATTATCAAGGAAAAAGATAAAGAAGCAGAAGAAAAGGATAAAAAAGAGATTGAAGAAGGAGTTTTTCAAGAGGGTGAATATTTTCATAAAAATGCCAGTTTAAATAAACAATATGAAATCTGTGAAAAAGGTATTACAATAAACAAAACCGAAAATCGATTATTTGCAGCATTAATTTGCCATAGTGCTTATTTAAAGGAAGAGAAATATGTGAGATTATCTTGGTGGAAAAATTATCAACATGCAGGGATGTTTAAAATCTACGATAAATATGTTTTAAATAATACTATTGTAGCTTTGGAAAAAATTGATGAATTTTTCGATGATATGTGGAGTTGGAGTGGAAAATATGGAAAACAAAAACATAAAACAAAAGAAGATCAGGAAAAAGAAAAAGGTTTAGAGATAATAAAATATAGGATTCTTGAAAATAGAACCTGTCCTAAATGTCAAAAAAAAATGGATAAATTGAAATCGCATTATGAATGTCAACATTGTGGAGAAATAGTTATATTAGAAGGCTACAACCAACCAATTTTTAATATACTTCCAAAAGATTTAGATTTACAATTCCATGCAAATTTTCCGATTAATTTTTACTTACCTGTAAGTGGGATAACCCTTAAATGGTTAATGGGTGAATGGAAAGCAGTGGTGGTGATTTATTCTAAGGATAATCCAAATAAGAAATGGTTAAGATTCTATTGGTGGGTGCGGGATTTAAGTAACATTTTAAAATATGGACAAAGAGAAATGGGAAATGGAACACAAATGGGTTGGAAATCTCAGAAGGGTATTTCTTCTCCGAATATTTATGATAAGAAGCATGTTAGATCTTTACTTAATGCTTTAAAAAATATATCATTTGAATTAAATTGGACAATAAATAACTAAATTTTATTGAAAATTGAGAGAAAAATATGACAGAAGCTCAAGACATAATATGGAAAGGTCTTTTAAATGATTTTCAAAATGGTCTTGAAAATGCAATAGAGAAACTACAAAAAAGAGATATAGAGAACATTCCAGGTGCGAAGGAAGCTCTAATTCAAAGATTAAATAATATGAAGCTCCATTTTCCAAAAAATAATGGAGATATCTTATTAAAATCGATCAATGATAAAATCCAAAATGCCTTTTTTCCAAACACTAAGAGTTTTTCTAAAGCCTTTGAAAAAATTTTAAAATCACGAACTCATGAGCAAGATTTTATTATTAATGAATTATTAAATGGATTTGTAACTTCTAAAGCGAAAGCTATAGCATCTGGAACTCAAGGACCAATAATAGATAGAATGGTTGAAGCATTTAGCATGAGAAATGACTTTCATATCGTAGACCATCAATTTTTTGCTATGTTTGGAGATCCAGATAAACCACGTCATTATGTGAAAAGTCAACTGGAAGAGCTAGCTAAACTTTTTGGATTAATTTCCAAAGAGCTTATAATTGAAAAAGATGTGAGAAGGAGTGAAGAAAAAGTTTATGTTTTTTATACATTTCACGATGAAATCATCAAGATTCTTGAAGAGAAATATTTAATTATTGATGAAGAACTCGGATACTCTTATGTATCAAAAGAATTTGATAGGAATGTTTTTATATGCATGTTCCTCGCAAACATTGCCATAAATAGAGATGATATTGAAAAAATAGGTGGTTCTTATACAATTAATGGGATTTCAGCAATATTCGCTTTAATATTATTACTTAGTTTCATGCCCAAATTAAAGCTGGATGAGACTAATCCCGTCTTAAATGATCCAAGTTTTAATGAAAAAAATATGAGTATTATTCCAAAATCTTGGATGATGAAACAAGTTTTAGAACCATTATTCGAACCACTCATCAAAATTCTAGCGTATAGAATAGGAGGAGGGCTGTGGTTATCTAAAATAATTGATTCAGAGATTAACAAAAAGATTCACAATCAAATAAGATTTCTTCTCAAGGATGTTAATAAATGGATATTAGGAAATTTATGTCGAGTTGAAATACCCATATTTATTGAAATTTCTAATATATTTACTGAAATTCTTGTTGGATATGATGAAAAATAAAATAACAACATATTAAGGGAATTTAATGAGTTATAAGAAAAATTCTACGAGAACGGTAAAACCAGGGAGAAAAAGAGAGAAATGGACAGATATCTTACCTAGATATTTAACTTTTTTAAGCCACATGCGCCCAATTCTTAGAGAAACAAGAAGAATCATTATTGACCTAGATGCTGATTTATTACTAGATACGGAGATTTTAGATAAAATACGTCAGGAAGAAGAAAAAAGAAATATTCGTAAAGTTAGAGCTCTTTCAGAATTTTCTGCTATGTATAGATCTAATATTTATGAAATAATTAAAGATTTTATCGTTAAATACCGAGAAAAAATCCCGATAATAGATATCAAAGATTACATTGTAGAATTTCTCCATGAATCTGTTGATGCTTTGAATATTTTGCGACATATTACCAACCCTGATGAATCAAATATAGAAAATACCTATTTATATCAATTAGTTAAATTTGTTGAGGATAAGTTATTTCCAAGAGGAGCAAATTTTAGAATTATATATAATAATTTATTAAAAAATTCCAATGAGTTCTATGAATGCCAACGACATCTTTTACAACCCCATACCTATTATAGAGAAAATTTGGAAAACCCAGATTATTTTGAAATCCCTGGTGTTTCTCCAAAGGTTTATCAAATAATAAACAATATAACATCACTTTATAACTTAGATCCTAATTTTGGAGAATTCCCAGAAAAAGAGAATTATGAAATCCCGATGATCTTGAAAAGTGATGTGTTCCTACCCTATGTTGACTCAATTGCGAATGCAGAAGAAGAAGTCATCGAAAAAATTGGTGAACGAATTGGTTTACGTTTAATTGATGGGATATTTCTAGCACCTCAGGAAGAATTTGTAGAAATTCTATTAGAACATAATTTTTTACGAGATAATAAGCAATCAGATGGTACAACACGACTTTACCCTCAATTTAGTAATGAAACCTTAGTAATATATTATCTAGCCTTTGCTTCTCAAAGACGAGGTTTTTTATCAAAAGAATTAATAAATTGGATTTCCATGAATTTCGCATTCCTAATATATATGGGTATTTTAAAATGGAAATTATCTGATGAAAATATATTTTATACAATATTCAAAGATCTGCAAACAAATGAAAAAGTACTTCCATATTTGATGAAATTAATATGTTTCCCTAATTATTTGGGATTAGATAAAATGAAAATTAGAGATTCAATTCAATATCGAAAAGAAATTTTTAATTTTATAGGATCCCAAATTGATAATCTTAAAGATTTTATTAATGAAATCGCACTTTATTGCGAGAAGTTTGAAATTAAAAATAAGAAAAATTAAATTTAAAAATAATAAGCAAAGTTGAAAAATATGCCTAAATCAAATAATGAAAAAGAAGAAAAATTAATCTATTCTGAAGATGTTATCAAAGAACGGCTTGGAAAATATGGAGCGATTTACTTTCCTTCAGATATTAAAGAGACAACAGAAGATATTTTAGGAAATGAAATCAAAAAAGAGATATTGGATGATTTTTTTAAAGCTTTAAAAAAGTATAATGAATTTACTGAAAATTTAAAAAATACAAAATTAACTCCAAATCTAACTGTTCTTCTTTATGGACCTCCAGGTACAGGAAAAACTTCCTTAACAAGAGGATTTGCTAAGAAATATAATATCCCTATATGTGTAGTAGAATCTGATAGACTTGTTTCACCACTACTAGGAGATACTATTAAAAATATACGAGGAGTTGTTGAATTAGCTGCTGAGATTTCTAAGGAAAGAGGTGCTTTTATTTTATTTTTCGATGAAATTGATGCAATTGGCTCTGAAAGATCTAATATTCATGAAGTAGGAGAAATTAAACGAGCAGTTATTTCTTTTCTCCAAGTTATTGATAAAATAAATTATGAAGGGGTTCCTCTTGCTATTTTTGGGGCCACAAATCATCAGCATCAATTAGATTCAGCAATATGGCGTCGTTTTACATTCCACTTTAAATTCGACTTTCCTGATTATCATTTAAGAAAAAAAATTATTGAGTCTTTTATCAGCAAAGTAAAAAATGCCAAAATTGGTGTTGATGATTCAATTTTTTCCAATTTAAAAAGTGAATATGAAGAAATTCGTGGAGTATCAAAAGAATTAGAAAGAAAGTTAGGAAGAGTTATATCTGAATTTGACAATGGTCTTTTATGGGAAGAATTTAGAAAAAATAAGAAATCAACAGGTCTTTTAGAATTATCATATGGTTATTCTGGATCAGATATTGAAAGAGGAACGAGAGTAGCTTTGTTAAAATCAATTAATACAGGATTGTTAACTTATGACAATTTTTATAATTCTCTAAAGTTAGTTGGTGGTACCGCCATTCATGTAGAAAGGCAAGATATTTTAAGCGATACTAGAAGAATCTCGACACGTACAAATGATTCTAAAAAAAATAGAAAAAAAACCCTTGGACCTCCCGTAATATAAATTCAATAAAAGAAATTTAACTAAAAATAATGAGCAATAGTCAAATATTTAATCTGAATAAAATTAAGGAATTGACAAATCCTATTGGAGATCTCCAAGTAGAATTAAATCAATTAAATAAATCCTCTCTAAAAATTACAAAATATCTACAAACTATTGAAAATGATTTTCTTGAAGAGAATTTTCTTTCCCAAATAGCAACTATAAGAGGAATGTTGATAAGTGTTAATAATAAATTGAATAAAATTACAAAAATTAATCTAAATAAATTCCTAGATTTTCAGGACCAGTTAATTGAAAAGTATAAAGAAGATTTTAAAGACAACTTAAAAAAATTAAATATTAATAAAGAAATAACCAAAAAAGTTGGATTATTCCTTATTGAAGACAGAAAAATTAGTAAGATCATTGATTTTGTATCATTTCTTCCTTCAATTGAAATCTCAGAGTGGATTGAACTTTTAGATTCTTTAAAACATAATACACTTTTTTTAAAATCGATAAATAGAGTCCAATTCTATTATCAAAATTTACTACAAGAAAAACTTAAAAACGAATTGAGTAGAATTCCAGAAGAAATTGATCCAAAATTAATTAAAGAATATGAAAGGTTATTTAAAGAGAATCCTACCTTAACATTTAGTGAGTTCATGAGAACTATTGAGAATCACTTATCTCAACAAGAGCTAATTGCTAAAAGAGAAATTATTAGAAAGGTAAGAGAGAAAGAAGAACTAGAAAAATTAAAAAAGAAACAAGAAGAACAAAAGAAAACCTATGAAGAATATTTGAAGCTCTCTGATAGAGAATTTAAGAGGTTGAGACGGAAGAAGAGCAGAGAAAAGTTGACAGACATTTCCGAAAAATCTACTGAAAACGGCTCAATTGAAATTAGCGATGAAATATCTAAAAAAATTAAAAAATTTAAGTCTCAATTTGAAAAGACCTTCAATGAAAAATATATGGTTCAAGAAGATGAAGAAAAAGACCCTATTGATTTAATTAGAGAAAGAAAGAAGAGAAAAGATAAAGAGTATAAGCAATATAAAGACCATTTTGAAGATTTATAATAAAAATAAAAGGTATTAAAAATTCAAAAAAACAATTTTAAGGTATCCATTGGCCCAAAGGAAGTTTTAATTAAAGATAAATTCACCCTTATTAATGGAAAAATTAATAAAAATTTATTATCTAAATATAAAAATGTTTCATTTCTTGAATTATCTCAAGATTTAAATGATATTACTATAGATAAATTTTTTAAAATATTACAAGAAGAAGCTGAAGAATTTCATGATTTACAGAAAGTTAATAAACTATTAGAATTTTTAGATGAATATCGTAAAATAGTTACTAATAACATAACGATCACTTCTCAATATAATGAGATTATAGAAAATTTAATTCAAATTTTAAAATATAATAAACTTTTAAAAAAAAAGGAATCCTTATTAAAAGAGTTAGAATTCTCTAACCAATATAAAAAATCAAGAGATGTTTCGGCTAGTTCAGATTTATTAAATAAACTGAATGAATCCTTGAGTCTGAATCTAAAAAAATTAAAACTTTTCGAAGAAGATTATAGTCAGCGGAAAAATCAGGTTGATCAAATTAAAAAAACACTGAAGGATTATAATTCAAAAATTCAACAATTAACTAATCAAAAAAAACAATGTTTTAGGCAAATTAATCAAATAACTCGAGAAATGGCAGGAGATACACAGGAATCTAAAAATGATAAAGAAATTATTAACATAGGAGCTAGTACTAATTTATCAAATGCAGAAAAAATCAAAAACCTTCAAAAAAAAGCAAAAGAAATTCAATCTGAAATTTCTATTATAACGTCAAAAAAAAGTCAAACACAATTAAAATTTGAAGAATTAGACCCTATTTTCGCGAACTTTGAAAGAGATTATCAATCACTTTTAGAGTTAATAAATAATGATGAACAAAGAATAAATGAACTACAATCTGAACTTAAAAATAAAATTAAAGATACCGAAAGTGCGGAAATTAAGGATATCGATTTGGACAATTTTAAATCTCTAAGATCCTCAATAGAAATTGAAAATGATATCGAAAAAGTAGAATCTGAATTAAATAAGGCAAGAATTCATGAAAATTACTTTAATCATCAAAATCCAAGTGATTTATCTCTAATTATTAAAAGATTAACAGAGTTTGATAAAAAAGTAAAAAATAACGATTCTGATATTATTATCAATATAAATGAAAAAGATATTTCCAAATGCTTTGAACAATTTAATATATTGGAGAAATCTCTTAGAAATATCGAATCTTTATTAAATAGATTTTTATCAGAAATTAATATAAAATCTCAAATTAAAATCATAGTAAGTGATGATCTTAAGTACTTTCTTATCGATCTAGAGTTTCTTAGAAATGATAAGGACAAAGTTAAATTTGAAGAGTTAACTACTCCAGAAAAAATATTCTTTATTATTGCTTTTTATATCTCAATTAAGCTTCATCTCAAAATAGAGAATATTATTTTCTCCAATGTATCACTCTTAAGTAATTTTAATAAAGCAGGCTCTATCCATAGAGCAATAAGAAAGATTTTGCCTATTTTTGAAATGGAGGATACTCTATCAAAATTTAATTTAATATTCATTCTTTCATATTTAGAATTGAAAAAAGAAATCAAAAATTTAAAAGTCATTACAATATAGGAGTGTTGATTTTATTGTCAATTGAAAATAATAATTTAAATGCAATAGTGAAAAATATTACAAAACTTATTTTAACTAACCCTCAAAAAATAATCCGGGAAGAAGATCTAAAAAATCTAAGCAAGGATTTTAATTTTGAAGAAATTATGAGTGAAGTGTATATAAATTTAAGAAATGTTGGTTTTGAGCTTATTAAAACTCAATTTCTTGATCAACAATTTTATATTTTAACTTCTGATGGTAAAGATGATAATATTACACCATCTCAATATGGTACTTTAGCTCTAATAATTGCCTTAAGTAAAGAAGTTGACGAAAATATAAAAATTGAGGATTTGAAAGAAATTTTTAAAGAAGTATGGGATTCTGATATTCAGCTCTTAATTGATAACGATTATTTAAGAGTGTTTGATGATTTTGGAATAATAAAAGTCACACCTCTTGGCAAAGCAACTATGAAAAATATTATTAAGGATTTACAGCTGAAAAATTTACTCAATGTGTTTGAAAAAGAGTAAAATCCTCAAAATTAAAAAATAAAAAAAATTTATTCTTCAGGCGGACTTTCTAAGTCCATTTTAAATTGCTCGAAAATCTTTTTTACACGTTCTGCCGAAGGACCAGTTCCTCTTACTTCATTTTCATCAACTATAATTTTCCCATTTAATATAGAAATGATGTTTTGCTCTTCAATATAATTAACATGCCCTTTTGAAAATATGGTTGCGATCCGTTCCGCAAGAGCAACCATTGGAAAAGGCTCTTCTTCTAAACTTACAAAATTATAAAAATTACTTCTAATAAACAATTTTGGAAATGATTTGTTTTTTTCATTTTTAGCATTCACAAGAATTAGATTTGAATCCTCCGAAACTCCTTTTAATTGTCCAACGAAGAATTTATCTTTATTGAGATAAACTTTAACTATCTTATCAATTAACATGCCTAACTCTGTATTATATTGCCTTATAGACATAATACATCAGAATTTTCATATTTAATAATATTATTATGTTCTTTTACTTTTATTCTTGATTTAACTAATTTAAGATACAATTTATAAGTTTGGAGATATTTTCTCCAGTTGTCGCGCTTGTAACAAAAACTATAAGGTTTGGATTGATTTCTCTAGCATCCTTTATCATACCTTTAACATCTACGTCCATAACATCTTTTAAATCAATCTTATTGATAACAGCAATATCAGAAAATTTAAATAACATTGGATGTTTACGAATAACCCATGGACCTTCTGTTATAGACACTATTACAATCCGTTTCTCAACACCTAAAACAAAATCGGAAGGACAAATTAAATTCCCTACATTTTCTATAAATAGTAGATTAACTTCATTTAAATCATTACTTTTTAAAGCTTGGGAAATATGATATGAATTCAATGCACATTCGCGACCAGTATTAATCTGAATTGTTTTTACTCCATATTTTTCAATTCTATCAGCATCTATTCTAGTAGCTACATCCCCATTGATAACAAGAATTTTATAATCACGTGAAATTTTTTCTACAATGCTTTCAATGATCGCCGTTTTCCCCGCACCTATTGCCCCAACAAAATCGAAAGCTCTTACATTGTTCTCTTTAAATTTCTTTCTATTATCTTCTGCTAATCTATCATTATTTTCAATTAAATCTTCATTTAATTCTATGATTCTAGATGTTTTGTTTCCCGGCATTTTAAATAATTAGATTATAATCAGATAAGAAAATAAAGTCATATTCCTTGATAATATTTTTGAATTCAAATAAAATAGACACATATGAGTTTATTTTATGGTAAATTGATACTTATATACAATATAAGCACCTAATATTCCACCTAATTCTGGTAAGTAAAATACAATATAAGCAGGTTCATACCAAACAAAAAGAATTACTGGAAATAACCTAAATATTATTATAATGAATAAAAAAGATCTCCCGCTCATTCTAATTGGGAGGAAATACATAAAAGCCGTTATTTTTCTATTCATAATCGGAAAGAGTGAGTAGGATAATAATCCTAATATTCCCCCCCACGCTAATCCAATATAAAGTGGAGGAATAAAATCTAAAGGATAAATAAATATTAATGAAAGTCTCAATAAGACATAGAATAAAGCTGTAAATAGACAACAAACAATATATAATTTTACCAGGAATTTTGTTCCTTGGCTTGCTTCAATATTTCTAGCCATAAAATATAAAACAAATAAAATTAAAAATAAGAAAAGTAAGCTTAAC
>JBHLPN010000073.1:0-11149 GCA_048939445.1 Promethearchaeota archaeon | reverse complement strand
GCATAATAAAGTTATGGCATATCATGGAACTATTGGAATTTTAGAACCTTTAGAAATGGATGATTTAAGTCCAAAAAAAGTAAGAGCATTAACTTATTATACAAATTGGCGATATTTATCGAATGCCCTACTGATGTGCTATTTTGTTTCTTGGTCATATAATCATCTTACTGAGTTAGTAAAAGCAGTAACTGGTTGGAATACTTCAATATGGGAATTAATGAAAGCAGGCGAAAGGATTTCGACGATGGCAAGAGTTTTTAACATTCGAGAAGGGCTTACTGAAACTGATGACTGGTTACCAGATAGATTTTTTGAACCTCATACTTCAGGGGCCCTATCTGAAACTGCTATTCATCCTGATAAATTAAAAAGTGCGATAAACACATATTATAAAATGATGGGTTGGGATGAAAAGGGGATACCCACAGAAGCAAAACTAGGAGAATTAGAAATTGATTGGGCAACTTAAAATACAAAGAAAAAAAAATAACAATTTTTATCATCCTCTTAAAAATGTTCATGGATTTTTAGAATTTTAAATCTTCGAATAACTCTTCTTTATTTCTTCTTATTAAATCAAAGATTTCATTAATTTCTTCTTGGAAATTTATTTTTTTTCCTTCTGAATCTTTAATTTCAACTATAACTTTGTTTTGTAGAAACTTTTCAAACACAGCATCAATATCGTAAATATTAATATGAGTTTCTTTAAAAAAATCTAATAGATGATGTAAATAAAGAGCTTTAATGAATCCTTTCTTTTCTGTGTTTTTTTCACAAAAATACTTGAGTTGCTGGAATATAATGCTTTCATTGTCATTTTCAAAATCCACATCATCTTGATTGTAATTGACCCAATCAAAACCATAATCTATTGCTTTATTTACTAAATATGCAATATTTTTTTTAATCCCAGCTTTTATAGCCCACTTGTTATGAATAAACCAATTTGGAATTTATTAATCACTTTTTATTTGTTTTTTTATGGGAAGGATAATAAAAATAAAAAATTATAGATCGTTAATAAAAATAAGAATTTAATAAAATTAAATAATAAACAATAATCTTATCAAAGCAATGGTAAAAAGTAGAACAAAGTTTCCAAGAGAAGGTGAATTTGTAGTCGCTAAAGTAACAGAGGTGCAAAATCAATATGTTTACGTTGATTTAATTGACTTTGAGGGGTTGGACTCTGAAAAGTGTGCTCGAGGGATGATCCATATCTCAGAAATCAGTTCTCGATGGATCAAAAATATACGGAATTACGTCCGAATTGGACAACGCATAGTTTTACGCGTACTTAGAGTAGATGTAGATAAAGGTCATGTAGATTTATCATTACGTAGAGTCAATTCTGCTCAAAGAGAAAATCGAATAAAGGAATGGAAATATGCTTTAAAACTTGAGAATTTGCTACAATTTCTCACAGAAACAGAAGGAATTAATATAACCCTTGATGAGGCTTATGAACAAATAGCATTCCCTGTTTTAGATTTATTTGAAACATATCAAGAAGCTATTGAAGCTTTAAAAGAAAATGGAGAGGAATTTTTATCTGAGTTAAAGGATATCAAAGATGAAATCAAGACTGCTTTATTAAAAATCATAGATGAGAATGTAAGTATTTCGACAGTAAGCATATCAGGTAAAGTTAAACTTTCATTTACTTCAGAAAATGGAGTGGATCAAATAATAGAATCACTATCAGAAGCTTTAGATGTTATTGAGCCAAGAAAAACAAGAAATATTAATATCCATTATATAGCAGCTCCATTTTACCGGTTAGAGGTTGTTTCAAAGGATTATTTGGATGCTGAAAATATTTTATCTGATGCCTTAGAAATTATTGAGCAAAACGCTGAGAAGTATAATGGTACCTTTGAGTTTATTCGAGATTAATTGAAAATATGTATAGTCTTAAACATGACTAAATACCTTCAGAAATGTAAAGAATGTAATAGATACGGATTACAGAATCCTGAATCAAAATGTCGTTTTTGTGGAGGTCAATTAATAAATCCTAGACCTCCAAAGTTTTCTTTAACAGATAAATATGGAAAATATCGGTTAAAATATTTTAAAGAAGAATTTGATAAGAAATTTAAAAAAAATTAAGGAATTTCTATATTTTCAGCAAATTTTTCGATTATTAGGATTTTTGCGTTTTTTTGGGGGAGATTTGCAATGTCCTCTTTTTCAAAAGGCCCATAATTTATAAGATCAACACCCACTAAAGGAGGTGTGCTCTTTAAAAATCTTACAAGAGTATATTTGATTTTTTCTTGATCAATCCTTTTTATGGAATCAAGAATTTTAGAGGTTTCTTGTTCTTTCGATAATGAAACTTCCTCAACATCAGATTTCATTTCTACTTCTGGTTCAGTTAATTTGTCAGGTGCCACTTGATCTTTAGCATAAAGTGAAATCGCCTTTACTTTTTTATATCCCTTAATAGCACTCACTAAATTTTTATAAAGCAATCTCTCAGCTTCTATAACATTATCTAAATTAATTTCCTTAAGAGCTAATGCAGAATTTATTATCTTGATTTCCCTAATTTTTAAGAAATCCTTAAATAAGTATTTTAAGTTATTTTTGTAGGAATCCAGTATTGTTTCCTTTAAATCATCATTTTCTTCATCTTGATAATCCAATATAAAATCTGAAATGTTTTTATAATCGTTGAAGACTTTTTGATTTAACTCAGTTAAATCTGTGTTTTGGAATTCTTTGAGCCAATGCTGATATATCTTTTCATACTCTTTTTCTAAATCCATAAAAATCGAATTTTTTAAGTGTAATATATTAATAAAGCGTTCTAAGTTTAAATTTTTTAACTTAAATGGTTTTAGCTACTCCTTTACATAATAAAAACACAGCAATATGGTGAGGAACTTCAATTTTCTCTCCTTGTGTGTAGGGCCCATAAGTTTCACCTTTTAACTTCGTCATTGGTACTTCAGGTTCAATAATTTCTATTTTTTGAGGAATTGATTTCTCACTTTTAAAAACAATTGGATCTAATTTTTCAATTGTTTCATCTAATGGATTAAAAGTATCAAGATCATCATGATATATTTCCTGCACTTTAAATCCAGTTTTGCCATGCAAAGACCCGGGATACCGAATTAATCTATGCGTATCGATTGAAACCGGGGTATCAACTTCTATTCCAATTTCTGCCACTATTGTTCTTAAGAATTTATTCCAAGCATTTAAACTAAAGCCTACTAATGTCCAATTGTTATTATGGTTGCTTTTAATTATATCATGGAAATTTTCTTTAAAATTTATAAAATTTTCTATAAGATTTTGACTTAAATTAAAACTTTTTTTGTCTGATAAAATAGTCTCGATTTCAATATTAGATTCACTCAATATATTTTCAATTCTTTTAATTAATTTTTGAGGCCAGCCAATGGTTTCTCTTGAAAATCCAAAGATATTACCTCCTTTTGCTTGTAACCCTAAAATTTCAAATGAGATATTCTCTCCTGTAATATAATCAATAATTTCCCTACGTTCATCACTAGATAATGTCCTTAGTTTTTCATCTTCAATTTTTAGATGATATCCTCGGTGTCCAGAAAAAGCGATTTTCATTTTTTCGATATTTATATTGAAATCAGGAATTAAAAAGTCATAAATTAATTTAATAATCTCATTTTTAGCTACATTTAAACAATCTTCACAAATCCAATTTATTCTTTTCAACTTTAATTTATTACATTTTGGGCACTTTTCTACCATCCCTTTTCCATTTTCTCCACAATCTTTACAATACCAAATATCATGATCGTCCTTACAGGGAGTATAAAAATGATCAACATCAATATCAAAAATTAAATCACACCCTTGATAACCCTTCCCTTGCATATCTTGGTTTTCTGGTTGAAGATAAAGTGAAGCACTTGTATATGCATGTTTTGGAGTATTACTTATAAAATATTTTTTCAAATTGATGGAGGAAGTAAACCCAATATGCCTATTCATTATTTGTTTCTCCCATGGAATAAAACCAAATTCTCTGTGTTCAAAAAGATTAACTATAGGAATTTCTGATTGCTTCTCTTTATAGTAAGCTTGAAACAACCTTTTCAAATATTTGTTATCAACCATCGTTATCAATCGAATTGTTTTTTTCTGGTTTTATTTTAATTGAGTTAACAAATTGCTTGTATTGAATATAAAACAACGGATGAGAGATCTGTCTCTGTTCTTGCAATTTATTCGAAAAATATCCATCTAAGCACAATTTATCGTTATATTTATTTGCCATACACAAGGTATAGGATTTTAAAGACTTACAGGAATAGGGGGTATATCCTTTTTTAATAGCATACTTTACTTGATATTCTGTTTTTTCTCTATCAAAATCAGGGAGTGTTGAAAATACATTAATAATTTTATCCTCAGGAAATTTCAGTGCATTTAAAAACCATAATATAAACAATCTCTCAGTATGTATTAAATTTTGACCTTCTTGTGCTTTTTTTAGTATCTCTTTTATACAAGGAGGGAACACTTCTGATATGTCTTTACCTTCTTTAAATGTTATATCTACTACATATTCAAACTCATCCTTCTTTGATTCCCAAGTTATGTTAATATTATCATATAATTCTTTAAATTCTTGTATTTCAAATAATTTCTTTTTAAATACATCTATTTCGATCGAATCTACGACATTTTGAGCTAACAATTTCATTCGTACATGTTCTTGTAATAGTCTATTAAGATTTTTAGGTCTAATATAAATATAACCTTGTTGGAGAGCATTATTCACTAGTTTGCGAAATTCATCTTTTAAATTAGATGTAAGTTTCAAATAATCAATAAAAAAAATCTTAAAATTAGTTCGGTAAATTTCTTGTTGGTTTTTTACAACGATTTTCTTAAATATGACAGGTTTCTCTTCATAAATAACTTTTAGGTTCAAATCCTTGTAAATATAATATAAGTTATATTCATTTTCTTTATTTAACTCATTGTAAGTTGTTTTTGAGTATATATTTGCTACTCGATTAGAAAGGATTTTATTATTTAAAATGTAAAGCAAAATTCTTAAAATTAAATAAACATAAATATTAGTTTCATCAAACTCATAATCAGAAATCTGTTCAATATTATTAAACGCTTCATCAAATATATTCAAGATTTTTAGCTTTAAATCCCTGGATTTATCAGATGAAAAGATTTCCTTAAGAAAATCTAAAGGATTCTTTGAAGCTATATCAGAATAATATGTTTTTAAAGAAGGAAGCCATGGATATCGTTTTACTAAGTCATAAATGTCGCTCATTGCCCAAAAATTCTCTAATCTCAAATATATTTATAATTTATCTAAAAAACTTGGTGTTATAAAACTTTAATAGATTAAGAGTAAATTAATTTACTGATAATTTTAATGAATCTATTAATAAAATAATAAACAATAAATTTAGTGTGAATTGATTAAAATTCATCCATATCGTCATCATCTTCAAATTCAGCTTCTTCTACTCGAGGTGCCAAAAAGTAGCTTAATTCTCCGCCTTCAAGAAGATTGAAGATCATTTTTAACGGATGATCAGTTTTAAGTGATATTTCTAATTTCTCGGTGATTGAAGCTATTTTCAGTATTGCCTTTAAGAAGGTTAAGGAATATGCACCACTACTGGTTCCATCAATATTTGTCTCTATTAAATCATCTTCACTAAGGTTATATTCCATTTCACCGATTTGTCCTGTAGAACTAAAAATTAATCCTTGACCCTCTCTTGCGGTCATATTTAGAATTTCAGAATATATTTCAGCATCTTTTATGGCTTCAACTAAGAAATCTGGTTCAATTACCCATTTTGAAGGATATTCAATCCTTAATAAATTATCCATGGGGATTTCTTCAATCTCGATATCTAATAATGCTAAACTAAACGTTCTAGTACGTGATATACCCTCTCGTTGCATTTTTATTTTAATCTTCTGTTCTGTTTCATTAAAATTTATTTCAACAGCATCATTTGCAGCGCTTCTCTTTAAAATCTTATCTAAATCATCTAAGTTTAAACCAACTTTTGATTCTTTTTCACATTGGTAATCATCAAAATTCTCCTTATTAATTGATAGTTTTAGTAGACAAATTCTGCTTGGATCCATTGCTGAAATGGTAAATTTTTTAGGAGTGACACGAAACTCTGTTTCGTCAATAATGCTCGCAAGAGTTTCAACTATTCCTTTCAATATCCGACTATTTTCTAATTTTAATGTAAAGCTCATAACCTTTCAGTACATTTATTGAATTATAATTAAGATAAATATGTTTTATTCACATTATTAATAATGTTTGATATTAGTGTTTTAATAATACCAATAGTAGGTATTAAATTAATTATTTATACTCTCTTAAATTTTCAATTTTGTAATAAATAATAAAATGATTCTTATTAAAAAAAAATGTCTATTCAATACGCTAAGCAAAGAATGATTAAGGATATTTCTCTTGATGATGAACGAATTCAAGTAACTGGATATATAAAGAGTAGAATTAATGACAATCATATCATTCTAGATGATAAAACTGGGGAAATAAAAGTTAACTTCATAAGCATTGATGGGTTTAACTTTAAAGAGAATGATTTAGTTAATGTAATTGGGGATCTTGAGTTCCAATCTAGCGGAGAAAAACTAATTAATGCCGATATTGTTCAAGATATGAATAAATTAAATTTTGAATACTACCAGAAGTTATATCAAATTAAAAAAGATCTTGAATAAATGATATTTTTTTTTAAGATCTATCTATTCATCTAAGAATTTTTGTATTTCAATTGTATATCCATTAGGATCTTTTAAGAAAAAATGATAGATGTTGAATTTCTGATTGATTTGAGGCTTTTCTTTAATTTCCAAACCTAAATTTACCAATTTGTTATAAATTTCATCTACATTACCAGTTATAAAAGTATCTTTATGAAGAACTGCCATATGTTTACAAAATCCTATTTTACTTTGTTTATTAACATCAAATATTAAGCAAACACCTTGATCTTTGTATAAAGTTAATCCTATGATATTTTGGTAAAAGTTAGACGTTATTTTGAGATCTTTAGTTCCTAAAAAGGTGATAAATTCTTTAAATGTCATAAAAATCGTTTTAAAATAATTGGTTATCTAATTTAATTTACATTCTCAAATTTTTTTACATTTATATAAAAATATATTATACTATTTTTATTAGGGTAAAATTTTTTAAACTTTAATATTTTTAAAAGTTAATATAAACTAATTTATAGCAGGGTTATCAATATGGTTGAATTTTGCCCAGAATGTTCTAACCTTTTACGCAAGAGAAAAGAAGATGATAGGTTAATTTTATCATGCAAATGTGGTTATCACAAGGACTTAGAAACAGATTATATTAAAAGACAAAGTCGCATCCAAAAGAAGAAAGATGCTTTAAAAAAAAATCTCTTAATTATTTCGGATGAAGATAAAATTACCGTAAATCCTATAACTAGGAGAGATTGTCCTAAATGTGGTCACATAGAAGCAGAAACCTGGCAGGTGCAAATTAGGAGCTCAGATGAACCAAGTACTCATTTTTTTAAATGTACAAAATGTAAATATACTTGGCGAGAACAATAATCAAATAAAATCTTTTATTTCATATTATTGAGATATTGTAATTTGTACGTGAAAGGATGGTTTCACGAAGTTTTGAATAATAGAAAAGAAAGCTTGTTCAAAATTTTTTTAATATTTCAAAAACCATAAAATTAAATGTACAAATTTGTATGTTACTGTTGAAAAAACGCCTGCTAAATACTTTCCATTTCCATATTAGATCACTTCAAAAATAGTGTTTAAAAGGCGTTTTTTCACTTATTCTGAATGAATTATTGATTCTTTCAATAATCTTAAATCTTTTATTGTACTATTGACCGTTACTGATATATCAATCAATATGATGGTTAAATACATTTATAAAGAGTTTAAGTCAGTTTTTAATAAATTAAAATATCCAGATTCATGGTTTTGGTCGCGTTATACCCTAAATACATATTCTGGATGTGCTCAC
This sequence comes from Promethearchaeota archaeon, assembly GCA_048939445.1. Lineage (GTDB taxonomy): Archaea > Asgardarchaeota > Lokiarchaeia > Sigyniarchaeales > SOKP01 > Loki-b32. The sequence continues at coordinate 3,087 of JBHLPN010000073.1, read as the reverse complement.
GCATGTATATATTGCGATGCAAGAAGCCAACGATATTATATAGAAGACTTCGAAAATGAAGTGATTATTAAGACAAATTTTGATAAAAAATTGGATCAGAGACTTAAAAGAGCACGAACTTTATTACCTGATGTGATTGCTCCCGGAGGTGTAAACGATGCTTACCAACCTATTGAAAAAGAGGTTGAACATACTAGAAAAGTTCTAGAAGTTATAGCAAAACATAGATTTCCAATTAATATAGCAACTAAATCAAAATTAGTTACTAGAGATATAAATTTACTCAAAAAAATCGCTAATGATACTTGGTGCACTGTGGGATTTTCAATTAGCACAACTAATGAAGATCTTGCTAAATTCTTAGAACCTTACTCATCAAGACCGTTCGAGAGGCTTGAAGCCCTCAAAATCATTAAAAAACAAGCTCCCAATATTCAAGTTGGGACATATTTCATTCCTATTATCCCATTTTTAGCAGATAATGACGAAAATTTAGAAGATGTAATAAAAAAATCTAAAAAAGCTGGTGCTGATTTTGTGTTATTCTCGCCAGGATTAACGCTACGGAATTCTCAAGCTGAATATTTTTTTAATAAATTAAGAAAAAGCGAATTTAGTCACGTAGAGAAGCTTCTGAAAAATCTATATAAGGGGGAAATGCACCCTCCAGCCGAATATTGTAAAAATGTTAATTTAAAAGTTTGGAAATTATCTCAAAAATACGGAATTAAGCTTCGCGTAAAACGATGGATTCCTTCAGATTATCGTAAATGGAATTATAAGGTTTCAGAGTTATTATTGAATACTGAGTACATAGATTCTCTGCAAACAGGTAAAACCAATAGAGCTATGATGTGGGCAGGTTTGAAACTTAATAATCTTGAAGAATCTATTTTAGATGTCTATAGGAGAGGAGAATTGCACACTTTGAAAAATTTTAATTCAAAAATCATGAATTTTATTGAGCTATACTTGGAAAAAAGTAAAGATTTAACACAAAAAAAGGGGTTAGAGAAATTTCTATAACTAAAGATATAATCCAAGAAATAATTGAAGAATTAAAAAAAACCGCTCCTAAATTGACTCCCGAACAGAAAGTTCGAAGAAGTAAAATATTGAATTCTAATAATCCTAATTTTTTTGAATATGGTCATAAGATTTCTGATATAGAAAAAATTATAAAAACCATTTATATGAAATATCAATGTAGCTATGAGGATGCTCTCACGGTTTTTACAAGTTTAGTTAGCTATAATGTTCATGAGGAGAAATTTTCTGGTATATTTTTTCTCAATTTCTTTAAAAGCAATTTCAATCAAGCAACTTTAGATATTTTTGAGTATCAATTATCTAAATACTGTGATACTTGGGCTTTTTGTGATACTTTTTGTGTTAGAGTAATTGGACCATTTCTCAGCAAAAAGAAAAACCAGCAATTAGCTGAAAAAACTATTGATAAATGGTCAAAATCAGAAAATCTTTGGGTAAGAAGAGCTTCACTAGTAATTTTACTTAAAATTATAATGATCAAAAAAGGTTTCGTTGAAGATTATGTATTTGAATTCGTAGATAAAATGCTTCAGTACACTGAAGATTATATTCAAAAAGGAATTGGGTGGCTTCTAAAAACCTGTTCAAAATATAAGCCTGACTCAATTTTCAATTACTTAATGAAGAATAAAGAAAGACTTCCTCGCTTAGTTCTTAGATATGCAAGTGAAAAATTACCGAAAGAAAAAAGAAAGCAAATACTAAAGACGTAGAAGAATCAAATGAAAAAACTTTAAATGATATTTTTTCCTTTTTAAATTACGAATTTTGATATTGTAAAAACTTATAGTTTTTTAAAAGTCAAAATTTCCATTGATGCCAAGGTGGCGTAGCCCGGGAAAGCGAACAATCGCATCGAACGCACTAGACTGAAGATCTAGGTATCGAGAGTTCAAAAAGAAAGCCCTCTTCGAGCTTTATGGAGGATCTCTCCCTTGGCACCATATAACTTTAATTTTCTTCCAGATTTAAAAAGTTTCTAAATATAGATCTATATCTTATTATTTTTTTTTCACAATTTCTAATTTACACGATACTTTCTTTTAACATATTATTGTACTTTTCTTTCTGATAAAAACTTAAAAAAGACTCTTAATTTACATTTTTAGATTTATTATGAAATATGATTTTGATAGAATAATCGATCGTTCTGGTACTAATTCTGTAAAATGGGATAAACAATTTCTTAAAGAGCGCTTTAAAGCTGATGATGTTTTACCTCTTTGGGTTGCTGATATGGATTTCCAATGTCCTCAACCTGTTATTGATGCTTTAAAAAAGAGGGCTGGTGCAGAAATTTATGGATATGCTTGGTATAAAACTCCTACATATTTAGATGCCGTTTCGAACTGGATGAAACGAAGACATGGATGGAAAATTAATAATGAGTGGATAATATTCAGTCCTGGCATTGTCACAGCCATTTATATGCTAGTTCAAACTTTTACTAATGTGGGAGAGAAGGTAATTGTCCAACCACCTGTTTATTATCCCTTTTTTAGTGCTATAGAAAATAATGGACGTATTCTGGTTGCAAATAAATTACAATATGAAAGTAAGAGATATACTTTTGATTTTGATGATTTTGAAGCGAAAGCTAAAGACCCACTAACTAAGATGTTTATCCTTTGTAGTCCTCATAACCCTGTTGGACGCGTATGGACTGAAAAAGAACTTAAAAAACTTGGAGATATTTGTTTAGAGAATAATGTAATAATAATTTCAGACGAAATTCATCATGACCTAATTCTCTCGGGATATAGACACACTCTTTTTTCTACAATATCAAAAGAATATGAGAAAAATACAATTATGTGTACCGCACCAAGTAAAACATTCAATATGGCTGGTTTAAAAACTTCTAATATTATTATTCCAGATGAGAAAATGAAGGAATCATTCTTAAATACCATATCTAAGAGAAATAGTGTAATGAGTCCTAATGCTTTTGGTATAGTTGCATTAATTGCAGCATATAATGAAGGAGAAGAATGGTTAGATCAAGTCTTGAAATATATTGAAGCTAATTTTGAGTTC
>JBHLPN010000333.1:0-3500 GCA_048939445.1 Promethearchaeota archaeon | reverse complement strand
TTCTCAATTTGGGATATTTACATTTTCTTAAAGGTGAATTTGATAACAGTATGATGTTTTATAAGCAGAGCTTGACATTTTTCAATGAAATTAATATTAAACTCTGGTTTGCAAGAGTTTATAATTACTTGGGACAGTGTTATGCAATGAAAGGGGAAATAAATCTTAGTATTAGATTTTTTGAGCAAAGTTTAGAAATTTTCAAGGAATTAAACCATAAGCCCATGATAGCCGATATTCTTAATAATTTATCTGAATGTTATAGAATGATAGGAGAATTAGACTGTGCGTTAGAGTATATAGAACAATCTATTGCACTAAACCGTGAGTTGGTGATTTTAGGAAGATTAGGTAATAATTACGATTATTTAATTCAAATTTTAATTGATAGGGGCGATCTTGAACGAGCATGGATCACACTTCATGATTTTGAGCTATTGAACAATCAAATCAAAGATAAACAAAAAAATTTAATATTTCTTTTTGATAAGGCTCTATTATTGAAAACTAGTTCTCGAGCTCTCAATCGGGGTAAAGCTGAAGAAATATTAAAACATCTCCTTAAAGATGATTATTTAGTTCATGAAATTCGTTTAATGGTATTACTTAACTTATGTGAACTGCTTCTAGCTGATTTACAAATAACTAACGATGTGGAAATTTTAGAAGAGATCGAGCCTCTAATTACCCAACTTTTAGATTTTTCTGAAAAATCTCACTCATTTTGGATCTTAGGAGAAACTTACCTATTGCAAGCCAAATTAGCTTTAATTAATTTGGATACAAAAGCAGCTCGACGATTATTAACCCAAGCTCAAAAGATAGCAGAATCATACGGGATGAAACGGTTAGCAATGCAAATTTCACATGAGCATGATGAATTACTAAAACAAATAGATTTGTGGGAGAAGTTAAAAGAAGCAGAAGCACCTTTATCTGAACGTTGGAAGCTTGTTAATTTGAACGAGCAAATAGAGAAAATGGTAAGAAGAAGAATGATTGAATCTCCTAATGTCTCTGAAGAAAACCCTGTTATGATATTAATCTTAACAGAGGGGGGTAACCTTTTATTCTCTAAAAAATTTATTTCAGATTTTTCCTTTGAAGAAGACATCTTAGGGAGTTTTTTAACTACGATAAATTACTTTATTAATGAGATATTTTCTGAAGGACTTGATAGGGCAGTTTTTGGGCAATATACCCTTCTAATGATGCCCCTTCAACCATTTTTAATATGTTATATCTATAAAGGGGACTCATATTATGCTCAGAATAAGATTAGAAATTTTCTTGATTCTATACAGAATGATAATCTTATTAAGCAATCTTTACATAATTTTTTCCAAAAGAGTAAATCAGTTCAGTTATCCAGTATTCCATCGCTTGAATCGTTGATAACAGAGATCTTTATTGAGAAAAAAAAATAAAAGAATTATATTATTCAATCACTCCCGCTCACCAAAATTTTATATTAAACTAAACCTAATCTTAGATTAAAAAAAATTATATTTTCATTAAGACATGGAAATCTAATGAAGAATACTGAGGAATTTCGATTTAAAATCGTAATTATTGGAGATGGAGCAGTAGGTAAAACATCCTTAATTAAAAAATTCACAAAAGGAACATTTGAAAAAGATTATCTTAAAACACTTGGTGCTCAATTTTCAAAATATAATAAAGAAATTAATGGGGATATAATTAGATTAATATTTTGGGATATTGCGGGTCAAGATGATTTCAATTTTTTACATCATTTATTTTATAAAGAGAGTAAAGCAGCAATTATCGTATATAGTCTTGAAGAAAATGAGCTTGGCCGAGATAGCTTTACACATATAAAAAATTGGTATGAAGTATTAGAAACCCATTGCGGAAATATTCCCGTGGTTTTGTTCGCTAATAAAGTTGATTTAGTGGATGAAAAAAGTTTAAACACTACAAAGATCCAAAAGCTTGTTAATGAACATAATTTTTTGAAATATTTCATCACATCAGCCAAAACAGGGCAAGGAGTTATTGAAGCATTTAATACTATTATAGAGCATTTATATTTTAAATTTAAGACCTTTTGAGAATTGTTATGAACACTAAAGAATTTATGAATCAATTGAACAAAGTTCAAGAATTGAAGGATTTAGAAAAATACAAAGAAGCAATTATACTCCTTGACAAATTAAAAGAAATTGAAAAAAACAGCAATTTGAATTATGATATCACGCATAGATTATATCAATTAGATTCAAATTCACGCTCACTTTATAATCAACAGATCATCCTTAAACAATTAAGCAATATTTCAAAAATGAACTATTCTATTAGCTTCCATGAATTAAATCAAGTATTAAAAGAAAAGAATAAGCTGGAACTTAGCAATGATATTCTAAGAAGAGAAGTTGAAATATTAATCTTAAGAAATCTCTTAACTTGTAGAATTGATGGAGAAAGACTTGTTTTTTAAAAACCTATTTAAGATTGGAGTCTAGTATTAGCTGGTTTTGACTATAATCCCTATAAAAATTCAAGGCTTTTTTAAATTTATTTTAAAATTAACAATTAAATGAACAATACATTGATTTAATATTGATTGTTGATCATTGTGATAAGACTCTTAGTATTAAAATTGTATATTTTGGGCCAGCATTAAGCGGAAAAACAACCTCCATTAAAGCTCTCTTTTCGGACTTTGGCAAGGAGGAAGATATATATAGTATTGAAAGTACAGTAAATAGAACACTTTTTTTTGATTATGGTGTTGTTACCTTTCAAAATCAAGAATGGAAACTAAAGATTCATATCTATACCACTACTGGACAAGATTTCTATTTTGTTACACGACTCATTACTTTAAGGGCTGTTGATGGTGTAATATTTGTCATTGATTCACACGAAGATGTTTATGAAAGAAATTTAATTTCTTGGAAGGAATTAATCTCTTATTTCAATGAATCGATTAATGATCTCCCAATCATTATAGCATTTAATAAACAAGACTTAGAAGATAAATTTAACTCCATAGAATTCTTAAGGGAAATCAATTACTCGGAATATAAAAATATAGACACACGTTATACAAGTGCATTAAAAGGAAAAGGAATCTTGGATTGTTTTGAAGATATTTTAAGATTGATATTGAAAAAATATTTTGATTATAGATTGATTTCAACAGTAAATCAAAGAAAAATTAACTTATGTAATTTTTAAAAGAAACTTGTTTCTGACACGGGGGATTGGATTCTAATTGATTGTTGACTGTTATCTTCTAAAATTGAAATTAATGCTGTAACATCTTGTTTTGTCTCATAGATGATTTCTTTTTCCTCACCCTTTTTCCAAGTATTAAATCCCGTTAAACTTGGAGCAGTTTCGAATAAACCTTCTTGCAATCCAGTTACTTTAACTGTAACTCCTTTTAAGTCTTTTTTTGATATATTTTTTATTTTCAACACATATTTTTCAATATCAGAATCTATTGAAATAACTTTGTAAATTTTTTGGAA
>JBHLPN010000332.1:0-3519 GCA_048939445.1 Promethearchaeota archaeon | reverse complement strand
GAACCAATTACAGAACTTATTATTGGCATGACCACAGACCCCCAATTTGGTCCAGCCTTAATGTTTGGAATTGGTGGGATTTTAGTTGAACTCTTAGAAGATGTAAGTTTTAGAATCGCTCCCATAACAGAATATGATGCTGAAGAGATGATTCATGAAATCAAGGGATTTCCAATATTAGATGGATATCGCGGAAAACCTAAAGCAGACATTAAAGCCATAGTTGATACTTTATTAACGATATCTGATTTTGTTATTGAGCATGAAGAAATTAATGAAATGGATCTTAACCCTGTGTTTATTTACGATAAAGGATTAATTTGTGTAGATGCGAGAATTATCCTTAAAAAAGCATAGAGTTCTTATTTTGGATTATTATTTTTTAATTAAAAATCATAATTCAATTTTTATAAATATCTTTTCAAATAAGATTGTTCTTTGATGTGATCAATTATTTCAATTTCCAAGAATTCGAAAAAATATATATTAAGAGATTTTTATTGATACATTAATTATAGTTTAATTTTTAAAAAAAAAATTAAGGTTGAACAAACAACCGTATAATTAATATTAACGAATTCTAATATCTATTTAAAATAAAAATGAATATTTGATTTCTATGTTTAATTCCACAACAAAAAAAAGAATACAAGCACTAGCTTTTCTTTTCTTGATAATAGGGACATTTACAACAGTTTTTAACTTATCTCAAATGAGTTTTACTTCAAATGACGCTATACCAAATGAAGAAATCAAGAACAAGGAGAATAATCTCGAAGATGAATTTAGAAATCTTAAATCAGCTGATTATTCCTCTAGTTATGATAACATTGGTGAAAATATGAATATAACTTTACATCAATCTTATCTAAATAATTCGTTTAATATTATCTTAAATACTTCTGATTCAAATAACAATAAGTTTACAATACCATGTCCTACTGATACAACTTTTAATTCGAGTTATACGAATTTTGATATTAAGGATATTTATGCTCCAAATAGAACACTTATAATTGAAGATGAAGAATTAGCTTTTAATGAATATCTAGACAAAGCATATTATACATCATTCCAAGTACCAAACAAATGTTATATAGAAAACATTTCTATTCGAGTATCAACAACAACCAATCAATATTTAGAAGTTCGCATCTATAATGCAAGTTGGGATGGAACATATCTTAAATATGGTGCTCCAAATACGGTGATAAAACAAATAAACAATGTTAATCATGCTAGTCCTTTATGGGAAAATATTACAAATTGGCATCAATTATTAAATCCTTCAAAAACAGATAATAATACATTCTTCGTAAGAGTAAGAAGTGAGCTAGATGCAAATGCCAATTGGTATGAGGGTTCAGATGGAACATATGATAGTATTGTTTGGGCACACAATGGCGTATCACCTGAACTAGGAATTGATTTGACTTTAAAACTTGGTTTATCTCCAATAAATAAAACACCAAGTCCAGAACAAATTAATTTAAAATTTAATGGTAAAAATGCGAATGGTTATGGTGATAATATTAATTATGGTTATTGGGAATCTACAGATGTGAATGGTAGTGCTTCAGGAGAATTGCAATATATTGTTTCAGCTGATTGGTGGGATGTAATGTGTAATGTTTCTCAAGTTCTAATAAATTATACTAAAACAGATTTAGTATCAGACTCTCTATATAATATCCTTGGAAGTGGTCAATCACTTAATTGGACCTGTACCCTTGGAGTTGTAGATGGTTTTGATGTTAGACTTAATAATTATGAAATTAACTTTACGATCCCCGCAGCGTGGGAGAATTTCACTGCTTTTAATGGTGGTATAGATAAAACTTCTGATATTAATTTAGGATCAATAAGTAATAACTATAGAGATCTCCAAATACTGAATGCGGACAATGGAACAAATTGGTTTATTACAGCTCAATCTGTGAATTTACTACATACAATTCATACTTATGTAAGTGCTGTGGACTTATCAACTATGGATTTTACAGATACAATTAATTTTCTAGCAAATTTCTCAGAAACTATTTTTGATGGTACTATTAACTTAAGTGTATATAGCCCGGCTCCCGGATATTATTTGAATCATTCTTTTGAGGATAGTTCTATTACTCCAGGTTCAGAGCTTTCATTAGGAACATGGACGATATCTGATGATGCCATTGAATATGGGATATTTAAAGTTCAAGTGTGGTGGCGTAATGGGACTGCAGGTGGATTTCTAGAAAAGGAAATCATAATTATGGGGGTTACGGATTTAAGATTGGTATCTCCCCTCGGTGGGCAAGATCTTTTTCTGAACAATATTTTTAATATAACTGTTTTTTATAATGATACTGGATTGAATTCAGGAGATCAAGGGATTCCCGGACAACAAATTGATGTGAATACAACAATATTAGGATGGGTTGATGAAGGCAATGGAGACTATAATATTGAGATAAACACTAATGATTATAGTTTTGGATGGAATTTTATTGAGATTGAAGCTTATGATACTTATTATCATAATGCTTCGACGATCTTTTCATTCCATTTAAGACAGAATGCAACCATATCTCCATCTAATACTAAAGATTTCGGTGATGTTATCAGGGGAACTGTCATACAATATGAATTTAATTATTCAGATACATCAGGAACACCAATTACAGGAGCTACACGAGATATAGTTCAATTAAATCTTGGATTTACACCTGGTTCTTCAATCACAGAAAATATTGGAGAACCTGGAAACTATACAATACAATTAGACACAAGTAATGTTCAAGCATCTGCTATACCTTATGAATGTATTTTCAATATTACGAAAACAGGGAAAGAAACAAAAAATATTACTATTTTCCTAACTGTTATACTATCCCAAACTGACATCGATATTGTAGATTCTGATCCTTCTATTATAAAGAAAGATGGCTTAAATCAAACAGTTCTATTCTATTTCAATGATACAGATAATAATCAACCAATCACAGGTCTTCCTGCGAGTAATGTTACGGTAACAGATAATCAAACTGGAGTTCCCAGGAATATTTGGCTATTTCCTAATGGAACTGATGGTTATTATATATTGAATATTTCTGTAACAGATTTAAATTCAGGTTGGATTGAATTAATGATAAATATCACATTTGAACCAAATTTTGCTACAAGTTTAGAACCTGTAATTTTCTACTTACAAGGGAATCTTACTCAGACGCATCTAATATCAATATCTGATCCTGGAGGAGAGGGAACTCTTATTGGTATAGGAAATAATTACACATGTTTTTTGGGAAGAGATCTCAATGTTGAATTTAACATTACAGATTCTGATAATAATGATTCTTTAGTCAGTGGCACTGCTAACTCTTATTCAGTAGAATATGCTGAAATTGGGAATCCTACCAATCAAGGAACCGTTGGTGAATCCTTAGCTAATGCTACAAATTCATATCAAGGGACTATATACACTTCAGGGATAACCATAATAGGAACATATGAAATAACCATTAAAATATTTAAAAC
>JBHLPN010000331.1:1475-3526 GCA_048939445.1 Promethearchaeota archaeon | reverse complement strand
TTCTTAATGAAATGCTTTTCAAAATCAACCAGTTTTGGTCCATATCTCGCTGAAGCCATGAACATAAATCCTTTATATATTTTATCATTGAATTGCTCTACATCTGCTTCGATAATAGCTTTGAAAATCTCACCCATTGCATCATATTCATCGGGTACAAGCTTTTTAAATCCCCCTAACAGCTTCTTCACAACATTTCCGTGCTTTTTATTAGCAATAAGATCTAAAACCTCATTCTTAAGGGCTGAATAATCAGTTGGCGCCATAAAATTTGCCTCATTTCAATTAAATTTCTGAAAATATGAAAATCAGTTGGAAGAAAATTCTATTGTGTAATGAAATCCATTTAATGAGAATAATCTTTCTCTCAACCTTTTTCACATTTATTTTTTTTAAATTACTAATAACATGATAAATTTAATGTTTAAATGTTTGCTATGTTAATATCACAGAATTATATAATTATCAATAAAATCAGGTTCTGGAAATGTGCAAATATTAATGAATCTTGATTCCAAAGAGGAATGATGAATAATTACTTATGAGAAAATATTCAATATTACGAGGATTCTTCTACTTCTAGTAGTTTTATTAAAAAAGGTAAAAGCTTAATTCAATAAAAGGTTTTTTCTGTGTATCTAAGGTTATTGACTTAAAAATTATGCAATGTTAAATTTAAAGAGAATAAGGCTTATCCTTTATTTTCTTTTTTACACCATATCTACTTGCTTGTACTCTCCAACCTAAGTTGCCAAATTTATTATAGAAAATAGTAGGTATAAACTTTTTCGAGAATAGGTCTATAGCTTCTTGAGGGATTTTTTTATCATCCTTAAGAGCTTGAGCTACAAGATCTAATCCCTTAATAACATTCCTTGTCATACCTGCTTTCTCTAATAGAGGAACTCCACCAATAGCTCCTCCCATGCCAAGAGCAATTCCACCTTTCCATATAAGATCACATTCTTTAGAGAAAATTCTGCAAATTTGGAGTGCTACGGTTGATTGGGAAGCTTCAGGAAATCCACTATTAACAATTGCTATAAAATTTTTAGAGTTTTTACTTTCTACTGTATTTTTGTATTCTTTAATTAATTCCATTGCTTTTATCACGGGAGCAGGCAAGCTGTCTACATATAAGGGGAATGTAAGAATTATTAGATCTGCCCTGTCAATCATTTTAAAAAGACTTTGAATTTTATCTTCTCGATTTACAAGTCGATGGATAAATCCTTTCTCACATGTCATCCCAAATTCTTCTAATTTTGAGATTAAGTAATTTCCAAGAGAGGCGGATGTACTAGTTTCACCTTTTGGGCTTCCTACTAATAAGAGTACTTTTTTATCTCTATTCATATTTTAACCTCCACTTTTTTTAGGATATTGGCAAGTTTATTAATAAAATCGTTTTTGTTTTGATTTTTACTATATATAATCGCTTCATGAACCGGTGCGCCCATGTTAAGTGAATTCCGATAAACTAGTTCTTTAAATATAGATTCTTTTTCCTCATTAGGGTTATCTAACACTCCAACAGCAATAATAGAGCCTCGATTTTCATAACGATACTTATGATGTGTTTCTCCCTTTCTTTTTGTAAAGAAGGGTAATATCGTTGGAATAAACCTATCTATTACTTTTTTAATTTCAGAGGAATATCCTCCAAATGTAATTGGTGTAAAATGAATGATCAGATTACTCTGTACCATTTTTCTGGCGACATCCCGACCATAATCATCAATTTTACATTCTCCTGGTGATTTTACCCAACATTCAAAACAACCTTGACAAGAGGCAACTTTAACCTCTCTTAATAAGATTGACTCCACTTCAAATCCATTTCTTTCAAGTTCTCCTACTATTGAAGAATGGATCATATCAAATTCATTATTCATACTACCATCTAATAAAAGAGCTTTCATCTTTTTTTTTCCCTTTGATAGTATAATTAATTTTTACTATTAAACAAACCTAAAATTAGGTTATAAGCATTTTTCATGAAGAAATTGAGATTTATTTTGTTATTGAAATGACTAGAAAATATTTAAAAC
>JBHLPN010000331.1:0-1375 GCA_048939445.1 Promethearchaeota archaeon | reverse complement strand
ATTTTTAAAGGATTCTTTCCTGTCTTGTTTGCTATGAATCTAGGAATTATTCTTATGAATAATCAAATCATTCAAGAACTCGTGCTTAAACCAGCTTATATTACAGGCTCATTGAATGCTCAATTCTTAACTTTTGCGGGATTGTTACCTATAGTAATTGGAATAGGTTTGGGATTGTTTTCACCCGTTTGGTTTTTACTTGATGCTGGCATCGTTTATTCAAATAGACTTAAAGTAAAAGGGACATCAAAACCAACTGAAGTAAGAAGTGTAGGGGGCTGGTACTTGAGTCTATTAAAAGGGTATGCCGGAATATCAATGATCATTAGCTTTTATACTTTCTTATCAATGATAATCCAATCATTGATAACTTCTTCAGATGAGCTATTCAGGTGGATCTTAATTGCTGGATTGTGGCCAGTTCTACCTTTTTTACTTGCTATTATGGTCCTAATAGGAGTAATTTTATTAGATAAAACTTTCAATCATAGGAAGAGATTTATTCTGAAATGGGCAAAAAAGTTGGGTATAAATAGTCCATTGGAATACAATTTAGATGAATCTTAAAAAAAATATCTTTAAAGAAGTATTTATTTCAAAGATTTAACTATTACTGGTTAAATAATTCTTCAAGTTATACGATTTTTTATTTCTAGGGCATTTTCTACAGCCCAACCGTGAGCATCATTATTAAAGTAAACAAAAATTTTGATATGTTGTTTTAACCATTTACTAATTTTCTCAGCCCATTCATTAAGATGATCAGATGAATATTTTCCGTAATAGGCACTTACGGGTCCATGAAATCGTATATAAATAAAATTTGCAGTAATTTTTTCTAATAATAAATCCCCTGTAAAGTCATGAATACATAGAGCAATGTTAAATTTTTTAAATAAGTCAATAACATCTTTAACATACCAACTTGGATTCCGCATTTCAAAGGCAAAAATGTAATGCTTTGGTAGGATTCCAACAAATTCTTCCAACCTTTCAAGATTAATTCCCCAATTTGGAGGAAGTTGGAATAAGATAGGTCCTAATTTATGTTTTAATACTTCAATAATTTTAAAGAATTTTTTAGTGGTTTCTTGACCGTCTTTAAGATACTTTCTATGAGTAATAAATTGGTTAGCTTTTATAGCAAAAATAAAGTGTTCAGGAGTTTCATCCTTCCATCTTTGAACTGTGTTTATGGAAGGCAATCTATAAAAAGTACTATTTACTTCAACAGTGTCGAAATGCTTTACATAATGATTAAGCATTTTATTATTAGGAAATTTTTCTGGATAAAATGGGCCTTTCCAATGATTATACATCCAACCCGATGTACCAATCAAAGCTTTAACATTACTATTATTCATAAAACTCAAGT
>JBHLPN010000330.1:0-3529 GCA_048939445.1 Promethearchaeota archaeon | reverse complement strand
AAACCATAATTCCCTAAGCTTCTTAAAAATAGATCTAGGTTTTTTAGACATAAATGATTCTGGAAAAAGTACTTTAAATAATGATTTAATTAAATCATTTATAGTATTAAAAAATTATTTTTAACAATGATTTAACTTTCAGAACTGTGAAGGAATCTAGATGTTAAGAATTAAATTCTTGCTCTTTTTTCTTTAGCTTTTTTTTTATCTGTTTCACTTGGTTTATCGATTTTTCTTAATTTCACTAAACTCGTTTCAATCATTTGGAGTTTAATCTCATATTTTTCTAAAAGTTCAAAAAAGATATTGATATCAATATCATTTTTGTCGTATAAAAATTTCAGTTGTTTTATTGTACGACCAATGCCAGCTTTTTTATTTAATAATTTTTCTATTTTACTCTGTCGATTACCCAATTCTAATTTTGAGATTTTATATTCTTTAAATCTGCCAAAATTAAGATCTCTAGGTCGATATTTCATTAGATACATGGTTGATCTCGGTAAAAAAAGCCCTAAATTTTCCGGTACTGCTATATATGGCTCGGGATTTTGAATATTTTTTATATCCTCGTAAGTTAAAAGCTCAGTGTCGTTTTCAATAATATTTTCATTAACAACAGATAAATTTACTCTCAAATTATCTAATTCTGCTTTTGAAAGATTTTTAGGTTTCTTTAGCATATTTTCCCAAATTTCTTCAGCGTTAGAAAAGTAGTAAGTAGATTTTTGCTTTAATTTTCGAATTATCTCTTCATTTTCAAGCGCTATTGAAGACTTTGATAAAGCTTTAGCCTTTAGATAACACGCTTTCCCCATATCATAATTAAATTGAGCTTTTAAGTGTTGCTCCTTTGTTTTATCGTGCTCTTTAAGAAAATAAAACCTTTTTGATAATGCACTTAAACCTGCATACATTTGAGATGCAAGAAATAAGTTTTCTTTGTTTTCCTCTCTTATAGCGGAAAGATTCTGAGCAAAAATCCGAGCTTCTTCTGAATTGAATTCAAGATTCTCAGCAGATAATGATGTTCCCATATCTTCTTGACGGGTGCATGCTGAACTAAAATATGTTGCAGTCTTATATATTTTACTACATTCTACCATCGCTATTATAGCGTTTTTCATTTGTCCTTCAGCTTCTAGTTTCTCAGAAAGTTGAGCATAGGCTCTGGCTAATACCCATAACACTCGAGTACATTCAAACATTAAATCCCATATTTTGATCTCTCTCTTTTCAAGAGGATCGTAAAAATTAGGTGTAATCTCTAATTCTTTAAAGATTTTAATTTGACTCTGGGTTTTATAATTAACATTTAAGATTCTTACATAATCTAAAACATAACCCAAATCATCTAATTTAAAATCTTCATGTTCCTTTTCTAAAGCTTCTTCTATATGTTTGATCGTAAAATGTAAGAATCGTATTCTTTGTATTATTTCTTCAGGAAAAAATGTCTTAATAGGCAGTTTATCGCCTTTTTGTTGTATTTTTCCTTTCTGTGATTTTTTTTTACTAGATTTTTGTTTTTTAAATGTGCCTGAATTAGATGATTTTATCTTTTCAGGTATACTTCCAATAGATCCTTGTTGATTGATTGGTTTTGATCCAGAAGCAATTTTGGTTCGTGCTAAATTTTGTTTTACAGGTTCACTTTCTTTTGATATAACTGGTTTTTCAGGGATTGGCTTTTTATCTGATATGTCTTTTTTATCAGAAATTTTTTCTTTTTTTTGTTTCACTTTCTTATCTGGTTCTTTCTTAACTTTATGTTCTTGTTTGCTTTCAAGTAATTGATTAGCAGATTCTATATACTTTAATCCTGATGATTTACCGATACCATTAATTTTTAATAAATCATTTAGATTCATTGAAGCTAATTTTTCAATTGAATCTATCCCCGATTCTTTCATCTTTTCAGCCAATGATTTACCAATCCCATTAACCTTCGTTAGTTCATTTGTCATTTTATTCACAAAATGTGTTCAAATTCGTTATTTATGATTATAATTTTTTTTTTTTAAATTTAATTGAAAAATTTATTATAGAGCACATAATATTATTACCATTAATTTTACTTTTCCGATCGGTCCAAAATAAGTCTGTATTCATAAAAATCTAATTTTTTTCCTGACTTTTGCTTTTCTAAGGCAACAGCTAATTTTTCTTGTTTAAATTTTTTAAATAATTCTTTATTTTTGATACTTAATCCAAACCATGGCATTTCTTTTTGTTTAAGTTTCTTTGAGATTTCATTTTCATAGTTTAAAGCTCTTGAAAATTGTAAAAAATAACGTTCCGCAGCTCTTTTATTTTCACTTAATTCTCTTTCCATCTTTTTTTTATTAGTATTTAATTTGTAAACCTTTTGAAATAAATCAAATATTTCTTTGCAGCTATTTCGTCGTTTAAAAAACCATTTATTCAATTGTTCGACAGTGGTTTTCAATTTTATATCTATGAATTCAATTTTTCTCTGATTTTTATACAACTCACTACTCTGCAGTTTTAATTTTAGTTCCTGTTTCTTTTTCACTAATGTGTTTATTTCTTCGATAATCTCATTTTCTTCATTAATATTAAGGAGTTCAAATTTAATTTTTCTCTCTAAATCTTGTATTTTGCCGTCAATCTGATTTATAGAATTTTTTATAGATTCTATTAATTCTAAATCTTTGCTGTTACTTCTTGGATTTTGAAGAATTTTTCTCTCTTCAATTAGATTATCTAAAAGATATTCATATTCAATTTTTTTCTTTCTTAACATTTTTCTTTTTTTAATGCAATATTTCCATCTTTTATCATATGTTTCTTTAGCAGCTAAAAATGAATCAATGAGTTCAGTTTCAATCATTTGAAAACTAGAAATATATTCTTTGATCTTCTTATTAAGAACGTTTCTTTTTCGCTTCACTACTTCAATTTTTTGCAGTAGACTATTGAATGAAACTCCAAAATCATCATAGTTTTCGCCACTCATACCGAAAATCACTTTATTTTGTATAAATTTTTATACTCCTTATCCTCAATTATAATTTTATTACACCCAATTACTTAAACTTTTTTGTTCTTTAAATTTATCTTTAAAATACTTATCCACAATCTTGTACGTAAATGATTGAACATTTTTATCGGCAATCATATCACATATCATATTAATTTAAAATTCTTTTTCTAAAAATATTAAACTTAAGTTCTTTTCCTATTAAGACAATGATAATATTCATGGGAAATATTAAAAAAAAAAATAAAATAAAGTAAAAAAAAATATTTAATTTTACCATTTCTTGCGTCGCCTTTTCACTAATAGTATTGTTATAACAGCTACTATAGCAACTCCTGCGGAGCTTCCAATTACTATAGTCATTATCAAGCCGAAGTTATCCTGCGGTACATATGTGCTAATTATAATGTCTTTATTAAAACTAAGAGACCCACTTGTTCCAGGTGCTGGAAGTGTTAAAATAGCATCATTTCCTACTGAATCTTTGATTGTTCCTCCATTTAAAGATAAAGCATCGGTAGATAT
>JBHLPN010000072.1:0-11271 GCA_048939445.1 Promethearchaeota archaeon | reverse complement strand
CTATGTCTGTTTGTAGCGATTTAAGAAAGAATAGGAATTGTATTCATTTTTTAAATTTGTTAAAAAAAAGGGGTCAAACCGAAAACCCATTATCAATTGCTCCAGAATTATTTAATAAGCCAATCGATGCAGAAGAATTAATTACATTCTGTAAAGAGAAAAATTATTGTCCTTATTTCTTAAGTAAATTCTTACTTGAAGCAATGAAAGTTATTATTTGCAATTATCAATGGGTTTTTAATCCATTTATTCGTGAATCTTTTATAGAATTTATAGGTCACGACCTTCAAAATTGTATTTTAATTTTAGATGAATGTCATAACATTATTGATGTTGCAACAGAGGTAAATTCAAAAAAAATTACACCATATTCGTTAAGAATGAGTTTAAAAGACCTTGAAATGTATAGATCTCCTATTCTGATGCAGAGCTTTGTGAAAATCTTATTAGATCATTTAAACCAAAAAAAAAAGAACTTGAAAATCAAAGAAGAAGCTATTAATGCTGAAAAGTTTATTGAGAGAATTTTTAAAAAATTAGGATTTCATGATTTAAATCGATTCAAAAACTTTTTAGAGGATCTTCTTGATTTTAGTGCTTCAATTCATGAAGAAAAGCTCGCGAATGGAGAGTTTTCACGAGATTTTGTAGGAGTTCTAGCAGAATTTTGGTTAAAATGGTTGAACACATATTCGGCAGATAATTATTTCTTTTGTCACAATATTAAAGAAAATAAAGGGAAAAGATTAATATCACTTGAAATTGTAGCATTAGATCCACGAGAAATTGCTATTCCTATCTTGAGAATAGGATATACTTGCTTAAATCTCTCTGGAACCGTAAATCCTTATGTATATAATAATTTAATGGGATTAAATGAGTGTGGTAAGAGTTATAAAGGTATTATTGCAGATTCACCTTTTAGCAAAAAAAATATCAAGGCTATTATAACAGATGGAGTTGATACTAGAAGGGCTAATAGGACTCCAGATATGTATAAAAAAATGATTGGAAAAATTAATGAAGTTTTATATTGTACACCTGCAAATGTAGGAATTTTTTGTGCGTCATATAAAATTCTCCATGGATTATTAGAAAATGGAATTGAAAACGTAGTAAAAAAGAATAATAAAAAACTATTTGTTGAGGAACCAGGATTATCAGCTTCTGAAAATACCATGTTGGTAGATAATTTCAAAAGCATGGCTTCGAATATGGGCGCTATTTTATTAGGAGTATGTGGAGGTAGGAACTCAGAAGGAGAAGATTATCCTGGAGGTTTTATGAATTCTGTAATTATTGCCGGATTCCCTTATCACCAACCTACTCCGAGAATTGAGGCTAAAATAAAATACTATGATAAAGTTTTTAATAGACAGGGTTGGAACTTTGCTTATTTATATCCAGCGGTCCAGCGAGCAAATCAAGCATCTGGAAGGCCAATAAGAAAAATTACTGATAAAGGAGCGATTATTTTTATGGATAGCCGATTTAAAACAAAATATAAATGGATCTCAGAATGGATAAGAAAAGAATTAGAAATCATTCGTGATAAACCAAATGCAATATTTCAGACGTTAACTCCTTTTTGGAATGCTAAATGACTTTTTTTGGTATTTTAAATGAAAATATTATAACTATTGTAGAAATTACTGGAAAAATTATCATGAAAGACATTGCAATATAATAATCTGGATTAAAAGTTAATAATAGGCTGAAAAATAGACCTCCTATAAAACTTCCTGAAAAAACACTAGTGTTGGCATATCCCATATACTTTCCCTTATTTTTTGGTGTTGTATTTTGAGCAATATATATTGTAGTAGCCACCCAATGCATAGAATAACTGAAAGAGACTAAAAACTGGAAAAATAAATAACTCCAAAAATTATTTGATATAATATATCCAAAAACAGATATAGCACTTAAAATATAACCTATTATCATGAAAGATTTAATATTTTTAATCGCAATTACTTGTCCGATTAATAACATCTGAAAAAATTGTAATAAAAAATTTATTCCTATTAAAAACCCAATCTCAGTATCGTTACCTAAATGAAAACTCATTATTATTGCTAAAATAGGCATGATTGGCTTAATACTAAAATTCCTAAAAAATAATCCATAATAAATAGATTGTGAAATTAGATGTTCATCTTCAGGATTATTTAACAATAACTCATTAGTCATTTTAACTTTTCTGTTATTATATCTTTCTAATATCATAGATCTATATTCCCTTATGAAAATAACGAAAATTATTGTTGGTAAAGAAATTATTAAAGTAAATAAGAATAAATTCTCAATACCATAGAGATCGATAAAAATACCACCAGACTGAGCTCCAACAAACCAACCCGCCACAATAATAGCGTTAAAATACGAAATAAATTTTTTATCATCTTCTACTAATTCAGCAAATAAGGTCATCAACAAATTTGATGAGGCCATAAAAAAACCAAAAAAAAAAAGTAATAAAATCATTAGTACCAAATCTTGAATTAAAAACAAAAAGATAAATGTAAAATTTGAACCAATTGTTCCAAATAAGATGAAGACAAATCTGTTTTGAATTTTATCAGATAAATAACCGTATAATGGGGGAAAAATAAAAGCAGTTAGGGGAAAAATAGTAATAATTAACTGCATTAATGGCTTTTCTACTCCCAAATTTAATATATATTTAGGCACATACGTATAAACTACAATAGCAACAGTATTTATTATAAAAACTGAAATTAAAATAAAAATAACTGTTTTTTTTGATATTATCAAAGTATTGACTCCTTATAAGTTTGATAGGCGAAGTTTCTTTATCATAGAATACAATTCAATTAATTTTTTAGAGACAATACTCCATCTGAAATTTTGTTCTACTCTTTTATAACAGTTCTCTTTAATCTTATTGTAATAATTTGGATCTAATAGTACTAAGGATTCAAGTATTTTATCAGGAATCTGATTAACTAATCGGAAATTTTCAGTTTCATAGATTGCATCCTTATTTTTTACTTTCTCAGAAATTTCTTTTAATTTAAGAAGGGAAATTAATGCCCCAGCAAATTGGGAGGGATTGTCTTTTTCAACCAGAATACCAGTACCTATTTCTGGAAAATTTCTAATATCTATTATAGATTCTTGAAATCCTCCCACTTTTGTTGCAATTACAGGTAATCTTGTAGACATTGCTTCTAAAGCGATAATACCAAATGGTTCCCATCTAGACAAAGCACAATAAACGTCTGAAGCAATATGAGCAAGATGATAAATATCTTTTGCTACTCCAAAAATTATTCTTAAGTTATTAGAATATGTCTTAACATATTGAGCATAAGTCCGAATCTCATTTAAACTATAATCTGTGGGTAGTGTGAGGAATAAAAATTTCGCATTAGGGATTACTTTAATTACCATAGGAATGGCTTCAAGAATTGTTTCAAATCCTTTTTGTGGGGATATTCTTCCTGTCGTAAGTACTAAAGGACCTGATTCTTCAAAAGCCTTAATATATCCATTTTTCACGAATTCATTTCCATTTGAAATCTCATTAATAACAGCTAAAACCTTTTCTGATTGAATTAATGGGCTTTGGTCTAAGTGGGAAAGCTTGTGAGTTAACAAATACTTTTTCATATCTGATAAAGTTAAGCTTTTTCCAAATGGTATATGAAAAACATCTCTTATTTCATACTCATGATTTCTCAAGACTTGCTGGAATATCTCTTCATAATCCCAATCACAACCATCCCAAACAAAATTAGTTTTGAATTCAATTAACTCATTACCACAATTTGGAATTATATCTGATTTTAAATAGGATTGACTTACTGTTGTTACTAAATCACTGATAAATGCTCCTATTTGTTCTACAGAAGGAGGCTGATATTGTCCACTTATTTTTTCACAAAATGAGAAAATTTCTTTTAAAGTCAATTGTTTAATTCCATCTTTTAGATGAATGGAAATAGGTGTATAGTCAATTCCACATATTCGATAAAAATCAATTCCATATCTAGGCCAAGTCAGTAAATGAATAGTAATTATTGAAGCTACATCTAAGCCATTTTTTGTTAGTATCTGCTTTATCCCTATAAACGGAATAACAGCATGATAATCATGAATATGAATTATGTCTGGTAAGTCCTGTTTACGGTTATCTATTAAAAAATCAATATAACAACGCATTCCTATGCTAAAAAGGCAAATCTTTCCACTAAGAGTATCTGGATTATACACAATTTTATCATTTAAAAATCTATTAGTAAAAGGATTTTCCCCGTGTAATAAAACAATTTTAACATTGTTAATTCGTAATCTATAAAAAGAAATATTGTATGTAGCTTCTGGTTCATTTATACCAAGCTGGGAAGGATTTATTTGGCCTACACAGTTAAACGGTAGTTTTTCCAATTCAAGGTTTTTCTCTAGGATTTGTAATTGACCATTTGAAGGAATAAAAACTGTGATATCATAATTGTTAGCTAGATGCTTAGCTTGATTTGCGGGTACTTCTCCGAGCCCGCCTACTTTAATTATGCCTGCATACTCAAAAGTAAATATCCAGATGTTATCTTTTTTTTCTATCAAGATAATTCAATCTTTATAGAACCAATTTGCTGGTTTAAAACCATAAAATTGTGTACAAATTTAATTATAATTTAATCTAATTCGTTAAAAAAAGAATTTTATTAAAACTTAATTAAAAATAGATTTGTATGATTCATATACGACAATAAATAATTTTTATGACTATGGATTAATCGTAATTATCATTAATAATATCAAACAATTTTAAACCATAAAAATATTCTTGGTGACTATTGAAATGGTAAATTTTGAAGTAATTGATACTGGAACCCCTAAAGCTGGACCCTATAATCTTGGTATAAAAGTCGGTAATCTTCTTTTTATTTCGGGACAGGTTACTACTCCAGATGCGAGAGAAATTAAGGAACAAACGTTAGCTACTCTTGAAAAAATTAAAAAAGTATTAGAAGCCGCAGGAGCAAGTGTCTCCAACTTAGTAAAAATCACAGTTTTTTTAAAAAATATATCTGATTTCAAAGAGATGAATCAGGCTTATAGAGAATTTTTCGAACACAATGGCATATCCGAAAAATTTCCCGCAAGAAGCACAGTTGAGGCAACTTGTCCACTTCCATATGGATTGATTGAAATTGATGCTATCGCAGTAGTTTAGAAATTAAAACTTTATTTAATAAAAATAAAATCCTTAAAATTAAATTATAAATTAAATTTTTTAGGATTATTCATAAAAAAAGAACTAAAGACTATGTGTGACACTTATGTTAGTTTAAGTACTTGGTCTAAAA
Organism: Promethearchaeota archaeon; assembly: GCA_048939445.1. Taxonomy (GTDB): domain Archaea; phylum Asgardarchaeota; class Lokiarchaeia; order Sigyniarchaeales; family SOKP01; genus Loki-b32. The sequence continues at coordinate 5,935 of JBHLPN010000072.1, read as the reverse complement.
ATAGGAATGTAATTTTTGGGAAAAATAGCGACAGACTTGAATCAGAAGCCCAACTAATAACATATGCTCCTCGAAAAACCTATGCATCAGGAGAGGAAGTAAAATGTACTCATATGACCATTCCACAAATAAATGAAACAGCTGCTATTATCTTAAGTCAACCATATTGGATGTGGGGAGCAGAAATGGGTGCGAACGAGTATGGGGTAGTTATTGGTAATGAATCTGTACAAACAAGAGAACCTCTAAAAGAAGCAGGACTTCTTGGCATGGATCTTCTAAGATTGGGTCTTGAAAGAGGTAAAACCGCAAAAGAAGCATTAAATATTATTACAAGTTTATTAGAAAAATATAGTCAAGGTGGTTTTCATAGTTTAAAAGAATATAATTACCATAATTCATTTCTTTTAGCAGATCCAAATGAAGCTTATGTATTAGAAACTGCAGGAGATTGGTGGATCGCAGAAATAGTTAAAGATTTTCGCTCAATCTCAAATCATATATCAATAAAAGGGAAAGGAGATATAAGAAGAAATGGTATTATCCAACATGCTGTTGAAAAAGGATATTGTAAGGATGATAATGATTTTAACTTTAAAATGACATTTTCTCTTGTCCCCCTTCCAGATGAGTTTCCTATCTCTGATAGAGATGGATGGTCATTACACCAATTATCCTCAAATAAAGAAATGATTACTGTGCCATTGATGATGGAGTTTTTAAGAGAACATGAGGTTGGGATATGTAGGCATATTAGAAAAGATCAATCAGTAGGTTCTCAAGTTTCTCTTTTAAGAAAAAACAATAAAAAATCAATTCACTGGTTTACAGGCAGTACAATTCCCTGCTTAAGTATTTATAAACCATATATTTTTCCAGCAGAGGAACTGAAGATAATGGAACCAGGACCTTATGCATCTATAGATCCAAATTGGTTTTGGATTAATCATTTCAATTTTATTGAATTCTACAAGAAGCGTCCTAAAAGAGAAATTCCTGAACGAAACGTTTATTATATGAAATTAAGGAGTGTAGAAAACGATTTATTGAGACAAGTAGATGATATAATTAATAAAGAAGAGAATATATTGGAAGATGAATTCAATGGATTGATTAAAGCAGTTAATGATTATGGATGGAAAAAATCAGAGGAATTAATTAATTAAATGTGTGATACCCTCGTTGCCCTTGGAAATTCAACAGAAGATAAAAGTGTTATTTTTGGTAAAAACTCGGATCGTCCATTTAATGAAGTACAATTAATAGCTTATTCACCCAGAATGAACTTTGAGAAAGGAGATACACTACAATGCACATATATAGAAATCCCCCAAGTCTCTGAAACCTACGCAATTTTAATAAGCCAGCCATATTGGATGTGGGGGGCAGAAATGGGTACTAATGAATATGGAGTTGTAATTGGAAATGAAGCAGTTCATACCTATGAGTCTTTAAGAAGCATAGGGCTATTAGGTATGGACTTATTAAGGCTAGGACTTGAGAGAGGTAAAACTGCAAGAGAATCAATAGAGATAATGATCGATTTATTAGAAGAATACGGCCAAGGTGGTGGTTGTGCATATGATGATCCGAGTTGGTTGTATCATAATTCATATATAATTGCAGATCCTAAAGAAGCTTATGTTCTGGAAACAGCTGATAAATGGTGGATTGTAGAAAAAGTTAAATCCGTAAGATCCATTTCAAATGGTATTACTATTAGAGGCAAGGGAGACTTTAGAAAGAAAGGAATAATACAACATGCAATTGAAAAAGCATATTGTAAGAATGAAGAAAGCTTCGATTTTGCGGTAACTTTTTCAGGTTCTTCTATTTCTTCTATGCCTTCACCTTACTCAAGAGAAGGAAAATCCAATTCATTGCTGAACGAGAACGCAGGGAAGATAACATCCCAGTTAATGATGGAATTTCTAAGAGATCATCAAGCTGGAATTTGCATGCATGGTGGTTTCGAATCAACAGGCTCTCAAGTGTCGCATCTAAGAAGTGGAAAAAAATCCATTCATTGGTTTACAGGAACTACACTTCCATGTGTAAGTATTTATAAACCTTATATTTTTCCTATTGAAGGCCAAAAATATTATGCCCCTGGACCTTATCAGATGGTGAATCCTGAATGGTTTTGGTGTAAGCATACAAAGTCTAAACCTGTAAACAAGAAAGTTGAACTTAGAAATATTGAAAATTCTATTATCTCTCGTATTAATAATTTAATAACTCAAGGAGACAATATAACAGAAGTTAAATTCATTGAAAAAATAAAACAGTTAAATTTGGAAGCATGGAATAAGTCTTATCAAGCTATTAATTAAATTGAAATAACTTCTTATTCTTTTTTTCCTATAATCTGGAGATGGCCTGCGAAATTTACAAGAGATTTATTAGTACAATTTTCCAACTCAATTTTTAGAAGTTCATCTCTGATTTTAGAATCCAATTCTAATTTTTCTGATATCTCTTCATTGACTAGATGCATGAAAACTGGAGCTCCAACGACTTCAAGGACTCTCAATCCAGCCTCTTCAAAGCATTCCGCTAATTCCTCCCATGTTAGGTTATATGTTGGAAAACCCATTTCATTCGAAATGTTGGTATAAAGTAATTTTTTAAGTTCTGTTATCTGTTCAGCTTCAATAAGTTCTAATACTCTACTATATTTTGAGTCTAAAGAAACAACTATATGAGAATTCTTTTTTGCAACTCTTGCTAACTCTTTCATAGCTAATTTTGGTTGCAGAGAATAAGATACAGCATCATATTGAGAGAAGACATAATCAAATGTATTTTTTTCAAGGTCTTTAATGTTTGTAATATCTCCTTTAATATATCGCAAATTAACTTCAAAATTTATTTTTGAAAGCCGTTTTTTTGCTTCATTAAGCATTCCTTCAGAGATGTCAAATAAAATGATATTCTTATAACCAATTTCAATAAGTTTTTGTGTCCAATACCCTTCTCCTGCTCCAGCATCTAATATTTTAGCATTCAAATTTTTTGGTAAATATTTAACTATAAAATGCCAGGTTATATCGTCTGCAAACCTCATAGCTCCAGGAGGGAGATCATCATAAGTGTAATCTTTAGCGTATTGATCAAAATATCTTTCTACTTCGGATTTCTTTTTCTTCATATTTTTATCAACTTGTCTAGAATAAAAAGAATTGAATAAACAAACATTTTCAAAATAATTTAAATTAATTAAAAAAACTTAATAGTTTTGATATATTTCTCAAATAATAGATTGATGTAATCATTAAATTGGTTATAGAAAATGTCATTAAATAAATTAGACTTTCTTGGAATGGAAGGAGTTATTTCAAATTATAGACGAGGGCGCCATACCATACACCAGAAACATTGTATTTTAGTTTTTCCAAATATAAAAACTCGAAAAGATGCTAATAAGCTTATTGGTCGAACTGTTGCTTGGAATACTCCTACAGGTAAGGATTTAAAAGGAGTAATAACTCGAGCACATGGAAATAACGGAGCTGTAAGAGCCCATTTTAAAAAGGCTGGAGTACCGGGGCAAGCTCTTGGAAAAAGTGTAAAAATTATTAAATAGCTTTTTTATTTTAGACTTTACTTTTATGTTTAATTATATCTGGATATTACATGATACGAGAATAACATAGCTTTTTTTATGTTTTGAAATTTGTTATTCTACTGTATAGCGATTTTAAACGTAAATTTTATCTCATTTGGTTGGGTTTAGGTATTAATATGACAGAGCAAGTTTGTCGTTTTTGCCACAGATATGTAAAGTTAGCTTATTATTGTGAAGAATGCGGCTCTAGTTGTTGTTCTGATTGCCTTCATGAAAAAAAAGTTGATTTCTTTATTTGTCAAGAATGTAAATCTAAAAATATAGAAATTTTAAAATCTGAAAATAAGAAAATTTGCAAGGATTGTGGAGAAGAAAATATTGTTAAAGTAAATCAACGTTTAAAATCTTGCCCAAAATGTGATTCACATCAAGTTATTAACATTTATGAGAAAAAAGAAGAATTAGAAAAGGATTTTTTGGAATTAATCAAAAATACACGTTTCTATATTAATCCATTGAAAGAAATTCTTGAAAAATTATATTCATACCAATCAAAAATCAAGGAGGTAAGAGATCCTCCCAATAAATATTATCATTTTCCTCAAATGGAATCAGATTTACTAGCTCTTTTTAAATTATTTAATTATATTCAAAGTACTTTATTTGAAAAAGTTAATGTTCATTTTCATCAAATAAATCAAAATAAGGAGTATTTCTTTGATATTTACACTCAACCTAACTCAAATATAAATATAATTGAGGGAATTTTTGAAAATCTATCACGGAGTTATAGTTCAATTGATGATTTTTTGAAGTTGAATTTAGAAACATTTAATGATAGTTTTGAAACTATTGAGAAGAACCTTCAATTTATAGAAAAAGTTCGCAATTATTTTGATTCGTATAATAAATTACTTAGACTTGCTGATGGCGAAAAACCTGTTTATGCAATTTATGCTAAATTGACTAATGGGTTGAATACGCATGATAAATACAAGAAAGATAAAGGAATTTTATTCATAACTAATTTTGACCTTTCATTTATTCATGAATATGGAGTAAAGAAAAAGAAAAAAGAATTAAGTTTCAAAGCCCCTGTCCAAGATTTAACAAGAATAAGAGAGAAAGGTAAGGTTTTCAAAAAATTATATATTGAATTTGCTTATGGAAAATATGAATTTACGTTACCACCTAAAGCTGTTTCTAGAGTAATTGAATATATTATTTTAGCAAGATCATTTGATGAAACAACAATATATGATGAAAAAGCCTCCAAAAAACTCCAAAACATTGAAATAGATTTAACTGAATTAATAAATTTCATTGAAGAAAGCATTAACTCCTTTTTTAGTATAAAATGTCAGTATAATAAGAGTTTTGAAAACTTAAATTATCAAAACAGAGATTTACCTCACCCTTTTGGTGTTCACCCCAACCAAATACCAAATATTTCTTCTCGGGCATCCTCTCAATTTCTTTATCCCCAAAATAGTGCTCAACCTTGGTTAAATTTTCCAGGAAATTCAAATTTATATCAAAAAATGAATCAGTCTCCCTATATCCAACCTGCTACTAGTCAACCACCTCAATTTATCGGTAATTTTCAAATCCCTAACTATGATAAAAATAACTTCTTCTTACAAAATATCTATAATCCAAATCGCCTTCAAAATTATAATCCACAAAGAATAAATCCAACTAATGAATTAATTAACAACTTAAACCCTCGCATCCAAAACCCAATGATAAATGACATTTCTAACCAAAATGATTACTTCTTAAATAATGAGGCGATTTTTCAGGATTATAATAGAAATCATTTATCTGATTTGTTTAACTCAGAAGAGTTTCCATCAGATAATTCATATAGATATAAACGAAAATTGTTCAAATTAGATAAAGAAAAACATAAAAAAATGCTAGAATTAGATAAAGAGAGATATAGCCTGAAAGAAACTCTTAAAAAGCTTGATGCTAAATTTGATCAGGGAATTATATCTGAGGTTGATTATTTTAAAACTTTTAAAAATCTCCAAAAAGAAATTTATTTAATTGAAAAAAGGATCCAAACTTTACAGGATAGTCTGGAAGAGGTTGAGGAAATTAAAAGAAGTAGTAGAAATTTTGATAAAAAGCGTTTTTATACGTAGGATGTTAATCTTGAGTTTTATGCAGAATCTGCATATTTTATTTATCTAATCTTTATATTCTTTTTTCTATTTTAAATCTTATGGATAAAGAGGATGGACTGTTTACTACAGTCGTAGGAAGCTGGCCCTTAAGTAATACAGATGATAATATGGTTAAAATTTTTACTGATTTAATTCAAATCGGTATCGATTTTCCATGCTACCCTCAACTTTTATC
>JBHLPN010000329.1:0-3536 GCA_048939445.1 Promethearchaeota archaeon | reverse complement strand
TTGATTTTCTGAGATCAAGTGATAATCAATTTTTTCTAACTGATATTAATTGTACTCCTAATTTTAATTATATGAAAGATGGTCATAAAATTGTTGCAGATTTTCTATTAGAACAAGCAAAGAGGTAAAGGTAAAAAGAAAATGAATATCGGTATTTTATCAAAAAGAACAACAATGCTGACAGGCAGGATAAAAGATTATTTAGAAAATGAAGGTCATAATGTTTCAATATATACATTAGAAAATCTAGCAATCAATGAATCTCTCTTTAATAATGATTTTTATATTTTGAAATCGAAATCACTATTTTTCATTTATGCTGGTTATTATTTAGAAGCAAATGATATTCCAGTTATTCCAGATCCTCACATTTCATTTAAACAAAAAAATCGAATAGCATCTCATTCTTTACTTAAAAGTGTTGGTTTTTTAGCTCCTGACATATATTTAGGGACTTTGAAAGTACTTAAAGATCAACTTGAATCAAAAGATTTTCCCCTAATCTTAAAACCTATAATGGGTTCTGGAAGTAGAGGAGTTAAAATTATTGAATCAATTGAAGAGTTGAATAATGGGAATAACAAAATATTATATTTAGAAAAGTATATCGAAGGTATACATTATAATGTTTATTTCATAGATGATGTTATTTGTACCTTGGTTAAGGCTCCTTTAGCAAATGAACATACTGATATGGAAAAAATCAAAACACCTAATGATATTAAGCAATTAGTCGAGAAATGGAAGAATTATCTTAATGGAAAAGTATTTCTTGGCCATTTAGATATAGTTAGAGAACATAGTAGTAACAAATTATATGTAGTCGATCCAGGATCTTTCCCTGAATTCTCCAACTGGAAATGTTCTAAGTCTCCAGTTGAACATATTTGTAATTTAATTTTAAAACAAGTTAAAAAATACCATAATCATTAATAAGAATTCTATCTTGAATTATCTAGAAAATGAATGTTCGAGAAGAACTATCCAAATCTAAGATTTATGGAGAAAAGCAAAAAGTCAGGTTGTATAAGATCAAACACTTCATTTTTGATTTTGGGGGGGTGCTGATTGAAAAAACTTTTGTATTAAAGAATTTACTTGATATAATTGAATCAGATTTGAAGATATCAATTCCTCGTGATGAGAATTCATATATAAGAAAAATTAAAAGAGGTTTAAGTTCTGGGAGAATAACAACTCAAGAATTTTTGGAGAAAATTTTTGACAAATATTATTATCCATTCCAAAAAAAAGATGGAGCTTTACCACCAAAAAAAGTAAATGCAGAATATTATGTTGAGTTATGGTTTGATCTATATTCTCAAGTTACAAATATATCATCTGATATGGCAGAAATAATAGAACGTTTACATCAAGCCGATTATACTGTAAGTCTAATGTCTAACACTCATGATATTCATGCTAAATCGAATATGTTAAGAGGTTTTTATGATATTTTTGATAATGTTTTCTTATCCAATGAAATTGGCTTTATCAAACCAGATTTGGATAAATATAAGTATGTACTAAAAAAATTAGATACAAAGCCTAAAAGATGCATTTTTATAGATGATAAAATTCGAAATTTAGTCCCAGCTAGGGAATTAGGAATAATAGTAATTAGATTTGAATCATTTAATAAATTTAAAGAACAGCTAAATGAATTAGGAATAGGAAACATTAGTAGAGATCTTCGACATAAAATAAAGAAGAGATATAAGAAGTATAAAAAAACAAAGAAGGAATACAAAAAAGCTAAAAAAGAATATAAAAAAGCCAAAAAGGAGTATTTAAAAAAGAAAAGGAAATCATTCAAAAGGAGAATGGAGTATCAACGAAAACGTTCTCAATATCGCAAAAAGAAAGCAGAATATAAGAAAGAGAAAGAGAAAAAAAAGAAAGAGCTTGTAACTCAACTTAAAATTACTTAAAGATTTATAGTGTTATTCTACTCCTTGTTCTTCTTTTTCTTTATTGAAATCTTCAACTTTTTTCATAACGGAATCAGAAGGTGTTTCTGGTAGAGGTATTTTTTCATACACCTCAATAAATTTAACATCATCAATCTCTTCTCCCATATGGGTTTGAAGATCCAGGGCAAGACCAAACTTCACATAGGTTAAATTTTGAAATAAAAACATCTTTGGAATTATGATCTCAAGAGTCTTACTCTTAGGAATATAACTAACTTGAAAATCCGAAACATTTTCTAATGGAATTCCTTTATTAATCATAAAATATTCTATTTTTTTATTGAAATCCTCGATTTTATCAATAATTTCCAAATTATAATCTATGCTTTGTCCTGCTAATGGATGATTATAATCTATAATAACTCTTCCTTGCATAACATTTGTTACTGTCCCTCTCTGCACTTGTCCTTGAGATTGTTTAACAAATTCCTTACCAATTTCGGGATTTTTTCCCTCATTCAATCTTCTGAATTTAGCTATCCCAATTCTTTCAATTTTTTGTGGATCTCGCTTTCCAAAAGCTTTGGTGGGGGGAATTCTTACTGATTTTTTCTCAAAGAAGTTCATTTCTTTGATGGTTTCAGTAAGACCTTCATTTAAAAATCCTGGTTTGCCTACTATTACAAATTCTGGAGTATAATATCCTTGTTTCGCTTTTTTTTCATCATATATTCCTGCTGTTCTTGCATCTTCTTCAGAAGACACTCTAAAGATGGTACCTTTCTGAGTACGAGCAGTTATTTTCACTAAAACGAAATCTCCTTCTTCAACTTTTTTACCATGTAATTTTACTTTCTTATCTTTTAATTTTTTGATCTCCTCTTCTATCTTTTTGTCTTCTTTCTGAGCTTCAGTTATATCTAACTCTTTCTTGTCTAAGGTTTCTGCAGAATCACTTTTAGGGCTTTTTAATAAATTTTTTGCATTATCAATAATTTTTTCAGCAGTAGCTTTTCCAATTCCCTTTAATTCAATTAACTCTTCTATCTTAGAGTTTGCTAATTTATCTACTGAATCTATGCCTGCTTCTTTTAGTGTTTCGATTTTTTTACCAAGACCTTTAACATCTTCTAATTTAAGAGACATTTCAACTCGCTTATATTAATTTTTAAAAGTAGAGTTATTAAAAGTTAAGTTTTACAATATTTGATTACTTATAGATTTTTCTAATATAAAGAATTATTATGATACCGGCTCAAATAATATTCCTAATTTTTGAGCATACGCTTTTACTTCACGTATTTCATCAGATGTAGGACGTCTATTTATTTCTTCATAATTAAAAGCTTTATATTGTGGTCTATATTGAGCCATGATATTCACAACAGCTTTAGGAAGTTCTTTAGCAATATAATCTAATATTGGTTTAGAACAGCATTCAATATGATTTGGCATGACCAAATGTCTAATACAAATTTCACCACTTCCTTCATCATGGACTCGTTTGTGATTTCTAGCAATCACATCAAAGTAATTATCAATACCAGAATATTTTTTTGCACATTTATTGTTCCCATACTTAAAATCAGGTAACCAAAAATCAATGAAATCTATAATTAAAGA
>JBHLPN010000328.1:0-3541 GCA_048939445.1 Promethearchaeota archaeon | reverse complement strand
CATACGCAATTAGAACTCAGAATCTTTCTAAAAATTTTGGTGATATTCTTGCAGTTGATAAATTAACTCTAAATATTCCATATGGAAAGACATATGGATTATTAGGACCAAATGGCGCTGGGAAAACTACAACTGTAAGAATGCTTAATGCAATTATCTCTAAAACTTCGGGAAATGCGTCGGTTGGAGGATATGATATTGTTAATGAAAGTAAAAGAGTGAAAATGATATGTGGTTTTTTACCAGAATCTCCAGGATTATATTCTAAACTTACCGCAAAAGAATTCTTAGAGTTTATCGGTGAATTATATTATTTACCAAGAGATGTAATTTTTGCTCGGATAAATGAGTTAATAGAGTTATTTAATTTGGAAGGTCGAGAAAATGATCTTTTAGAGAGCTACTCAAGAGGAATGAAGCAAAAGGTCTGTTTATGTGCTGCTTTAATTCAAGATCCTGAAATTTTATTTTTGGATGAGCCTACATCGAATTTAGATCCTGCGGCTGCTAGAATGGTAAAAGACTTAATTTCTCAACTAGCTAAGAAAGCTGATAAGACAATTTTTATTTGTACACATCTTCTTGATGCGGCTGAAGAATTATGTGATGTAATTGGTATCATTGTTAATGGTGAGATTAAAATTGAGGGCACTCCAAGGGAAATAATTGAATCTGTTGGCGCCAAGGATTTGGAAGAAGCTTATTTGAAAATTACTGGTGCTTCTCATATAAAAGATTTACTTGGTTGGAGAGAAGAGAATTCTAATAATCATGAAATTAGTAATAGTAAAAAAAAGAAAAAGAAAAGCAAAAAATCGAGGTAGAATATAAATGACAGTTCTTACTACTGAAGAAATAATTGAAACAACAGCATCTGATATTAAAGGGAAAGATTCACCTAAACTAGAGCACCAAATGAAAGGTTTATGGAAAATTATTGCAAAGAATGAGATAAGGATTAGAACAAGTAATTTTAGAAATCATCGTATTTTGTTTTTCATTACATTATATTCGGGTCTATTGATATGGGCGTTGATAATTGCTCCCTATCTCTTCGATTTATTTATGCCAACTTTAGCAGTTCAATTTTCCAATGTATTTAAACCTGTTGTAGCAATTATCATTGAATCTCTCATGATGATGATATTTTTAGTGCTTGTGATATACCCATTAAATAATGTATATAAGGAAGATGAAGTTGGATCTAAAGAAACATTACTAGCAACTCCAGTTAGGGCTAATGATATCTTTTTAGGGGAATTCTTAGGCAAATCTCCTATATATTTAATTGCTATTTTAATACTTGCTCCAATCATCGTTGGATTGATAAATCCAATTATAGATTTAACTTTAATCCAATATATTATAATATATGGAACAGTTTTTGTTTATGTATTTTTTGCTAATCTAATAGGATCACTCATGGGAACTTGGATTGAACATAAAATTTCTAAAAATGAAAAAGCAAGGGATTTAGGAAAGGCTTTGATATGGATATTTACTATTGTCTTAGTAATTATAATGTATGCGGTAATATTTCTCCTTAATTATCTGTTGGAACATCCAGAACTAAAAAATTGGTTAGCATTTTATCCCTCTCTATGGTTTTCAAATATTATATTGCACTCTATTGATCCCATTTTAATCAATACATTCATACTGAACATTTGGATAAATATTATATTAGCTGTTGGTATCCCGCTTATTACTTTATATGTTTCATATAGAAAAGCTGAATCTTTTTATACTTTAGAAGGAGGAATCGAAAAGAGTAGTGTTACGATCATTGAGCATGAAAATCTATTTTATTTATTCGTAAAAAAAATCTCTGGTCGCAAATGGGGAGGCTTAATTATAATGCAACTAAAAAGATTTTTCAGAAAAAAGGCGAATATTGCGAGAGTTGCTTATGTGGTAGGTCTTCTAGGATTTATGAGTTGGTTTATGACAAGGATGATTGAGGATGAATTTATGATAGTGTTAATCTCCACTATATTAATCGCTATAGGAGGTGGAATCGGAAGTATAATTGTAGGACATCTAGCTTTTGTTGATTCAAAGGATCTAATCTGGGTTTATAAGCGATCTCCAAGGGGAATAAAAGCGATTGTATACTCTTATCTGTTAATGATGTTAGTATTCAATATTTTCTTAGCGGCATTTGTTACCACGATGCTAATAATCTTCTCGAATATCGATCTTCTTAATATCGTGATTTTCTTTGTCGAATTTCTATTATTTGCCCAGATATCAATGTGTCAAGCTATGGGACTTCAATGTTTTTCTCCAGCTTTCGGAGAGAAAGATTCAAGCATGAAAGGAAATATGATGATCTCTATGTTACTTTTACAGCCATTAATGTTTTTGCCACTAGGATTATTGATCTTTATTAACCCACATAGCATTGAAATAATGAGACTAATTTTACAAGCACCAATATTCCTTTACAATATCGGAGTAAGCCTTCCACTATTGTATTTTGGCATGAAAAAATTGAATAGACTGGAGTAAAATTATTGTTGAATAATTTCACTTCTTTTTTTTTTAAGTTATCAATAAAAAAATAAAAAAGAATAAATCGAAGGTGGAGAAATAAATGAAAAAGATCTTACTTTTAAGAATCATATTGATAATTATATTTGCATCTATATTTATAATCGGTCTTTTGATATACTTTAACAATATATCTTAGGATTTAATATTAAGGTGAAAAAAATAACAGAAAAGATTGATTTAAAAGAAATCGAAAAAAAAACGTGGAGATCTATACTAGAAGATGGAATTTTGGATATTTATTTTGGTGTTTTAGTTCTAGGTATTGGTATGGGTATAACTCTTAGTGACATTTTACCTAATCCATTAGATAAAATATTACCCTTCATTTTCATTGGTTCCGGGTTAGTATTTTTTTTAACCGCAAAAAAATATATTACTCAACCTCGTTTAGGAAAAGTAAAATTTGGGTTTAAACGAAAAGGTCGGAAATTAAAGACTCTAATATTTTTATCTATAAATTGTATTATTTTTTTAATTCTTTATTTAATACGATTTTTTAACCTTGGATTAATTTTAGAATTTCCTAGAATTTTAGATGGATTAATTATTGGGTTGCTATTTATAACTGTTCCATTATGTTTTGCTGCTTATTTTTTGCAATATCCACGATTATATTTTACAGCGTTATTAGCAGGATTAAGTTTTTTTCTATCAGATATATTCTCTATATTTATCCCTGAACCTTTTGATGCATTAATAGCATTTAGCATTGTAAGTGGTTCAATAATTTTCATAGGGATTGTATTTTTATTCAAATTTATTCGGAAATACCCATTATCTAAAGAGGAGATGAAATAAAATATGGCTGAACATATTGATTTGAAGGCTATTGAGAAAAATGTTCTCAAAACGGCTCACCAACATGGTTTGTTTGAGATGATAATTGGTTTTGTAATTTCGGGAATGAGTTTTGGTCCCTTTTTTCGTGATGGACTCCCTTCACCATATAATTATTTTTTATGGCCATTGATTCTTATTGTAATTG
>JBHLPN010000071.1:0-11312 GCA_048939445.1 Promethearchaeota archaeon | reverse complement strand
CTCCCTACAATTAGGAAGTATTGTGGTTGGATAATCTGTCCTCCACCATATTCTGGTCTTGCAGTTCCTCCAACAAGAGCTGCTTTATCAACATTATGGTGGTAAACACGGTCGAAATTTTCAAGATAGTAAAGACATAAAGCTCTAGAACAAGCATCAGCAACAGCATCACAAACAGTATCAGGATGACCAATTCCTTTTCTTTCACAGAGTTCTGGGAAGTCACTTTTTTCAATAGGCTTAAAATCCGCTAAACTCAATTTTAACATTTCATTTAACCAACTTCTTAATTATATAAATAGTTCTTTTAAATATGGATTTAAATTAATTATCAGTTAAATTCCTTATTATATGAAAAATATAGTGGTTATATTTCATATTCGATGATAAGTAATAATGAATATATATAAATATTTTAATATTCTAATATGCATAAGAAGCATAAAGCATTTTTATAAAATTATGGAAATCTTACCATCCCTAAAGGACATTAAGCGTTTACGTAAAAAATTAAACATTAGTCAGCAAGAATTAGGACAAGTATTAAATATTCCACAATCTACAATATCTAGAATTGAGAATGCAACCATAGATCCTCCATATTCAAAATTAAAAAAAATATATGAATATCTAGAGAATGAACGTAAAGTACGAGAAAAATCCAAAAAACATGCAGAAGATATAATGACTAAAAATATCCAATCCATACAATCAAGTTCTACCATAAAAGAAGCAGTAGATCTAATGAATAAACATGATATATCACAATTACCAATAATAGAAAACAATCAGAATTTGGGAAGCATAACATCTAAAAAAATACAAAAATATATAACAGATAATCCAGAAATTATCAATATGGATGTATCTCTTATAAAAGAATTACCTTTTCCTGAAATTGATAAAAATTGGAATGTGAAAGATATATCTGATTTACTCTTACAATATCCTGCTGTTTTGGTTAAAGAAAGCAATTATTATGTTGGAATAATTTCTGATTCTGATCTTCTTAGATTATCTAACAAAAAATAAGAAAAGTTTTGAAAAATGTCAATTTTCCAAGGTGAAAACAATAAATTTGTAAAATAATATTACTTAATATAATAAAGAATAATTTTTTAATACAATATTGTTTTTTAAAGATTAGATTTGACGATTGAAAAAATACTTCAAAGGATTGACGGTTTATTAAAGAAGGCTAATTATGAAACATTAGCCCCGGGAGATTATGCTACAGCAAAAAGTAAATTTTGTTTTGATCTTTTAGTTAAAAAGGAGGATTTGGTATTTAGCATAAAAATTTTTCCAAATATAGATAACTTAAACCAAGATGTCATACGTGATATTAAATCTTTATCTTTAATCCTCAAATCAAAGCCTTTATTAATTGGAATCAGAAATCGGTATCAAAAATTAGAAGACAACACGATTTATGTAAGAGAAGGTTTGCCTTTTATAACATTTAATACATTTGAAAATATTCTGAATGAACAATACCCTTACATTTTAGCAAGAAGAGGTGGCGGAGTAGTATTTTTAGATGGTATATTAATGAAAAACTTGAGGGAAAAACATTCAATAACAAGAAAAGAACTATCGGAACTCTTATGTGTAACGAAAAGAACTATTTGTTCATATGAAAATGAATCTATGAGACCTTCTGAAAAAATCGCTGAGAAAATATTGGAGGTTTTGGAAAATGATGAGCTATTTAAAAAAATTAATGTTTTTGGTTGGACAATTAAAGAAAATCTAGAAGAAGAAGAAATCTTAGAACAGATAGAATTAAGTGAATTTGAATCTCATGTTCAAGGTATAATAAAAGATATTGGACTTTCTTCTTATTGGTACAAAAAGGGCTCTATTCCTTTCAAGCTATCTTTATACTCACAATCTGATAAAATACAATTAGATGGTTTTTATCCTCTATTTTCTGGTATAACAGAAGAACAAGGTAAAATTAATGAAATGAGCTTTCAATGCTTAAAGATGTTTACCGATTTATTCCATAAAACTTCACTCTTCATAATAGATAACGATATAAAAATTCCTGAACCGTTCAAAAAAGTAAAAATTCCTATAGTTAAAATTAAAAATCTAGAAAGAGTGGATGACGAGGAAGAATTCATTGAACTCATTCAAGATTCATGAGGATGAAACAGAACTAATATGTGGGATAGACGAGGCTGGTAGAAATTAATTCACTTCGAATTATTTGTTAAAAGGCTCTGTCTTAGGCCCCATGGTTATATGTGGTATTTGCTTTATTAAATCAAAAATTAACTTGTTATCTGAAATTGGAGTTAAAGACTCAAAAAAGTTATCTCCTAAAAAGAGGAGTTTACTGGCATTTCACTTAAAAAAAAACTGTCATTCTAAAAAAATCCTTGTCGTTACACCACAAGAGATTGATAACAGAGAAATCAAGAAAATTACAATGAATCGACTTGAAGAATTAAAGATGGCAGAAATCATTAATGATTTGAGACCAGATATTATCTTTATTGATGCTGCTGATGTAAATGAACAAAGATATGGAAAATCTATCGAAAAATTGCTAAAATATTCTCCTAAAAAAATAATTTCTAAACATAAAGCTGACGAGACATTTCCAATAGTTTCAGCAGGCTCAATAGTAGCAAAAGATAAAAGAGATACTTTAATTGAAGAACTCCATAAGAAACATGGAAATTTCGGTTCAGGATATCCTTCTGATATCAGAACAATTGAATTCCTAAGAAATTATGTGAAACACAATAAAAAGGCCCCTGAATTTGCACGAAAATCATGGGATACAACTAAAAAGATAATAAATGAAGAATTATCTAATAAGAAAATAACTGACTATCTCAATTAATTGCTTTTTTAACTATTAAAATAATATGATTCGCAGCATGTTTATGGATATTTATACTTTCTAAAATATTATATCCCGCTTTTTCGAGTATTCTTTTCTCTTTAGCATAAGTGAGTTCAGATTTTTGAATACTATCAATTGATTGAGATTTGATAGCAATGATTAATATACCGTCATCCTTTAGGTAATAATTAGAATTATTTAATGCAATCTCAGCCTGTCGTGGTTGTGCAACATCTTGATAAATCATATCTACATTAGTAAAAATATATTTGGCATAATTATTTGGAAAACGCGCATCTCCAAGTATTGGAACAATATTTTTCCTATTTGAAGTATTTTGAATTAATTGTCTAATACTTCTTTCTGAAAATTCAACGCCATAAATAATTCCAGAACTTATGATATCTGAAAGGTGAGAAATTGTGGTACCAGAGGATGCTCCTAAATACAAACATTTCAAACTTTCTGATAAGAAATTTGAAATTGGATTTTCTAAAATTAGTGCTGCTAACTTACTTCTAAATGGGTCCCATTCTCTATATTCTATACCTTTGTAATTTATCAATTTCTCTCCATAAACTCTTTTTCCAACGTCTAAATTCTTAGTATAGAGTTTTAATCTATCTTGAGGACCAGTAATAAATATATTATGAAATTTAGGGTGATTTCTAATCTCTATTTTAGACATTTTTAACGCTATCTTCTCTTCTTCTTTGATTTGTTTTTCTTGCTTGTTGCTATTTGCTCCTTTTTAGGGGGATTCGGATATTTATCTTCAATTTCTTTGATTTTTTTCTCAATTTCATGAGACAAGGCATCTCCTATAAATTCACCACCAAAATAATCTATTTTAGCAGCAACACCAATTTTTCCAGCGACTACACGTGCAATTTTACCTCTTATCCATGGTTTAGCTGATCTTATTTGATTCCATTGAAATATTAAACCATGTTTTGGTCTTTTTTCCCCTGTTTTAAGAAACCGATATAAAGCTTTTTCAGCCCCTAATAATTGAATTCTTGAAGCTGGCATGTAAGCTAATTTTTGTAAACCGCCTGCTTTAGCTATTAATTTAGCTCCGATCAATGAACCAATTAGAGAATTAACGTTAGGTGCTGTTTTTTCCAATAATTCTTCTAAATAATTTTCTAATTGCTGACGATAATTATCTAAAGAAATAATTTGATCTGTATAACCCTGTAACATAGAAAGATCAATTTTTGCTCCCATTGACTCCAAGGCATATTGTTCCAAAGCTTTAATCTTATTTTCTTTTAAATCAAACTTTCGTTCAATATTTTCAAATGTAAAATTTTCCCTTGATCCCAAAGTTGAAATTAATTTTGCTAAAATAATGTTGTCTTCAATAATTTTATCAGTTAATTCTGGAAAATGTAACCCATACCATTCTCGCATATGGCTTGAAAATAGGCTTGTTGATTTTTTAATTACATCTAAAACTGTAATGATTTGAGTAATGATATTATCAGAATGTCCGCTTGCCTCACTAACTTTTCTTCTTGTCAATTTATTACTTATCTCTTTATATTGTGTAAGGATCTCTTCACTTGTTTTATTTATACCAATTTTTTTTAAGTGTTCTTCTAGATTTAAACGAAATGCTTTAAGTTCTGTCGATTTGCTCTCAAAAAATGTTTTATATCTTAACTTAGCTGAAGTTAATGTCTCCAGTTTTTTATTATCAAATATAAATTCATTAAAACCAGAATTTTCTAGCTCTAATAAAAAATTCTCAAATACTTTTTGAATAATATCACTATCTAACGCATAATAAAATTCAGTGATCTTATCAAAATCATCATCAAAATCAATGAAGTTTAAGATGTTTCCAGTATCATCAAGTGCAAAAATTCCAACTAAAGTATCTGCTATATAAGACTTCATTTTGATTGGTTAATTTAATCTTTTTTTTCCTTCATTAATAATTATTATAAAACTATAATCATTATTGTTTTTTAAAAAATGCTAGATGTAGATCTTTCTGGTTTAAAATTAAAATCTCCTATTATTTTAGCTTCAGGAATTTTAGGTGTCTCTTTTTCTTCAATGAAAAGAGTAATTGATGCTGGAGCTGGTGCTGTTACAACTAAATCTATCGGGCCAAGACCCAGAAAAGGATATAAAAATCCATCTATAATTGAGGTATATCCTGGAACTTTTATGAATAGTGTTGGTCTTGGTAATCCCGGGATTGATGCTTTTATCTCAGAAATAAAAGAAATAAAAAAACTTGACATTCCATTGATAGTCAGCGTTTTTGGTGATACAAAGGAAGTGTATCTGGATGTTGCCACTAAAGCTGAAAACGCAGGGGCTGATGCGATTGAAATAAATATCTCATGCCCACATGCTGAAGTATCTTGCATAGGTATTGATAAAGATTTAACATTTGATCATGTAAAATTTCTAAAAACCAAGCTTAATATCCCCCTTTTTGTAAAATTAAATCCCAATGTAACAAATATAGTTGAAATTGCCTTAGCAGCTGAGAAAGGTGGCGCTGACGGAGTGGTTGCTATAAATACTTTATCAGCATTGAAAATAGATGTAAATACTAAAAGACCCATTTTATCCCATGGAAGTGGTGGGCTTTCTGGAAAGGCAATTCATCCGATAGCTGTAAAAAAAGTATATGATTTATATAAAGCCTTAAAAATCCCAATAATTGGATGTGGGGGGATAGATTCTTGGCAAGATGTTGTAGAATTCTTTTTAGCTGGAGCTTCAGCAGTACAAATTGGGACTGCTTTATATAGAGGGGTGGAAATCCTTACTGAAATTAATCATGGAACAACTCAATATCTAAAATATAATGAATACAACTCTATAAATGATATAAAAGGATTGGCTCATCAGTTCAAAACTCAAGAGGTGCCTGATTTTGACTGAAAATACGATAAAAACAGTGAGAATTAAGGAAATAATTGATGAATGTAAGGATGTTAGAACATTTGTATTCACTATGAAAAACGAAACCATTGAAAACTATATCAATCCTAAACCCGGGCAATTTATTATGGTCTGGGTACCTGGAGTTGATGAAATTCCGATGTCCCTATCTGGTTGTGATGATAGTGGAAATTGGGCGATTACTGTAAAAAAGGTTGGTGAATGCACCAATGCAATTTTTAACCTAAAACAGGGTGATTTTATTGGTGTTAGAGGACCTTTGGGTAACTATTTCGAAATTCCAGAAGAAAAATCTAAAAATATATTTTTAATCGGGGGAGGAATTGGTATGGCTCCTCTTCGTTTTTTTTCCCAAGAGCTATATAAACATAAAATTTCTTTTATTCTAATTCAAGGTGCAAAAGATAAAAGCGATTTAATGTTTACAACTCAAATTCAAATTTTAGACAAAAATTCTAACGATATTTTTTATTGTACTGAAGATGGAAGCTATGGAACCAAAGGCGTTGCAACTGAGGCTTTTGAAAGAATTTTGGAAACTTACTCAAAAAAGCTTTTTTCAAACGCAATAGTCTACACTTGTGGTCCTGAACAAATGATATATTCAATCTATAAAGTATGTGAGAAATGGAATATCGAACTCTATGCAAGTCTTGAGCGAATAATGAGATGTGGGTGTGGATTGTGTGGATTATGTGTAATTGATCCAATTGGAATGCTGGTCTGTAAGGATGGACCAATATTTAATTCAGAATCTTTGAGTAAAATGGAAGATTTTGGTAAATATAAAAGAAATTTTGCTGGAAAAAAACAACAATTAGATTGAATTTCTAGAATTCTTTACAGGCTGACGGAGCCTTAATATATAGGAGCCTGCTTTTGTCCCATGTTTTACTATTCCTAATATGTTCAGGAGGATATCCATATATAAATAAGGTTTTACCGGGCTGTCATCCTTTTTCAAAATCTCCTCCAATTTTGAATTAAACTCTAAGCTCAGTGCTTTTACTTTCTCATGTTGTTTCTCAGATATGAAGTGATAATGTATCAAGTTGTTTTCCAGTGCCTCCATAAACACATTAATAATATCAATCATTGGTAAATCTTCCATTGCCACAGACGTTAAGAGGTGACTTTCTGTTGCCTCCAAATAATTATTTATATGGTCTGAGACCATCTTGAGTTTTTTATATTCATAGGAGAATTTAGGTATATTTGCCAGAAGGGGTTCCCAATTATTATCTCTTATAGCTTTTTCTAAGTCAAATTCCTTTTTCTCCATTAACAAATCAAAATTTTTACTGAGTTTATAATATTTCCTCTTGATGTTGCCTGGCTGTACCTCATCCTCTTTTGAGTAAGAATCAATTAGTCCCAATCGAACTAAGTCTCTTGTACGACGAGAAAGCTGTGCTTTACTTTTACCTGTATGATAAGACATTTCTTTTAGGCTTAATTCCTTATAGATTTTCAATAGAATGAAAATTCTCATGTCTAATTCATTCCGAAAAACATCTACAAAGTGCCTTTTTGGATGTACTCTTTTAATAATTTTCGCAAAATTATTAAAAAGAACTCCTATTTCGTTTTCATTTTCTGAAGATATTTCTATAGCCCCGATTAAATTTCTTGCGGAGGCTAACTTATTAGCATGTTCGATAGAGATCCTCCTCTCATCTTGAAGATCCGTTTTAGTTCCAACCATTAGAGTCGGAATACTTACATTTCTTTTGGTTTTTTTAAATAATTTTAGCCACCATTCTAAATCGACTAGACTAGATGTATCGGTTATATCATAAACAAATATCGCCCCCGCAGCACCTACAGTAAAAGGTTCAAAATAAGGTCGTGGTTTTTTTAATTTACCTTCTCTTTTTGTTTTTGTTATTTTTAGGTCTTTAAATTTTTCTGCACCTGTGAGTTCCCAAACATGTAATATTAAGTCTATGTCATCTATTTTTAATGTCTTCTGATATAATGTTACTCCTAAAGTTAATTTTGGGGGTGCACCTAAACTTTTATTATCAGTTTCTTTAAAGTATTTACTTAATAAAGTGGATTTTCCCACTCCACTTTCTCCAAAAACACATATTTTATAGATTTGTGGTTTTTTCATTTTTTTATTACCATTTTTATTTTTTTAATTTCACAAAAAATGTAACGTTTCATATATATAAATATTATGCAACGCTGGAGATCGCCCCAACTCATTATATAATCCATTTTTAAAATTTTATAAAAAAAAATTAAAAACTATAGATGGACAAATATATTGATAGGTATAAATCCTAAGAATTGATTTAGAATTGTGTTTCATTTATATTTAAATCCATTAAGTTTACTAGTTTGTAAGGATGGACCAATATTTAGTTCAGAATCTCTGAGTAAAATGAAAGATTTTGAAAAACTTAAAAGAGATTTTACTGGAAAAAAAATGCCTTTAGATTAAATTCCTCTCAAGAAAAATTAAAAATAGAATTATCTATATATAATTATACCCTTCAGATCTTCTTTTCAATTTTTATTTTCAGTAAAATTACATCATTACCTGGGGGCTACCAGAGAAGAGAACTCTAGTTATGGGTTGTTGATATCCTGCTGCTACAAGGGTTGTTCTACAATCAGTGTGAAATATTGATACCTGTAGTTTGCCAAGGTCTCCATAACATAAATATGATTCAACACAACCCCAATCTGTGTGACGCATAATATTCCAATTAAACAACTCTTCATTAAACTGCAGAGATACTTCATGTTCTAGAATATGGAATTCAGCAGGACCCTCATAACTTAAATCAGGAGTTGTTATATCTACATTACCTTCAAACACCATAGGATCCACAGGCTCCACAGGCTCCACAGGCTCCACAGGCTCCGCAGGGTCTTCTTCTGATACATCATCCCCGCCTGTCTCTGTTGAAAACAAATCTGTTCCCATACTACCACTATCACCACGGATGGGCAGTAATACCAGAAATATGATTTGTAAAGACAATATTGCAAATATTATCGCTATTTTGGTTATCCTAAAGCTCTTATTCGACTCGATTCTTAACTCTTTCATAATTTTCTTTTCTAAATTAATTAAAATATAAAAAATCTCTTTTTTTTGATTTCTTTAAAAATTAATATTACGTGTACCGTTATATCTTCTAGAATTAGTCATATATATGTCTTTCTCTAACTGCATATGACTTACATTTTCGTAAAACACTTAATTTTTCAGAATTATTGTCCCATCTTTTTTTTTTACGTTTCATTTCTAAATGCCTTTATCCATTAGATCATAAAATATTAACATCATGCCTAAATACATTACTTGAGATATAAAAATATTCAAAGAGCTTTCAAAAGTTAATTGAAGTTTGATATTATGGTTCGTTCTAAAGCTGAAAATACAAAAGTTATCGAAAAAATCTCTAGAGATGTTATAGACTATTTAATCAGTAATCCAAGGACTTCACGTCATCAAATTACTAATGTTAAGGGCAGAATAGGAAAGAAATATAGTTATAATAAAGTTATTAAGAACGCCACTATCTTAGATTTTGCCACAGATAAAGAGAAACAAATTATAACTCAACTTCTTAAAAGAAGAACTACAAGAACATTATCTGGTGTATCTGTTATAGCTATTATGACTAAACCTCTTCCATGCCCTGGAACTTGTATTTATTGCCCTGGGCAAGATTCCCAACCAGGTGAAAAAGCGGCTCAATCTTATACTGGTCAAGAACCGGCAGCTATGAGATCTATTCACTGTAATTATGATCCTTATTTACAAGTTCAAAGCAGAATTAATGATTTAGAAGCTATTGGACATAAAATTGATAAAATTGAACTAATCATTATGGGAGGGACATTTTTATCAACTGATCTGAAGTATCAAGAAGATTTCATAAAAGGTGCATTAGAAAGTATCATTGAACAACGAGTAACTAGTTTAAAAGAAGCTAAAAAACTAGCTGAAAAATCCAAAAGACGCGTTATAGGAATAACTATTGAAACAAGACCGGATTACTGTAAAGAAAAGGATGTAGATCGAATGTTGAATTACGGGACAACCCGGGTAGAAATTGGAATCCAGACTCTATATGATGAAATCTATGAGTTAGTGAAGAGGGGTCATTCTATTTTTGACAGCAAAGAAGCAATTAGAATTACCAAAGATGCTGGTTTAAAAGTGAATGCTCATATGATGCCAAATTTACCAGGATCAACCATTTCAAAGGATTTAGAAATGTTTGAATTACTATATTCTAATTCAGAATACCGTCCAGATATGTTAAAAATATATCCAACCGTTGTAGTAAAAGGGACACAGTTATATGAGTGGTGGAAAGAAGGGAAATACTTACCCTACACTGATGATGAACTAATTAATCTTATAGCACAAGTTAAACAAAAACTTCCAAAGTATGTAAGAATTCAAAGAATTATGAGAGATATTCCAGCAAATCTAATTGAAGCAGGGTGTAAAAAGAGTAATTTAAGACAACTCATACAAGATAGATTAATTGAAATAGGAAACAAATGTAATTGTATTAGATGTCGAGAATTCGGTATAAGTAAAAGAACACAGCTAATTGACGAGTATTCTTTTGATGATGTTACATTACTACGCTTCGATTATGATGCTTCTCAAGGAAATGAAATCTTTTTATCCTTTGAGAATCAAATTGAGAATTATTTAATAGGATATCTACGTTTAAGGAAACCTTCTGAGTTTGCTCATAGACCAGAATTGAATGATGGGAAAACAATGATCGTAAGAGAAATCAAAGTAGTTGGCGAACTTGTTCCAAAAGATTCAAAACCAAATTATTACACTCAAATTCAACATCGAGGATATGGAAAATTATTGATGGAAAATGCTGAAAAAATATCATCTGAAGAGTTTGATGCAAAAAAACTATCAGTTATTAGTGGCTTCGGAGTTAGGGATTGGTTTTATGAAATGGGATATAAAATAGATGGAGTATATGTTTCTAAATTATTAACATAATAGACTGTACTTTATTCTTTTGTAATAGGATCGGAGCTAAATCCTACTTTATAAAAAAGTAGCATCAATAAATTCTACTTATATTTGAAAAATTTTTTTTATAATTTTATATATATTAAATTTTATTAGATAAATGTCAAAAATCATTTATTAAAGAAATAAAATGAGTTCTGAAAAACCTTTATCAAAAAAGAAAATAACCCAACAGACAATTTCTATTTCGCCTGCATTGAAAGATCGAATCGAGCAATATGTAATTGAAAATCAAAAGAAAAATGCGAAAGATAAAAGGTTCAAAAGTGTTTCAGCCTTTTATACTTCAGTTTTTGAAAAATTAATGGATATTTTGGAACAAGGTAAAACACTTGATGATTTATCAGCTTTTGTTGACACTGAAATAAAAGACTTTTTTAATAAGATATCTTTTAATGCTTTAATTCCTTATTATGAAAATGCGATAAAAACCAATCGATATGAAAGCCCTACCCTTGAGAGAAACCCTTTCTTTTACTTCAC
>JBHLPN010000327.1:0-3552 GCA_048939445.1 Promethearchaeota archaeon | reverse complement strand
TCATTATTAGATAAATTTGATCAGCAGAAAAAAAATTCCCAAATGAATCTATCACTTGAAACTTTAACAAAAACTGCATTCGCAAACAAATCTTGGAACTCATTATTTAGTCAAGCACTTAAAAATGCAATAAACGATGCAATGTCTCAAAATAAAAAGTTTGAGGCTTTTAAATCACTAACTCATCAAATACAGCAACTTATGAATAGTTGTCAAAACATGCATTGTAGTCAAAAAATAGCTCAAAATATTCCAAATCTCACCTCATTAACCATAGAATCCTGTGAAACACCTTCCCAACTAAGAAACGCAACTGAATTTTTAAGAAAAATCGGTTTAAATCCAGATTCAGAACTGATTGAGGAGATTGGTAAGAAACTTCAAATGCCTGATGATGAAATCTTTGAATTGATTGAGCCCACTTATCAATTATTAAAAAAATTGGTAGAACAAAAAAAAGGAGATTTTCAAAGATTAAGTAATTTGATGAATCAAATTCAAGATCAATTAAATTTTGAAAGATTAAAAGAGTTAACTGCAACTGCATTAGCCTCAAATAATAGAGACGCATTGGGAGCTCTTGGAAATTTTAATTTAAGTGATGCTCTAAAAAGTGCTCAGCAAATTGGAGGCCAAGAAGGTGAAAATATGATGATTTCCTGTTTATCTGCGGGTAGTGGAGAAAATCTACTCAAACAATGGTTTATTCACCGTCAAGATTTACCAGAAACCACAAAAAGTAAAGTAAAAGAATTAGCAAAAAAAATGTTAATTGAATTAGGAATTTATTATTCAAGAGCAAATTTAGGTAGTTCAACGACAGGGCCAATTCCGATCAATATAGTAAGACCATATTCAATAGGAGATGATTTTGAGAATATTGACCTGGAAGAGACTATTAATAATATCTTAGAAAAGGGTAAAAAATTGGATCATATAAAATATGATGATTTTTTTGTATATGAAACCGCTAAAGGACTACGAACTGCATGTTTTGAACTTGACATTTCTGGTAGTATGACTGGAGATAAACTTGCTTATATGAGTATCTGTGTGACGATGTTATGCTATGGGATGCGCAAAGATGAGCTTGGAATCAGTTTTTTTGAATCCAATACGCATGTTTTGAAAAGATTGGATGAAAAAATTGAATTAGAAAAACTAGCAGATGAGCTCCTTTCCGTGACTGCTCGAGGGGGGACACGAATACAAAGTGCAGTAGAATGGGCAAATAAACAATTTAAAGAATATTCTAATTCGCGTGAAAAATTAAATGTATTGTTTACCGATGCTGAAATTTTTGATCTGAAAGAAGCTATAACCGAATTTAGGAAAATGCGCTCTTTAGGAGTTGATTTTATATTGGTATGCCCTGAAGCTTCATTTAATTTAAAAGAAGCTAAAAAAATGGTAAAAGTTGCAGGAGGGCAATTAATTACAATAAAAGATTGGAATGAATTTCCCAAATTAATTTCGGAAATAATTAAATCAAGATTCTGAAAAAATGGTAGATAAATCGATATCAAGTCTCATAATTGATAAATTTGGCCTAAATTTATATCAAAAATCACTCAAATTTCTATCTAATAAAATTAATATAATAAAGGTTGAAGAAAATCCAATAAATATACGAAGTATTATTTTAGATAACGAACGTGAATTTCACCTTATAATAGATGAAAAGAATAATGAAATATTTCATGATTGCCCTTCATTTCTGATTCATTCTGAAAAAAACGAAAAAATCTGTATTCATTTAATAAAACTGCTATTGATAATTAGGAGTAATATAGCAGAAAAAATCTTAGAAAATTTTAAAAGTTATAATTTAACGTCTGAAGATTTAGGTTCACAGAAAAAAAGCAAGAATTTTTTGTTATTAGCCAATCGTTGTTTTGAAAGTAATAACTGTGTAGAAGCACTTAATTATATAAATAAAGCAATTTATAATCAATTTGAAACTGAAAATATAATTGAAACTTACCTTGATACAGCAATTAGCAACAATTTATTTATAGAATTCTTCGAATTCTTAGAGAATGGATATGACAATGATTTAGAAAAATACTTTCTTAAGTTTAACAATTATATTGAAAAAGGATTCAAGAAGTTTCTAAATACAATACAGGAATATTCATTTTACAATCTTCTTAAAATAATTGAATCTATTGATAAAATCTTAGAATTTAAAGATATTTCATTTTTAGCCTCATATTTTAATAAATTAAAAATTTTGGTAAAAAGTATGAATTTCAATGAGAATTATTTTTCTATATATCTAGTAAAAAAGAATTTTGAAAAATTAGTTAAGCATAATCCTGAATTTAAGGAATTAGTTTCAGAAACTTCTTTAAATTCTCTAAAAAATCAACTAATAGAGTATTTTGAATCCGAAATTAGCAACTTTTGTTTAATTGATAAATTAAAGTTATTGAAAAAACAGTTTCGAGTCTTAAAAATTCAAAGGGAAAAATATTACAACAAATATAAGAATTATAAAAAAGAAATCCAAGAACTAGAAAGAAAAGTATACCTCAAAAAATTTGCATTTTTAAAGTTATTAATTGAAAAATATAGTATTAAAAGAGCTAAAGGGGAGTTTAGGAAAAAAAGAAACACATATATAGTAAAACATGATGAAAAAAATTTAAAAAATCCTGTATACAATTACATTCTCTCTCGCATTGGGTTTTTCGGATTAAATGATCAAACAATCAAGTCTTCTGAAATTGGGATCAATTATTTTATTATGAGAGAATTATTCTTAGACGATTTAAGTAGTTTTCAAGACGTATATTATTATAGGCAACAGTTCTGGGGGGAAATTGATGATTATGAAGTAAAAGCTATTGATGGTTTATCTTTGCAAAGTGAAAACATAGAGTATAGTTATAATAATATTCACAAACATTTAGAAGATGTTATGGTTATCGAATGGGATCTTGCAAATAAACCAATTCAGGGTAGTATTGTTAATGCATATGGATCTCAAATCATTATTCCTGATTATAATAACCCATTATTTCATGATTTGAAACCATTTGATCTTTGTTACTGTAAAAAAACACCTGTTAAAATCGAAAGTAATATCATCAAAACCATCAATGTAATTACAAAATGTTCATTTAGAGATGCTATAAAGAGTATTTCAAAATGTATGGAATTTATTGAAGGATATTATCCTTTATCACTTATAAAAGCAGTATTGAATAAAGAAATCAATCCCTTTCATGCTAATGAATTATTGGTTAATAATCCAAATAGATTATTTATACCAAATTATAATGTCTTTATTAACGCATTTAATGAATTTTTATTGAATTACATTTTTAAAGAAAAAGATTATATCTTTGAAGAACTGAAAAATGATATTTTCACTAATACAAATCAAATTTTAACTTTACTCAATTTAGATGATGAATTAGCTGGATTAGATCTACCCTATGTTGAAATATTAGCAAAATCTGTTTATCCAGATATCAATTTAGAAGAATTTAAATCAAGATTTTTAAATGAAATCCATTCCATTATAAATAACATATTAAATAAACG
>JBHLPN010000326.1:0-3554 GCA_048939445.1 Promethearchaeota archaeon | reverse complement strand
CAAAAAGTAATTGAAATAACTGCTGACGAATGGTATATTTATCAAACTTATATAAAGTTAGGGATCTGTCATAAAGAATTAGGAAATAATGAGTTAGCTGCTGAGTATTTAAAAAAAGGGAAAAATCTTACAAAGACGACATCAATTGAATATGATATCAAACAGAAATGGCTAAAAATAGCGAATATTTTCCTTAATATAATCGAGGAGGAATTGTAGATAATCTTTATTACATTTATATTAAATAGTAGATTCCCTTCTCTTTCTAGTTAAGAATTATCATTGTTATTTACAATTTTGTAATAATTGATTTTATCAGTAGGAGGTTTTCTTTCTTCAATTTCTTGTTCTTCAATTTCAATAATTTTAGGATGAGGACCTTCAATATTTGAATTCTTCTTTTTCTTATTCAAACCATACCACAATTCTATTTAATTTCAAATAGGAATTACTAATAGTGAAAATTTGAATGGTTATTTTAAATAATCAATCTAACTATTATTAAATTAATCATTATCTAGAAAAAAATTCGAAATCTCTGATGATATCCAAAGTAATGATTATATTATCTAATGGTATACTTTGTTATTCAAAAACACTTATTGGTAATGATAAAATTGATGATGATTTTGTAAGTGGGTTTCTTACAGCAATTCTGGATATAGCTCAAAAAATTGGTGGAGGAGAAATAAGATCATTAAATTTTAGAAATTTCAACATTATGTATTCTTATGATTATGATAAGTATTGCATTTTTATATTAGTCGCTGATATCCATGATCCAGAAGAAGAATTAAGAGATAAATTGGGATTAATGAAAAAGGAGTTTATCAAACGATATCGCAATGATCTGATAAATTGGGATTCTGATATTGCAAAATTTGAAGGTTTTGATGACTTTATTGAAAATAATATTTATATTCCTCCTAAAATACTGTTGGTTGGCGAGGATGGTGTAGGTAAAACTACAATAATGAATTTATTTCCAGGAGAGTTGATTATCGAGTTAGATGAGGATATGAATGAAATTATACAAAAATCTATTATTTTAGATAATTCTGAAAAATTAAATGAGTGCTTATTACGAGAAATTAATTTGGAAGACTTAGTTAACAATCCGAAATTATATCGACAACTTTTAGATTCTGTTGATATTATTTGTCTTGTTACTAGTTCTGGAGCGAGTAATTTAAATAGAACAAAGAATCTATTTTTATTATTACAGCCTAATGTAGAAAGAGCTCAATTCTATGTTATTGCCAATTTTCAAGATATGAAAAATACCTCTTTTGAACCTGAAAAGGTCAAAGAGTTTTTTGGATTAAAAACATTTGGATTTTCAGCGATTTCTGAAGATGCTACAAATAACATTTATTCAATAATCAACGAAATGTTAAGTGATACTATTAATAAATAGATTTTAGATAGAGATTTTAAAAAAAATAAAATCATGAAAATAAACGAAAATTTTGTTTTCCCTGTGTATATCTACGAACAAACTCTCGAGGAAATCAAATTTTTATGTAAAAAATCAGAATCTGAAATTTTTGGATATTTTATTGGGAATATCTTAAATTGGAATGGAAAAATTTATACTCTAATAGAGGAATCACTTTTTTTGCTTGGAGCGATATATAGTGATAAATTTTATACTGGTCAAATAGAAGGAACTGCTGGATTATATCAGAGAAAATTTCAGAGAATAAAGAAAAAAAGAAAAAATGAGAATTTAAGAATTATTGGGTGGTGGCATTCACATCCTGATTTAGGATGTTTTTTGTCGTCTACAGATTTATTAACTCAAAAATATTTCTTTAATAAACCATATCAAGTTGCACTAGTTATTGATCCAGTTCGCGATGAATTTGAGTTCTTTTCTATAGATACTAACTCAAAAAAAGGGTACAAATCATTAAGTTATGCTGTTTTAAAAAAACTAGTTTAGTCTAAATATGTCAAGAAAAAAAGAAGATTACACTGTGTATGGGATTGATTTTATAGATTCAGATATTTTTGATCGTCAAAAACGAATAAAAGGATGGGATCAAAGTAAAGTCTCTGCTTCAACAGTTATGGTAATTGGTGCAGGAGCGATTGGGAATGAAGTTGTTAAAAATCTTGTCTTAACAGGTGTAGGTAGAATATTCTTGATTGATTACGATTTTATAAACCTCTCAAACTTGAATCGTTGCATTCTGTTCAATATAGAAAATGCTAAGCAGAAAGAATACAAAGTTGATGCTATAAAAGATGCATGTAGTAAACTAAATCCAAATGTAGATATTATAACAGTTAAAAAAGATTTAAATGAGATAGAAAAAGCATTATATGAACAATCTGATGTTATTTGTTCATGTGTTGATAATATCGAAGCAAGATTAGAAGCAAATAACTACGCATTTTATTATGAAAAACCTTTTGTCGATTCAGGAATTGAGGAGTTCTTTGGGAGTGTCCAATCAGTTTATTCTGGAGTAAAAGATGCTGCTTGTCTTCAGTGTAATGTTTCTGATATGGATTTAGATTTAATGTGGAAAAGATTTTCTTGTACTGGGCAAGAAATTGATAATGAAAAAGGTGTAACTATTGAAATAATACCAGCTATTATAACTACCACTTCTATTATCGGTGGATTACAATCACAACAAGTATTGAAATTTTTATTAGGAATTGACTATTTTAAAGAACATAATAAATGGAATCCTCATATTGGTCAACCCTTAATTGGGAAACAATTGAATTATAATGGTTTATTAAATAAGTTTGAAATTATTGAAAAATTAAAAAATCCAAAATGCTGGACATGCTCATTTAAAAAAATCTAAAAATTAAATAAAAAAAATAAGAGGTAATGCTATTTGCCAGAACTTCCTTTTGAAATATGGAAAGATAGAATTGATAATGAACTTAGTAATATAAAAAAATTAAAGGTCCTTGAAGAAAATTCTATAAATATGAAAAAAAATAGTGTTGAATTAATATTGAATATACAGGCATTAGGATTTGTTAAGGATTATACAGATTTAGTACCAAAAAATTCTCATCGCATATATCTAAAAATAAATCGATCTTTCCCTTACCCTGGGGGTATAGATTTTTCATGGTTATCAAAAATTTTTCATCCTAATATTCATCCTGTTGAATTATCATTTTCAAGTGAACTGGGAACAGGATACATATGTCTAAATATTTTAAAAAAATGGTCTCGATTATCAGATTTAGTGACTACTGTTAAAGCTTTAAAGATACTAGTCGAGAATCCAAATCCACATGACCCACTTGATTATCCTGAATGTTTAGAAGCCGCAAAATACTTTAAGAAATATAAAATCGAGGATATAAGGAAAAAATTTTCATCTGAGAAGATTTATGATGATTCTGAGAAAAAAGAAGATGATGATATTATAATCATAGAAGATTAAAAAAAATCACTACTCGTTTAAAAAACCACCAATAACTCTTGTCCATAAAATTAACTTCTGGTCTTCTTTTAATCCAAATTTATGAATAGCGTCTTGAATTGTTATTTTATTTGGTAATTCTTGATTATTAAG
>JBHLPN010000325.1:0-3566 GCA_048939445.1 Promethearchaeota archaeon | reverse complement strand
TGTTTCATCTTGTCCAGCAAGAGCAATAGATTTAAAATACTATAGAGATAAGCAATTTTCTGAAGAAATAAAGGGAATAGGAGGCAGTGAATTAGAAATTCCTAAAAAAATTTCAGAAGGTATAGAAGATTAAATAAATTAGAGGTTAAACATCATGTCTGAAAAATATAATAAAGAACCTAGAAAGATAATTGCTTTTGGTTGTGATAAGTGAGGATATTCCGTAGCTGATTTAACAGGTGTTACCCGAAAAACTTATTCCACAGATTTTCATTTAATTCGTGTAAGATGCACTGGTCGAATAGGCATTCACTTAATAATGGAAGCATTTCTAAATGGCGCTGACGGTGTTGCAATTATTTCATGAAGAGAAGGAGAATGTGAGTTTGGTAATGGAAATATAAATACTTTCGAACATGTTCTAATATTAAAGAAATTTCTAAAACATGTTGGTATTTCTGAAGATCGAGTTCAACAATACTTTTGTTCAGCAGCAGAAGTTGAAAAATTTATTAATTCTGTTGATGACATCACAAAAAGAATCCAAACACTCCCACCTATACCAAAATTTAATCCGAAATAGTATGATCTTTTCAAAGAAATTATAGTTGAAAGGTAACTAACCTAACGCATAGGTCTTCGGAGGTAAAATCTATATAATAATTGTTCATAAAATTATGAGTTCTGAAAAGGATTTTTCATGGGAATTTATTAAAAACGTAGCTGATGCCTTAGATTCATATAGGATTCGAGCATTAATTGATGCTAAACAAGATATACTTAATACTGGAATTTATGATGAGTCACAATACGAAACTATTCTCTTTAAAATATTTGATGATGAACGATTAAAATATTCTCTTTTCAATTATTTAAAGAATAATTCTCATAAAAATTTTAAAGTAATTTCTCAGTTTTCGGAGGAGAACTCAATTGATATTTTTAAAACTTTAAGTTTATTGGAGTTATTAAAAAATGAAAAGCTTGTTGTTGTTAAAGAGTCATATGATAAAATTGAAGGTGATGAAAACACAGCTGATAAGCTTATTTTTAAAGATCTATCCGTAAAACCCACAAAAAATCAGATTTCAGAATTGAGACCTATCTACGAACCAGTTAAAGTTATATTTGATTCAAAAAACTGTTCTGGTTGTGGATTATGTGCTGGAATCTGTCCAGTTAATTGTCTTCATATCTATAATGGATTTGGGAAAATAGATGAAGATAAGTGTATTCGATGCGGATTATGCTATTTCCTTTGTCCTAGAACGTATTTACCTGTAAAAATCTTAAATATGGTCCAAGAACATACAAATGAAATTAAAGAATATCCTAAATTAGGCTATTATATTGAAGCATATTCTGCAAGAACTAAAATAAAAGAGATTTCTGAAATATGCCAAGATGGAGGTATCTCTAGCACTTGTATATATTATCTCTTAGAAAAAAATAAAATAGATATTGCTATTGGAGCTAAGATGAGCAATACTTTATGGCGCCCTGAACCCTTTTTTATGAAAAATAAGGAAGACATTCTTTTATCAGCAGGTACTAAATATGTTAATAATCCTAACTTACAATTATTGAATGATACTGAACTCAATGACAAAAAAATTGCAATAGTAGGTGTACCCTGCCAAATGCAGGCTCTTTTAAAATCAAAGATATATGACATAGGATTTCCCTCATTAAATAATATAGAATATCGAATTGGTATCTTTTGCATGGAATCTTTTTCTTATGAATCTCTCTTGAAAATCTGCGAAAAATTAGATGTCGATATTAATAATACTAAAAAAATGGACATCAATAAAGGCAAATTCTTTATTTATACTAAGAATGGCGATGAGCTTAATATTCCTATTAAGGAGATTTCGCATCTAGCTCGAGAAGACTGTGAAATATGTTATGATTTAACTTCTGAATCTGCTGATATCTCAATTGGATCTATAGGATCTCCTTCAGGATGGAATACAGTACTTATTAGAACTGAAAAAGGAAAGGAATTGTTTGATGAGTTAATTAAAAACAAATTAATTGAATCTAAACCAATTGAAGATGTAAAACCTGGCTTACCCTTATTAGAAAAAGTTGCTAATTCCAAAAAAACCAAGAGCAAAAAACATATAAATTCAAAATTAGAAGAGAACAAGAGAGTTCCAAATTACTAGATATTCAAGTTTTAAAAATTTTATTGGTCCTCCAACTAGTTCTTAAGGAAAACCAAAAATTTAATATTAAATTCTGTATTTACTAACATTAATTCTTAAATGAAAACATAATATTAATTGATTGAGTTCAAATGAGTTCCTTATCCGCTGTTCGACCTAAAAATTTCCGTGAAAAGGTGTTTTTTCGTAAACTACGAGCACAAGTAGATGGTAATGCTAAAGTTGAACATGGTTTAACTCAAATTAGAGGCATTGGAAAAAGATTCGCTCAAGTTATTGTCAGAATAGCAGGAATAGATCCAAATCAAAGGACAGGAGCAATATCTGAAAAAGATCTGAATAGAATCGAAGAAATTATTTTAGATCCGATTACTAATGGTATACCAAATTGGATGGTAAACCGACCGAAAGATTTACGTACGGGTGAAGATCTTCATATTATAGGAAATAAATTAGAAATAACCATCAAGAGGGATGTCGATAGAATGAAAAAAATCAAAAGTTATAAAGGTATTCGACATCACTTAAGATTAAAAGTCCGTGGCCAAAGGACAAGAAGTACAGGTCGTCATGGTCTAGTTGTGGGTGTTATGAGAAGAAAAAAAGGTCAACAAAAGTAAGATGAATTAAGGTGAAAATATGGGAGATCCAAGACGGTTAAAGAAAAAATTTAGGAAGCCAAAACATCCATATCAAAAAGATCGACAAATGGAAGAACTCGAATTTCTAGGCAAATACGGACTTAGAAACAAACGGGAATACTGGAAAATGCGTACAATGCTAGGAGATTGGCGAAACATTGCTCGACAGTCCAGAACATTATCTGAAGAGCAAGCTGTAGAAGTACAACAGACATTAATTCAGAAATTAAATCGGTTGGGAATTATTGGCTCAGAAGCAGAGTTTGAAGATGTCCTTCTACTTACAACTGAGGATATTTTAAAAAGAAGACTACAAACTCTTGTTTATGAAAAAGGGCTTGCAAGCACCATATACCAAGCAAGACAATATATTACTCATGGTCATATTCAGGTTGGAGGAAAAAAAATTAATGCTCCTTCTTATATTGTGAAAAGAACGGAAGAAGATTTTATTGGTTTCGCTCCTAATAGTCCCTTATCAGCAGCAAAAGAAAAAACTTAAAGGAGGGTAAAAATTGAGTAGAAAGGATGATATTAAATGGGCTATTGTACATATTTTTAGTTCGTATAATAATACAATTGTAACCGCTACAGATCTCAGTGGAGCTGAGACATTTGCTAAATGCAGTGGTGGTATGGTAGTAAAAGCAGATAGAGACGAATCAAATCCATACGCTGCAATGCAATGCGGCTTTAGAGTAGCTAATGATCTTAGAGATAAAGGTGTGCGGGGTATACATATTAAAGTAAGAGC
>JBHLPN010000070.1:0-11421 GCA_048939445.1 Promethearchaeota archaeon | reverse complement strand
TCTTGTTTTATACTTTTTTCTTTAGATATATTAAATAATGATTTTCTTATGAAATGATTTTTTTTATTTTTTTTTTTTTTAAACAACTACCCAAATTAATACTTTAGTATAATTAAAATTATGAAATTTGACTAAAATGATTTGTAAAAAATTAAGAATTAAAGATGTTATTAAAGAAGATTTTGGTAGAGGAATTGCTCGAATTGATCCTGAGATTTTGTCGGAAGTAAACCTCAATACTGGTGACATTGTTTCTATTTTTACCAAGACTTCAAAGAAATCCACAGGAGCTTATGTCTTTCCAAGCGATCTTAAAGATAAGGGAACAAGAATAGTCAGAATTGATGCTAGTTTAAGAAGAAATTTAGGTGTTTCAATTAATGATATTGTTAAAATTAAAAAGACAAAAATAAAATTAGCTCAACAAGTCTCTTTTGCAGGTCATCGAACAGGGGTAATCTTAAAAAATACAGATATCTTAGCAGAGAAACTAAAAAATAGATTGGTATCCAACGGAGATATTTTTTCATTTCGAAATGGCAATAAAAAAGTAGACCTGATTGTTGTTGACCATACTCCTCAAACTGACGTTGTAAAAATAAATGAAGACACTGCTATTTATAGTCAAGAGACGATTTAATGGCTCAAAATGATGAAGATTATATCAATAGGATTAAAAATAATCTTAAATTAACAGTAGAATTAAAAATTGGAAAAGTATATATATAAACAGAAAATAACTCGGAATTTTTACCGAATATGTTTAACTAAAAATGCTTTAACTTTCTGGATTAACTCATTGCGACATACGGAATTATGCCAATCCTCACCCTCAAAAAGGAATTCTTCTTTAGCTTTTAATTGTAGCCCAAGATTCGCTATTACACAAAATGTATTCCTTCGAAAATTAATATAACTTGGAGCATTACAAATTCGGTCGAAAGCATGTCGAATTAAATTATCTCTTGCTTGTTTAACTCTTTCACTCTGGTTATTTCAAAAAAATATTTCCAAAATATATTTCCCTTGAGTATGAGTAAAAAACATTTATAATTTTGAAATTTTATGCTAAATTTATTAAAATTTATAAACTAATATTCAAATCTTATATTTGACAAAAATAATAAAAATTGATTAAATATGAGGATTGAATACATTAGAAATCCACCCTTGAAGAAAGTAATATTTGAGTTTCATTTTGAAAAAACTTTTGATTTAAAAATTTCAGAATTAGCAGTTTTATACAACAGAATACAAGAGATATATAGTATCGAACCTAATATGTGATTAGTTCCACTAAAAGGAAAAAATTTTGAAATTCGGCTAGGAACATTGAGATATTCAGATGAAGAAAATAAGAAATTCTTTGAAATTGGTGAAAATTTTGTCATTTTCTCAACTACAGAGTATTCTGGATGGAAAGTACTGCGAGATGAAATATTAGGAGTATTGTTCAAAATCGATGATCTTTTAAAAGGAGGGGAAATCATTAATATCTTTATTACTTATATAGACGAATTTAATATAGATAAAGAAGATTTTCTATTTGAAGATAATTTTAGCATAAAACTACTAAAAATGAAAAATTGGAAGATAGATTTTAGTGATTTTCATCTTGGATTAGTTCCCTTCAAAGAAAATAAAAAAAAAATAATTCTAAGAATAAGAAGTCGTGAAGATCTACCCGAAAAATATAGATTTTTAGTGGAGACTGTATTCGTCAGTAGAGCCATCCAAATTAAGATGGATAGTGAAGTACTCAAACAATATCTTGATTCAGGCCATGATAAAATTAACTCATATTTTGCAGAATTAATTTATAATACACAACTCCAAGAAAAAATTGGAATGAAAATTGAAGAATGAGTGATACATTTAAAGATCGAGAAAGTATTTTAGAAGATTTTCAACGAGATTGTGAAACTCTATGTAAAAGATTAAAAGAAACTTTAAACTTGGAGAGAGTCTCTAAAAAAGTAATAGCACGGAAAAGCACCAAAATGAAGTATTTAGATTCAATAAATAATCTGTTAATGAAGTTATTAGATTCTATTATTTATCCAAATGATCAAAAACAGGTAGATGATAGTGAAAAGAGGGATGAACGTTCAAGTAACCCATTATATGAACTTATTCCAGAATTATTTCATGAATTTATTCTATTTTATTATAAAAAACATGATTTTTTCTTAAAGTATTTTCCTGAATTATCTTTCAATTGGATTTATGATAAATTTAAATCTGTCAATGATAATATGAATCATTTTACGATTCCAATGAAATCAATTAAATTCATTATCAACCAATTAAATAATGGAACTTGTACTTCCGATTGGCTCGAAGTCAGTTTATTAAGAGATAACTATAATGTAATTAGTTCTGAAGATGATGAATATACATTTCTATTAAAAAGTTTATTATTATTAAGTCTTCGTTACAAAAGAAGAAAGATTAAAGATATTAAAATTTAAATTCTTTTAAAAAGGTTATAATGGCTGTCTACAAAGATTTTGATAAGGACCATCGAATTCGACAAGGAGATATTTTCAAGAATATTCCTTACTTATCATTTGATTTGTTAGTGAAAGCAAGTCCTAAAAAAAGGGAAATATTAGACGATGAGACAGAAAATCTTTTTGAAGAAATTACAGAGAATGGTAAAAACATACTTGTGGAGACTTATCTTCAATCGACCCTTTCAATTCTTGCTAGTCAAGATTGCGATATCGAAAATGATGAAGATTTAATTTTCTTAATCTTAGAAGAGTATGAAAATGTTGATTTTAAAAACTATAAAAATGTCAAACGAGAATTAAGTACTCCCACAAGAAGTTTTTATTTACCTTTTCTAATTATTGATGGAAAAAAAATAGGTCCTCTTAAAGTTAATTTTATTGAACCGATAAAGATTCCGAATAAACTAATTAAGCATAAATTAAAAAGTTTAAGGGTAGGGAAACTAATTGATTCTGTGAAAAAGACATTTGCAGCAAAGTTAAGCAGCTTCTTCAATAGAATAGCTATAACTGAATTAGTTTTCTATGAAAATGAGTTAATTCAAGAATATATCTATGAAATCTGGATAAATCCAGAAATGAATGATAAAGAAAAACTAGAAAAAATCCGAGAGATCACTGTGATCTTAAAAGAAAATGAAAGAGAACATGATTTAAATTTTATTTATCTTGAAAGACCAGTAGATATTAATTTTGTTAAAAATATAAAAAAAAAATATATAGAATTACATTTCGGTCAAGAAGATCAAAATATTAATGATTTATGTGATTCGATTATTAATATTGAGAAGATTAGATATGAAACACTTGTAAATCAACAATCTAAATTCAATGAATTGATTAATTTATTGTTCCTTAATGAAGATTCTCTCCTCAATAAAATCAATACAACAGAATGGAAAGAAAATTTTCATAATAATATAAGAAGAGAAGATTTGGAAGATTATCAGAGGGTTGCCGCCGAAAAAGCTTTAATATTTTTTAAAGAGAATTCAGAAAAGTATATAAAAATTGAAGAATAAGTAAGTAATGATTTTATTTCTTTCAGTAAATCATTTCCCTTCGGATGTGTTGACGATTTCTAATAAAAAAGTCCTGGTTATGATTTACCAAAAGCAATAATAATGTGTTTAGGATATTTAGATTCTATAGGAACATCAAATCTCTTACTATGATATTTGTAAAATTCAATTTAGGATAAAAAAAGTGTGAAATTGCAGCTCAAGAATATACTCCATCATCCTCCTTTCATATCAAACCTTACTGCTCCAAACACTAGTTTATTGAATCATAAGATTTTATCTAAATCTCCTTAACAACTTATATCTAAATTTCTAAATATTTTATAAGATTAATTTCACTATTATTGATAATAGAATCAATTAAAATTGTTGTAATTAACAAAATAATATAGTCTTATTATTCTATAAAATTATTGGTCAATATGAAAGATGGAAGGAAAATAACATTAGAAAATCCACGTCTAAAAATAATCAGAAAGAGTTTAAGAGAACTACTTGATAAAGCATTTAATGAAGAATATAAAAAACTAACTAATAGAATCATTCAAATTAAAAAAGCTCGTAGAAATCAGAAAGATGAAAAAATCAAAGTCCAGATGAATATCGAGCTAAAGGAACTTGTTGATAGGAAAAATAATGTAGATGATTCATATTATAAATCCATTTTAAGATGTGGATTATGTAATACTATTGAAGGTGATAGAATATATTACAAAAAATTTGAAAAGTGGTATTGTCTTAAATGCTTTGAAGCGAATTATAAACATTGGGCTCCTCTGAATTGGAAACCTAGATATCCATTATCAAAAGAACAACTACTTGAATTCTTTCATAAATTAGATAAATTGGTTGGTAGTTGTCAAACCAATTTTGATCTATCAAAGGAAATCTTAACAGGTATGGATATCTCTAAAAGTGATCAAAAAATATTTCTGGATACTTTATATCATTATGGAGGGCATTGTGACTGTGAGATTATGTTGAATGCTGCTCCAAATGTTTTATCGGATTTTGACATTGAAGAGGAGGAGTAATTTTATGTTAATTATTAGTGGAAATAGTATTGAAACTTCTTTATTTTAATTATTACCTCCCTCCCCCGTGGTGCCCCCTCCTCTGATGCAAATTAACCATAATTTCTTCAACTTCTTGAGATAAATCAAAAATTCAAATTGATTTTGCTATCTTGATTTGACCTCAAAATTATATTTAAAGAAAAAAAATGAGTTGCTTTCAGTATTTTTTGTTTAAATAGGACTGATCCCTATTAATTCAACAATTAAGTATTTTAAAATAGTGATAATAATTTTCGAAGAGTTACCGTTTATATTTGGATTTATGGCGTTTTCAGTAATATTCTCTTATGTGTTAATAAAATATACCTCTGGTTTACTTGCAAAAATTATTACAGCTTTAGCTGCTCTTGGTATTATAATTCATGAATTTAGTCATTTACTTATGTGTGTAATTACTCATACTCCTATTGAAAATGTCAAATTATTAAAAAAGGTAAAAAATGAAAAAAGTGATGAAGTAGGATATATGGGGATAGTAAATGTACGTAAACATAATATTTCTTTTCTACAAGGATTCTTAATTAGTTTTGCGCCATTATATCTCTCGTTTTGGTTTTTTTTCTATTTATTAGACTTCCTTATAGGCAATCAAGTCACTCCATTAATTTTCTTCATATGCATTTTTACAATGATTTCATTAGTTCTTTCTGCAGCACCTTCCTTTGTAGATCTTGGAATTATACTCGAAGCTTTTCGTAATGACACTCATCATTCACTATACCAAATATTATTGATTAGTCTTTCCGTGTTAACGACTTGGATTATAACATTTAGTTGTAACATTCAATTTATTCATGAGATTTTTATATATCTGGTAATTGCGGGTTTCTATTTCATTTTTAAGTACGGATTTAAGATGACTAGATATATCTTACATTCTATTAATCAAAATTGGTTTGATAATATTCGTCAACCAAAGAAAATGAGATTCAAGACCTTTACAAGGCGCCATTATAAACCCAAGAAATATGATTAATAAAATAATGGTGAAAAATATAACAGAAGCAAAATTCTGGCAGACGAGAGTAAAAATAACACAGATTCCCTTAAATATTGAGAAAGAAAAGGTTTTGAATAAAAAAACTAGGAATATTACTGAAATAGATAAATCATGGCTTTTTGATCCTTTTTTGGACCAGACCATTTATGGATTAGAGATTACTCTAAATAGGGAGTTTTCATGGGTTTTTTTCTTAAAATCAGAATCTGAGTCTGAAGCAATTAGAAAAGGATATTCTTTCCTAATGTATTTAGAAGAATATTTTCCTGGACTTACCGGGGATGTCACTAGCTTACCTATTACAGCATTTATTTTAAAGCAAGAGTTACCTATCTATGAATTGGTTATTCCTATTGGCCCATATAAGGGACCGTATTATGAACAAGATAGATTTTATTTAATTAAAAAAATAGTACATTTATTTCAAAAGAATGCTGGAAATTTTATACAATTTTTTATCTTATGGCAAAAAGATGATTCAGTCGATCGTGTTAAAATAGGGAAGACATCTATTTCTGAACTTTATAAACTTAAAATCTTTGTAAGAATTAATGGAAATCGAGAAACCTTTGTCAATAAAGAGCTAGATATTTCAAAGTTAAGGGGGCAATTGGACTTTTTAACTATGAATATCAAAAATATTAAAGGAGAACGAGCTTATTTCAAAGAAATTAATCACAATACGTGGGAATGTATTTTGAAGACAGATGTTTTCTGGGTGAATCATCATAATGAACATACTGGTTTATACTACAGTTATATAAAAGAAAAACTGCCCGAAGAAAAAGTACCTGTCTTTATTAGCCCTGACCAGATCGATTTTACCTTCTCAAAGGATTTGCCTATATCAAAAACATTTAATCTACCAAATGAAAATATTCGTTATTTACCAGTTCTTGAACAAGATAAAAGCCCTATATTACTTGGTAGGATTGTAAACAAAGGAATCTTAACTAGTAATCTTAAGTACCTACCAATTGACCATTTTGCTCACAGTGTTTTTATTGCTGGCCAGATAAATACGGGGAAGACTTCTCTTTTGGGTCATATTTGTAAAGAGTTTTATGATAAAGCACCTAGTATTGGTGTTCTTATTTTAAATCTTGGAAAAGGTAGACAAGAAGGATTTTATAAGACAGATCTTGTTTTAAAGTTTGGTTCTCCCGGATTACATATACCATATTACTTTGAGGGTGAACATTTAGATAAAGCGCTCCAAGAAACCGCTACCTATTTAGTTTCGGCATTAGGGTTGAGGAGTCCATGCGATAAGATAATGTATTTAGTATTAATCTCTTTTATTAGAGTTAATGGGAAAATTCCAAAATCTCTAAAAACATTATTCAAAGGCTTAAGAAAATGGTTTAGAATCTATAAATACCATAAGAAGTTCCAAACTAATATTCTCAGAGCTATTCAAAATCGCGTTCTCACTCTTTTATCTAATCCAATTTTAGATAAAACATTAGAATTAACCCCTGGTTTTAAAATACCCAAATGGTTTCAAGAGTGGAAAGCTGGAAAGACAATATTTATTGATTTATCCATGTGTAATATTTACATTAAAAGATTATTATCTTTTGCTATATTTCAAATGGTAAAAACGCTCACACCTGATATTGAAGCCGGAAATCTCCAAAACATTATCGTTATTGATGAAGCTCATCAAATAACAGAAAAACCAATAACTACAAATCCAGATGATGATGATTTCATTGCAAGAGAACAATTAGAAAAAGTCTTTAATTCTTTACTAAGAGAATTTAGAAGTAAAGGCCTTTCATTTATTTTAGCCGACCAATTGCCTCATAGATTATTTAGTTGTGTTACAGCTTTACCCAGTCTTAGAATATTATTCCGTCTGAGTCATTTAGATAATGTAATATTTACCCATAATCAGCGAATTCAGGAATATCTCACACTCCAAAAGAATCGTCATGCTATTGTACTTAATGGTAATAATGAAGAATTTTTCGTAATCAAAACTATGGATCATTTTTATTCAAAATAATAGGGGGTCCTTTTGGGGGGAAAAGGAAATTGGAAAATAGCGATATTCCTAATGAAGGTAATGATCCTAACGATGATGTGCCAGATGAGGATTTAGATATAGATTCATTTGACCCTAACGATGATGCAACAGATGAAGATTTAGATATTGACTCATTTGACCCTAACGATGATGTAGAAGATGAAGATTTAGATGAAGAGTCATTTGAGCCTTATGATGATGTACCAGATGAGGATTTAGATATTGACTCATTTGACCCTAACGATGATGTAGAAGATGAAGATTTAGATGAAGAGACATTTGAGCCTTATGATGATGTACCAGATGAGGATTTAGATATTGACTCATTTGACCCTAACGATGATGTAGAAGATGAAGATTTAGATGAAGAGTCGTTTGACCCTTATGATGATGTACCGGATGAAGATTTAGATGAAGAGTCATTTGAGCCTTATGATGATGTACCAGATGAAGATCCAGAAATAGATAATCTAAATAATTCAGGTACTATTACTGTTGTTGTACCAGAACAACCAGAACAAGAACCAGAGAATGACCCCGAAAATGAACCTTTAGATGAACCTGAAAATGAACCAGATCCAGAAGTAGTACCAGATTGGGTTTCCCCAGAAGATTTAGCTGGAGGTGATATTCCAGGAATACCTGTCCCTGACAGCACTTTTGAATTTTTGGAAGAACCAGAAAGCGAACCTGTAGAAGAACCCGATCCTGAGATTGTACCAGAATGGGCAAGTCCAGAAGATTTGGCAGGAGACAACATTCCAGAAATAGTTGTCCCTGACGGAACTTTTGAACCTATAGAACCAGAAAGTGAACCGATTGAAGAACCAGAACAAGAACCAGATATGGAAATAATACCAGAATGGGTTTCCCCAGAAGATTTAGCTGGAGATAGCATTCCAGAAATTCCTGTTCCTGACGGTATTTTTGAGCCTTTGGAAGAACCAGAAAGCGAGCCCGTAGAGGAACCCGATCCTGAGATTGTACCAGAGTGGGTTCCCCCAGAAGATTTAGCTGGAGATAACATTCCAGAAATTCCTGTCCCTGACGGAACTTTTGAACCTTTGGAAGAACCAGAAAGTGAACCCATAGAGAAATCTGAGGAAAAACCTCAAAAAAAAAATAGTGAAGGTTCTTTAAATGATAACCATCCTGAAACTCTTCAAGAAGGTACAAACATTATGATTTTGGCAAGTAATACCTTTTCTAGTCATAATAATTCAAAACCGTTCGAAGTTAGCACACCAAAAGAAGAAAACCAAAAAAAAAAAGGAAGGCAAATTCCAAGAAAAAGAACACATTATAATAGAAAGGATTCTGGATCTGATAAGAAAAATATTAATAGACAAAAATCAGGTCAGAGTATTGTTCTTGTTCTAAAACCTGAATTAAAAGATAAACAAAAAGAGAAGGAGAGTAAGAAAGAATCTGAAAAAAAAGCGATAAATAAAGAAGTTGATGATAAAGAAATAAAAGCAGCAAAAGAGAGAATACAAAAAGATACACCGAAAAAAGAAAAGGAAGTTGAGGAAGAAATT
Organism: Promethearchaeota archaeon; assembly: GCA_048939445.1. Classification (GTDB taxonomy): domain Archaea; phylum Asgardarchaeota; class Lokiarchaeia; order Sigyniarchaeales; family SOKP01; genus Loki-b32. Next base: position 2,237 of record JBHLPN010000070.1, on the reverse strand, counting down.
CCTAAAGAACTTAAAGATAAATATCGACAAGAAACTGGAAAAAGACCGATTTATAATAGAAAAATAACTAAGGGATTTGATGAATGGTTAAAAAATAAAGCAAAATTAGAACAAAAAAAGCAAAATGAACAAGATACTCAGGGGAAGACAGAACCTAAAGAAGATTGGGAAAAATTATTAGAAAAATGGATAAATGAGGCTGATGAGAAGGAGATTCCTAAAGAGATTAAAAAGGAACTTATTGAAAAAATTAGAAAATACCAAGAGTTTAGAAAAGTTGCTAGAGCATTAAGAAAATTATTAGAAAAAGAAAATCTTTCGGAAAACGAAATACATAAAATGGAAGAATTAATCAAAGATTTGAATGAATTACAGGATGACATCTTTACTAACCTACGTGCTTTTAGAGATCTTTACATAAAAAATATTGATTGGTTTGAATACCGTATTAAAGCTGAAAGAGATAAGTTTATCCTACATCTTAATCAAAAAATGAAGAACCTCAAATCTACAACAGGAACAATTTCTAAGGAGCAATCTAGAAAAGACTGGAAAAAAACTATAAAGGAGAATTTATACAAAAATACAACTTTAAATATAAATGAAAGATCATTAATCATTAAGATTATCAAGAAACATAAGATTGATGAGGGTGATAAAAAGCAACTTATATCTATGTTAAGCAAACTTACAATAGAAGATTTGATTTCTTTATTAGGAAGTGATTTTAAACAGCATACGCAAAATTTTATTAAATGGGGTTGGGATTATGATCAAGCTATTAAAAGATTAATGTTAAACACATATATTCATAATTACTATAGAGTTATTGAAACTGCAAAAAAAGAAGATGGTATATTACTATTTTCGAAAGATATGTTCTACAATAACCCAAAATTTAAAGAATGGCTTTTGATTTATAACCCATCAATAGTAAGTAGAGAAATTAAAAGCCAAGTAATTACTACACGAAATTTTATTGAAGCTTTACGTAAATTAATACAAAAAGTAGTTCCCAAAGAATATTTAAGAAAAATAAATGGTGTATTTACATTATCTGATAATAAATTAAGTAAATTCTTGGGAAGAGAAGAACGATATATAAAAACTTATATTAATAAATATATTAGAGAGAATCCTACCTTTATAATTGCTTTAGACATATTAAAGGAGTGGAAATCTGCTCTTAAACTTAACTTTGGCAAATTAGCAAAAAATGCAATAAATCTAATTGATGCTTATATAATACTCCATAAACCTGTCATCCCAATATCTCGAAAAAAAGAAATGCAAATTTATAGATTTCATCGACTGTTTAATTTAAATTATTTTAGTGTAATTGATACAATAGAAAAAGCGTATTGGCTCGGTTTCTTTTTCGCTGATGGATATATTACTATTATTAACAAGAAAAAAACTAAAATAGGCATTCAAGTTGCCAAAAAAGATATGGAGATATTACTTAGATGGTGTGGAGCTCTAGGTCTAAATCCGAATTTTATTCGCCCCAAAAAAGATAAGCTATTATATAAGGGTGAAACTAGAGAATATGAGGGTATAGTTATTGAGTTCTCTAGCCCAAAAATGGCAAAAGATTTAATAGCCCTTGGATATAAAGGAAGTCGTTTAAAATCTACTAAATGGCCAGAAATCGATTTTAAAAACCGTCAGCTTGATTTAGCTTTTTTGTTAGGATTCTATGATGGTGAAGGATTTGAAGGACGTACTGCTCTCTGTTCACATAGCCGAAGAATACTTGAAGATATTAAAAATAAATTCAAAATCCCTCATAAAATACGACCAAGAAAAGATGGTGGATTTGTATTGAGTTTAGGTGCAAAGTTATTTAATGAAATGATGAAGAATTATAAAAATTCTTTACAAAGAAAAAGATTTAAAGTAAATATTAAAAAATTTGGTGTGAAATCATGGTTTGAATCTATTATGACAAAAGATTTATTACAAGATTTAATGGATCAAATGCCAATATCTCACATAGCAAAAAATTTTGAAGTCCAAGACAGAAATGTTCTTGCATTAATTAAAAAATGGAATTTAAAAAAGAAACCTAAGGGATATTGGAATCGAAGGGAAAATTGGTCTAAAAAAATCTAAAAAATTTATACGTTTTTATTGAATATGACATAAAACTTAAGATACTTCATGAATTTTCAAAAATCGGACTCAATTAATTTTAATTATAATTTTGATTTAAAATATAATATAATTTAGAAACT
>JBHLPN010000069.1:0-11478 GCA_048939445.1 Promethearchaeota archaeon | reverse complement strand
TAATTCATAGAATCCGACCCAATGCGGAAGAATCCACGGAATTCCAGCGATTGTAAATATTTGACTAGCTAAAGCTACCAAGCCGCCGATAACAGTTAAGAATTTCATTATACCTTCATTTTTGTATTTCTTAGTCATTTGATAACATCTCGTTTGAAATTATGATTTTTAATAAATGTCTAAATTATAAAAGAATTTAATGTTTTCCTTTCTGATATGATTATCAATTAAAAGGGTGAAGAATTAAACTTTATTTAGTATATAAACCAATTTAATAATTATGAATCCTAAGATTAATCACTCAAATAATAAGATTTTCGCACATACTTATTCTATTGTAGCTAGGGATCCTAAGACTGGAGAAATGGGTGTTGGTGTCCAAAGCCATTGGTTTTCAGTTGCTAGTGTTGTTTCATGGGGAGAAGCTGGAGTGGGGGTGGTAGCAACACAATCATTAGTTAATAAATCGTTTGGTTTACGAGGACTTGACCTATTAAAGCAAGGTAAGAGCCCTAAAGAGGCGGTAGAGGCGCTTCTTTCTGATGATGAGGGTAGGGATGTAAGACAAGTTGCTATTTTAGACACTCAAGGTAGAGTAGCTACACATACAGGATCGAAATGTATAAAAAAAGCTGGTCATATTATAGGGGAAAATTTTTCTGTTCAAGCGAATATGATGCTTTCTGATCAAGTCTGGCCCAGTATGGCAAAAACATTTGAAAAATACAAAAATTTACCGCTACCTGAACGACTAGTCAAATGCTTAGAAGCTGCAGAATCAGTTGGTGGTGATATAAGAGGAAAACAATCTGCAGCGTTGATAATAGTTGCTGGTGAAGCTACAGAAAATAAATGGGAGGATCCATTGATGGATCTAAGAGTTGAGGATCATATAGAACCATTAAAAGAGATAAGCAGACTGTTGAAAGTATGGCGTGCATATGAACATATGAATAATGGTGACCTTGCGATTGAAAAAGGTGAGATGGCTAAAGCACTTGAAGAATATGATGCTGCGCAGAAAATGTTCCCAGAGAATCTTGAAATGACATATTGGACGGCAGTTTCTTTAGCCAACCAGAAACAGTTGGATAAAGCATTAGTCCTATTTAAAAAAGTATTCAAGAAAGATGAAAATTGGCGTTTACTTACAGAGAGGCTTCCTCACTCGGAGCTATTAAATATAGAAAAAAAAGATTTAGATAAAATTCTATCATTAAAATAACACTCCTTGCAATTCAACATTCTTTGATATCATATTACCGAGATATTTTTGTGTTTTAAATAAGAACATGATTGAAAAAAAAATGTGATTGAGGAAAAAATATTGCGGTATAGAAAAGGCATTGAACTTGCGAAAGAACTATCTAAAGGTCAGTATGCTGATCACGACTATTACAATAATGTAATTTCCAAATTTCAAAAGATCTTAAAATTTTATGAAGATCTAAAAGTTTGGAGAGAATTCTCAGAAAAATAAAATCACAAATTCTGACTATTTTTCTGTTCATTTGTATTATATAATTCTATATTAATGAATGGCAGTAACGCACAAATTACGGCTTGTGTTAGAATTTCTGTTCTTGTGATGGTATTTCTACTCAAAAAACTAATAGCTCCTGCTTCATTTTTCAAATTTTCATTGTTTGCTAGTTTTCCTATGATTTCACCTATCTCTTTATCTTGATCTTTCAAAATTTGATCTATTATAAACTTTGGATATTCAAATGCAATACCAGAACCAAGTGAAATCTTTCTTTCTTCATTAACAACTGCACAGAATTGGAAATCCATAAATCCTGTTCTAGCATACGGTATTTCAACTAATCCAGCTTCAATCCCAACTCCAAAAATATTATTTTGTATTTTTTTCTCATTTATGATGAAATTCAATGATTGCTTAGCTCTATTAATTGCCCCATCGATAATATTTTCCAATCCTATTGGTTGCTTTGATACTTTTGATTCTGCTTTAATGCTAAAAACTTTAAAACTTTTGTAATATCTACTAAAGGCTGATTTAACAGCATTCACTTTTGTTGGATTTAAAGAACCTACACAGATATTGAATTTAACCATGGTTAATTTTCAGATTCTTCGAAATAAAATAAATTTAACCTAAATTCTCTTCTTAATATTTCAAACAATTTATGCATAGGTAAGCCGATAACATTAGATGAGGATCCATTAATTTTTTTTATAAACAAGCTTGCTTTATCTTTTATTGAATATGCTCCAGCTCGTCCTTTCCATTCATTAGATTTAATATAATTAATAATTTCTTTATCTGAAAGTTTAAGAAAATGGACAATTGTGGTATCGGAATCCGTAATTATTTTTGGATTATTAACTTCAGCAATAGCTATTCCTGTTACTAGTTCATGAGTCCTTCCTATTAATTTTTTAAGAATTTTGAATGCTTCCTCTTCATTTTGAGCTTTCCCGATAATTTCTCCATCAAGCACTACAACAGTATCTGCAGCAATAATAATGGCGTCTAACCCTGTCTTTAATAATTCATTTCTTACAAATAATACTTTCGCTTTAGCAAGTTCTTTTACAAGATTATTCACATCTGAAATTTCTGCCTTATATTTCTCTTCATCTATGTTTGCAACTAATATTTCAAATGGAATCCCTGCTTGCTTAAGGATTCCACTTCGATCAATTGATTTTGAAGCTAATATTATTTTTTTCAATGTGATTTCCACAATAATGGAAGTTGAAAACTAATTTATTATAAGAGCATTTTTTTTGTAAATTTTTTTATATACTTTATTTTAAAATTAATAATTTCTTGAGCGTTGAAAACAAATATATTTAATTAATTTTAATGAACAAATATATAATAATTACAAATTAACATATCAAAATTATGGAATACTTTCCTCTATGGTATTTTTTAATTGTATTTTCTTTTTTCTTAATTCTTTTCAGTTACATGCATTTTTCATATAAATCTGATTCCTTAAACAACTTTTTTGGATTTAACACACTATTATTCATATTTGTGCATGTGGCTCTTTTTCTATCAATTATGAATCAAGAACTAATGCTTCAATCAGTTTTAATACCTTTATGGCTGATATCCTTAGGCTCTCCTTTACTTCTTGTGGGAATATTAGTTGTAATCTCTACAGGCATCAAATCTTTAATTAAAAAAGTTACACAAAAAGATTTTTCAAAGTTAAGTAGAAAATTAGAGGAAAAGCGTAAAAATTGGAGTAAAGCTAAAAAAGATAGTCTCAGAAAGTTAAATCATGTTATTATCTTTGTTGGTCTTCTGATTGTATGGTATATTGGATTGTACATTGTTAATTTTTTCACTGGAACCTCAGCGGGAATGATTCCTGAAGAAAATAACATGTTTCTATTGTACTTGAGAATCATAAATGAACCAAATTCCATTATTGATGTTCTTTTTTCATTAGGGTGGTTTTATTATCTCCTATTTTTCTTTTTTTATATTTTATGTTTATTTATGCTTGCTAATGAGTTTACAAGAAAATCTAGCCGCTTTTCTTTTCCATTTACCTTTTTTACTAAAATATATCTTTCTGAGAAAGAAAAGCAAAATTATGGTACTTATTTATATTTTGCACTTGGACAGATGTTTGCTGCTTTTGTCTGTCCTCCAATGGTATTTTTTACAATATTGGGGATAGGTTCAATTAGCGATTTGATGACAAGTCAAATTGGAATAAGGTTTGGAAAAAAACATATTACATGGAATAAAAATAAAACATGGGAAGGTACAATAGCAGGTACATTAGTTACTTTTGTGTTGGGCTTTTTGTTTGTAGGAATTTTTTGGTCATTGATCTTTACTCTAGCATTTTTAATTATTGATATTATTACTGATAACCCAATTAACCTCTCAGATAATTTATTTATACCGATAGGATTTAGCCTTCTTTATTTATTTATACGGTTCTTCTTTAATCTGGATTATTATACAATTATACTATTTTGGATCTAAAGGGGTTCTAAAAATGTATTTTCTAGTTACAAGTATAATTTTAATTGGGTATTCAATTTTAACTTTAATTTATACAGTTAAAAATAAAAAAATGAAGTTAGAAAACCATATTTTTACTAACGAGATTTTGATAGCAATATTATTTTTAATGGCAGGACTCCTATTTCCTTTTACGTATCAATATCATTCTCCTGATTTAAGTCAAAATTCATTAAATTTTTTATGGCTATCTACTTCCATTTTTTTTATAATTGAAATGAGTGTTTGGGCTCTTACAATATTATATAATGCCCTTATTTCCAAAAGAAATCCTGAAATAATGGCCGAAAGAGAGTATAGTAAATTTTGTGAAGAATTTAACAAAAATTGGGTAGATGACTTAAAAAGTGAATTAGGAAGAAAATTTCTCCATTTATTTACATGTTTTGTAATTTTCTTCTTTTGGACATTAGGAACGATCCTTAATAATCTAGGTATTTTAAATCAATGGGGTTTAGATAATTATAGTTTTTCTTACTGGTTAATTACAACTGTTGGTTATGGTTTTGTATTTATGTTTCAAGTAGCAGACCTTACTCGGTTGAATAAATTTTATATGCTTCCAAACTGGGCTAAAAGTTGGTATTTAGATATGAAACAGAGCGAGTTACATACATTTGTTGCATCTACACCTTTAGTTTTATCATTTTCACCTTTTCTTTTCGCACCATTTCCAATTTTTGCTGCTGTTGCCCTTATAACTACGGGAGCGGATGGTGTAGCTTGCATAATAGGTAAGAAATATGGTAAACATCATCTTAGGACAAATCCGAAGAAGACAGTTGAGGGTCTTATCGCTGGTAGTTTAACGACATTTATAATAGTGTTTTTAATTTCGATAATTTATTATCCTTGGATGCCTATAACAATCGAAAAAATTATTATTATGAGTTTTGTAGCTACTTTATTATTTATGATAGTAGATGCTTATGCAAAGAATATTTCTGATAATATATTAAATCCCTTTTTGACTGGATTTAGTACATGGATAATATTTTTAATCTAGAATAAGATTTTTTTTAAAACTTTTAGATTTACCCACCAAAATAAACATAAATAAAAACAATTTCGTCTCCATCTTTCAGTTTAGTTTCCAAAAACTTATCATGCTGATAGCTTCTCCCATTAATGATTATAGAAAGAAGCTTGTTAAATTTTCCCTTCTCTCCTTTTTCCCAGACTAAATTTGTAAATTTATCTCCAAACTTTTGCCCAAAAAATTCTATCAATTCGTTTAAAGTCAGTTCTTTATCAAATTCAAGATTTTCAAACAGAGTTTTAGTTACTTCGTTAAATGGTGGAGAAAATTCAAGATTTAACCTCATAATTAACTATAATTCTTTTTGTGATGTTCTATATGGATTTTAATATAATTGCATAATTAAAAATTTGATGCTTATTGTTTATAAAGTTAATACTCGTAATCAAGTAACTATTTTAATGGAATCAACATAATATCTTGAATTAAGAGTTATTAATAGAAGCCATAATAAAAGAAAAAAAATTAGATAAATTTTAATAGAGGTTAAAGATCTTCAGCAGCATCTTTAACTGCATCTGTAAGTTCTTCCCCACCTTCTTTGAGGCCTTTCTTAATTCCTTTTTTAACAGACCCAGATTTAACTGTTTTTTTTGCAGCTTTTCCAGCAGCCTCAGATCCTGTAATACTTTCTACAAGACCCCCAGTTGCTTTAGCGAGTCCTTTTTTTAATTTCTTACCGAATCCACCCATATAATTCACTTTCTTTAAGTATTTAAATCAATATAGAAAAAATAAAAATTGTTTTAATAAAATAATGAAAATTCAATTATTATAAATTTATCTAGAAAAAGCTTAAGCATAATATAATCAAAAAACTCTAATACTCAGTTAGAATTTATTAAAATTTTAATAATAAATTTATAGTAGACGTTAATTATTTATAGAACTGTTCAAATATGGCAAAGGTATTTTATATTACCAAAAATAATGTTCAAGATGCATGGCTTTCAGCTATAGGGCAAGTTTTATTCAATGGGGACGCTATAAAAACTGAATATGATAAGCCTGAAGATCTCCCTTCTAGAGACGCAACAGTATTAATTGAGGTAACTGAGCCTCTTAGCAATCCCATCAAGCGTAAAGATAAAGTTATGAAAATTAAATCAAACTATGGCAATTTTTTTGAAGTTTATGGCTGTTTAGCAGATACCTATTTAATTGGTTCTATTCAGGCGGGATATATTGAGGAAATTATGGATGGTGTAAATGATAGTTTGATACACAAGTCTGATATGAGCTTTCCCTACTCATATCACGACAGGATTTTTAACTACGCTCCATTCTCTCTTGAAGATACGATTCATAGAAATTATGATTTAAAAATTATAAATCATGAATTTGTAAAAAACCACCAAAAGTTAATAAGAGCTGAAAAAATTAAAAGTACTACTGAGTCTAATATCTGGAAATTAAAAAATGGCGTCGAATTTGATTTAGACAAAAATATCTCAGAACAAATCGGATTAGATAAAATACCAATTGCTCTAATCGATTTTCCCAGAATAAATCAAATCAAATATATTATAAAGAAATTAAAAGATAAACCATATTCACGTAGGGCTCAAGCAATTACATGGAGACCATTAGTTGATCCCTTTCATATAGATCCTCCATGTCTTCAGCGGATATATATGAGAATAATAGATAAAAAATTAATAATGCAGACAACATGGAGAAGCAGAGATCTTTTTAGAGCTTGGGAAGCTAATGTTAATGGTATGATTCGGATCCAAAAAAAAATTGCAGATGAACTTGGAGTAGAAATTGGACAATACTTAGATTTTAACAATTCGCTTCATATTTATGGAAGTACGATTTCTGAAGTAAAAGATATGCTAATGCGAATGAAAAGCAGAGGAGAATTACCTCAAGAAATTATAAAAATGATGGAAAGGGAAATAGAATCATAGAAACTATTTTTTGATGTAACTTTAATTTTTAAGTAAATATTTCAATGAAAAAACTACTAAATTAGAGAGGTATTCAATTAGTTTATCATCTCTATCAAACAATTCCATTATAGATAAATGATGATATAAGATCGCATTGATAAGATTATAAATAAAAATAAATGTTTCAACCAATTTGTCTTCAGGTATTTGGTTAAAATTTTTATTTGTTTTCCTCAGTTTCTGTGCTGTATCTTCAAAAAATATAAAAACTTTCTCTTTATGCGCATTAAGTAATATTTTATCAGATTGTATAGCAGATCTAAAAGCTAAGTTATACCCTTTATTTTTCTCATGATTCTTAAATAAATCTAAAACAAAATGATTGAGAAAATCTCTTATATTTTCATCATTTATGTTCTTTAAATCATGACTACCCAAAAAGGTTTCCATCGATTCTTCAAAATATTTCCTTATAATATCTTCTTTCCCTTTTGGAAAATATTTATAAATTGTACCAATGCTAATCTTAGCTGATTTTGCAACATGATTTGTGCTTGTTTTGTGATATCCCTGTTTTAAGATTAGCTTAAAAAATGTATCATAAATCCGGTTAATTTTTTCTTGTTTATTTCGGGAAAATTTTTTATTTGACATTATAAAAATATTAAATGAGCAATTACTCATAAAGTTTATAAGTGAGTAAATACTCACTTATTTAAAAATTTATTGATTGTGAAAAATGAATGATTCAAGAAGAAACAATTAAATTTTACAAACCTACTAATCAAAATGATATTGAAATTGTGGAGAGGCTCATATATCCAATATTTTCCAAGAAGACTAAAGAAAATAAGCACTATTGGAATGAAATACGATCCTTATTGTTATCTGCCATGAAATACACTAAGGTCAATTCTTTTAAAAGAAATATCTTCTGGTTATATGTAAATAAAACAATAACTAAAGGTCTGAAAGAAGAATTACCCCTTATTAAAGTTGAAGAAGTATTGAGAAAATTTATTAGAAGGCATGTTGATAATGAAAAAGATCTAAAAGCAAAAGAAATAGAAAATGTTAAAACAAGGCTAGAAGGACTAAGAAATTACATCCTCGGAGAGAAAGTACTTGATCTTGGTGCAGGAAATGGGCTTTTAGCGCTAGAAATAAAGGAGCAACTAAATAAAGAAGTTGTGCTGGTTGATGTTGTAGATTATAATTATACAGACCTTCCACTGTTATTATATAAACCAGAGTGTAGGGTGCCACTAGCAGATGAGGAAGTAGATACTACCATATTATATACTGTCTTGCATCACGCGAGTGACCCAGAACATCTATTGGAAGAAGCAACAAGAATAACTAAACAACGCTTAGTAATCAAAGAAGCTTATATTGAGAATGATGACCTTAGGATAACTAATAGTTTTATTGATTGGTTTTACAATCGAGTAATTGGGGATGAAGATATCAATGTACCTCTTAATTTTCTTAAAGTGAAAGAATGGGAAAAACTCCTGAAATCATATGGATTTCAGGTAAATGAAACGAGATATGTTGGTATTGATGAACCCCCTGTACCAGAACATCATGTATTTATTATCGCTGATAAAAGTAATTAGTTAAATTAGAAAAGAACTAAAAAAACTTATTTCTTAAAAGATTTTTGGGAAGACTATTTTAGTATTATTTTCTATTTGTTTTTCTAAATCTTTAGAATCAACTTTTTTTAGCTTAGAGATTGCATTTAACACATATTTAATCATTGAGGGAGTACCAACTTTTCCAGAATATTTAACAGGTCCATCACTTTCCAAAAGTAAATATTCATTATCTACCATAGAGACTGTCTTCTTTACCGCTGGTGAGTAATTTATAGCAGGTGTAATAGAAAAATAATAGCCTCTATCAATTCCTATATTCAAAAAGTTATCTGGTCCTGAATACCAATGAATATTAATATTGGGGATTTTATATGAAGGAAGCATTTCAAAAATTATTTTCTCTGCTCCCTTTGTATGTAAATTAATAGGTAAATCCAAATCCTGGGCTAATGATAACATAGTTTCGAAAATTTTCTTTTGAAGTGGATACAATCCTTCTTCTTTAATGAAATGATGATCTAGACCAATTTCTCCTATAGCACAAATCTTTTCTTTATTTTTTCTAATAATATCCACTACAGAATCTAATTGGTTTTCGATGTTTTTGTTCATCTTTACTTCTTCTGGATGGATTCCTAACGCAGGATAAATCATACTATATTCGCTTGAAAGCTCTAATATCCTTTCTAAACTAGTATAACTCATCCCAACAGAGATTATCTTTTCAACTCCCGCATTTTTTGCTTCTTTAATGATTTCATCGATAACTAAGTAAAGATTCATATGGCAATGTATATCTATTAACATTTTCAGAACCTCTGAATTAAGTGTTAAAAACAGTAAAAGAATAAAAAATTTACATATTGTTTACTTGCTCTCTTAACAGAGCAATTTTTTTTACTAATTCAAATTTTTTTCTCCAATTATAATCAGATGAATCTAAATCATTTTGCAAAGATTCTAGCTCCTTTAACATTAAATTCTTGAGATCTTGTTTGGTAAACTGACCAATATATTTTGGAAGAGGTTCAATTTTTGCGGCTCTTTTTATCCTTAAATCTGATATTGCTTTTGCTAATTGTGCTTGGAATCCTTTTGATTGTGTTGGATCAATATCTTCTAGAGTATCAAAAGAATGTTTTAAACCATTGATAAATGCTTCTAGATCTTCAATATCCACTTTATCTTTTGCCATGTGTAATCGCAGAGAATCTTTTTCATAGAAATATATGTTCTAGAAGGAAATCAAATATTTATAATTATATTTAAAATCCAAAAAATACTAATTTAAATGTAATTAGGACCAAACTGAGTTGATTTAATGTCTTTTCATGTAAATCAAGATATCTCCGATTTTTTAAAAGATTATGGCAAGAAACATGTATCATTTGATGAAGCAATAAATAAACATATAAAACCAGGAAGTCGAATTTTTATAGATTCTGGTTGCTCAGAACCTATTGATCTAACAAAAAAATTAATTGAAAACGGAAATCGACTTCCAGACATTGAGATATTGCATTTTCTTAGTCTTAGTGATTTAGATTACTATGAAACTGCTGGAGGGATAGAAGATCTTTTTAGACATAATGCTTTTTTCATTGGAAAATCACTTCGTAAGTATATTGAGGCGGGTCAAGCAGATTATACTCCAATGCTTCTATCAGAAATTCCAAAATTATTTAAATCTGGAAAGATGCATATGGATACAGCATTAATTCAAGTAAGTCCACCAGATCGATATGGTTTTTGTAGTTATGGAATTAATGTTGATATTGTTAAACCCATTGCTGAATCTGCTGAACAAGTTGTAGCAGCGATAAATCCAAAAATGCCACGTACTTTAGGTGACTCTTTTATCCATATGGATGATATTGATGCTTTTGTTTTAAGTAATCATGATATTATTGAATTCACTTATGGTGAACTTGATGATGTTTCCATTAAGATAGCTAAATTTGTTGCCTCCTTAATTGAAGATGAATCAACTATTCAAATGGGAATTGGCCAGATTCCTAATGCTGTTACCCAAGAACTAATGGAAAAAAAAGATTTAGGTGTTCATAGTGAAGTATTTTCTGATGGAATCGTAGATCTTGTGGAGGAAGGTGTTGTAAATTGTAAAAAAAAAACCCTACATAAAGACAAAATAATATGTTCCTTTGTCATGGGTTCAAAAAAGTTATATAATTTTGTTGATGATAATCCTATGGTTGAATTCCATCCGTGTGATTATACTAATGATCCATTTATAATTAGTCAAAATAAAAAACAAGTAGCCATAAATGCAGCTCTAAGTGTTGATTTAACAGGACAGGTAAATTCAGATTCTTTAGGTCATCGTTTTTATAGTGGTATAGGAGGTCAAGTTGATTTTGTAAGGGGTGCAGGGAGAGCAATAGATGGAAAACCAATTATGACTTTGCCTTCCACAGCAATTCTAAAAGACGGAACTAGAGTTTCGCGAATAGTTCCCTACCTTCAGCCTGGTTCTGGTGTGGTAATAACAAGAGGGGATATCCATTACGTTGTAACTGAATGGGGTATTGCTCATCTTTATGGAAAAAGTATTAGAGAAAGAGTCCTTGAAATGATTAATATTGCTCATCCTGATTTTCGAGAAGAACTATTGGAACATGCTAAAAAATGGAAGTATGTGTATTCAGACCAAAAGTTGCCAATTTCTATTGATGGAAGAATAAGTGTTTATCCAGAAAAGTATGAAACTGTTTTGGAATTGAAAAATGGAAAAACCGTAAAATTCCGCCCTGTTAAACCTACAGATGAAAGACTGATTCAGGAATTACATTATTCATTGGATGAACAAGATAGATATTTAAGATTCTTTAGCCCTGTTAAAGATTTTCGCCATAAAAAGATGCAACCGCTAGTAACGATTGATTATAAAACTGATATGATTTTAGT
>JBHLPN010000068.1:0-11486 GCA_048939445.1 Promethearchaeota archaeon | reverse complement strand
TTAACAAAGTTATTGGTAGACACTGAAGAAATAGATCGTAAACAACGACAAATTAAAGCGCATGAAGAAGAAAAGCAGAAAATAATAGACTTAGCAGAGATCGATCCTGAACGTTATAGAAAAGCTCGAAAAAGATGGGAGCGGAAGAATGCCATGTTTAAGCAAACACAAACAAGAATGTCAATTCAAAGATTGAAACCAACGTGTATAACATTTCTTCCAATGATTATAATTTATGCTCTTATGAATTGGCTTTTTGCGGGTGTAGGTGTAGCCATGTCTCCTATGAACGCTAACGATGTTCCTATAATTGGTGCTATTATCGCGGCAGGTAATGTTTCAATAAATTTCACTGCCTGGTATTTTTTATGTTCTTTAGGAATAAACACGCTTGTTCAAAGATTATTAAAACTTCAAAGTCAAGCTACAGGGGGTATGGGAGGTATGTTTGCTGGACAAAAAGCGAAAGCTCTTGAATTTCCAGATGTATAAGATAATATATTGAATTAGAAAAAAAGCGCAACGGGAGGGATTTATTCCTATAAGAAGTTGCTTCTTATTAGCTTGAACCCCCGAGTGCATTCACACACTGGCTAATTGGGATTATTTCCACTCCAAGCCAGCGCCGTACCGGGCTAGGCAACCGTTGCTTATACAAAATATTGTTTAATTAGATTTTATTAAAGGTTTTTGTTTTATTTAATTTATTTTATGGGGATAGACACTATTTCGTTCATTTTTTTTTCTAATTTAGCCTTTTTAATTGCAGCTTCTAGATCTTCATGCGAAGCACCTTTTTTTATTTCCACTACTTCAGCAATTGGTTCTATATGTTTATAATTGACTCTTCTCCTTCGTACTTTTAATCCATCAACTAGTAAATAATTCTTATCAATTACATCTACTATTACACAGTAGTAACCAGCTTCTCTTCCCATAGTTTTGATACATAATCTTCCAATATCGTATATACTCATATAATTTGTCACCAAATTATTTTTAAATGTTTCTTAATTACTGGCTATTTTCAATATCCAGTAGATATTAATAATTTTAGTAATTCTAAAAATAAATATAAAAATAAAATTTTTTCGATTTTTTAAGCCAAAAAATTAACTATATTCCTTTAAGACAGTGAGAATTTTGTCTATAACTTCCTCAATTGTGAGCTTTTCTGTATTTATTATGAGATCATATAATTTCTTGATTTCCTTTTCATCACTCAAATCAATTTGATAGAGTCGGTTAAAACGTTTTAATTCTGATTTTTCTCTCAAAGTAGTCTCTTTTAATTTTTTTTCATAATTTGTATTATCTCTCTCAGACATTCGTTTAACTCTGATCTCTAAAGGACAAGTTAAAAGTATTTTAAAATCTGCTATTGATTTAAGAATATATCCACCTAATTGACTGTCAATAATTATATTTCCTTTTCGAGCAATTTCAATTATTTTATTATCTAGCTTTTGATCAACTTTAGGATTTTTCTCTACATATTTTGTAAATTCTTCCAAGGTCATATTCATTTCATGTGCTAGATCTCTAAAAGCTTGGCCAGTACTGTAATATTGGACTCCTAATCTCTCAGCAATCAATTTTCCTATAATAGATTTGCCAGTTCCATGGAGACCTGAAATCACAATTATCATTTTATTTGAAAACTTAAAATTTAAATAATAATTCAACTAAAAAAGAGAATATATATGATTTTTACTGTTAAGATTAAATAAATATGCCATACTATGAAATAAATTATTGGGTCCAAACAGTCTCTTTTATTAATGTTTTAAGACACTTTGCACAATATCTTCCACTTTCCATTCTATTTGCCCTTCTTGACGTTTTATAAGTTTTATTCATTTTCGACGGTCGTAATCTTGGAACAGATTGAAGGGGTCTTTTACAAATCGTACAGTTCGCTCTTTTGGGTTTTTTTCTCCAATAGTGGGTAACATTTTGATTCCCAGGGGTATTAAGTTTTTTCCTTTTTTGAGCTTTGGATCGTAAACCTGGTCGTGGAATTATAATTACCTTTTGTTGTTTTTTTTGAAAGATGAAGTTTAATTTAATGTGATTTTAAATTGCAGAAAAAATATTAATTTTATTATTTTCATTAAGGTTTTAATTTTTTTTGAAATTCCTTAAATATTTGATACAAATCATCAATCAATTTTTCTTTTAATTTTGGATCAAACATAAACTTATCAATATGATTTAGAACATCTTTTTGGATTAATTTAGCCTTATATAAAATATCATCTAATCCAGGAAACCTACTCAAATTATGATTCAAGTCATCAAATAAATTAAAAATTAAATCAGTCTTTTTTAAACCGTCTAATGTTAACGCATCCATTAGAGTTATAAAAGAAGTTGTTATTTCAGATGTAATACCTGGTAATTCTAAAAAAGTGCGATTATTAGTGCCTATGTTATTATCGGGCAAATTTAAGGAAGAAATTCGATTTATAATTTCTATAGCGGAGTTATATTCTTGAGATATTTCCATTCTTTTTAGGAGAGTTGGTAAGTGAATGTTTTTTTCCTTTAGATAAAAATTTAACTTCAATAAGCTATTCATAGCATTTTTTAAAGCTTTTTTAAAGAATTTTTCATTAACTATACCTTTTTCATACTTACTATTCAAGTTTGTTATTGATTTAACTAATGAAAAGAGTTCAGATTCTATTTTTGAATCAAGTTCAGGATAAATATTATTATCTTCTGTCATGTTGCATTTAAATGGGTAAAATAATCAGAATTTTTATATAACGTTTAGATTAAAAGCTATTAAATTTAACCGAATATTGTAGGGCGTAGGAAGAAGAATAAAATCGCAACAATAACTCCAATGATAATATTAGGAATTAAAACTCGCGTTGTCGAAGAATTACTTAATTCTCTTATTGCTAGGGTCATCAAAATAGGTATCCATATAGCAATAGTTAATGCATCGATTATATCTAATGCTATCCAAGTACCAGAATCAAGCAAAAGAGCAAATACAGAAGGATCAACAGGAGAAGTAATGGGTGTATCAACATTTGGAAAGCCTAAAAGAACAATGAAAATTTTGATAGTGTTAATAAGTAGAAATGGTGTAAACGCACATAACAACATTTTGAATTTGTATGCTCCTTCTAATTGTAACATTGTACCACCTTTATATATACTAAATGGACTTACATCTACTTCTTTGTATTTTTCTTTCTGTTCTTTAGTTGCTCCAAAACGTGTTTCCAACCTATCTGTGAATCCTACGGCATAATTAGCTCCTTTACTAAATAACCATATTAGAAACCAAAAGAAAATTAATTGAAAACAGAAACCAAATACGAAGAAAGAAACAAAAAAGCTTAAATTAAACAGAAAATGTGGTAGTGTAAAAATTGGGATGCCAATAAGATTAAAATGCGAAAAGAATGCTAAGCCCATCAATCCATATAATAATGAACAAAACAATAAAATATACCATCCAGGAGCTTTACTTCTTTTATGATTGATATCGTGAAAAGCTTTTGGAGCATTCACAAAAAGATATAAAATTTTCAAATACCAAGGATATGGACCAGTCCATTCTGCTTCATATCTTCTGAAAAACCAAATTGTTTCAATTCTTTCAATTTTTAATCTAAAACCACAGAAGTTACATGCGAAACTGTCAGCTGTATTCTCGTTTCCACATCTAGGACACCGCTGAAAGGCGGCAACAGTCTGAGACATTCTTAATTGATTATTTTAATAATTTTTATATTAAACATATAATAAAATAATCTTATAAAAATTTCTTTAAATCCTCATAAAAAATCTTGATTAAATCTTCCTTTATATCAGATTTTTTTATTATTTATAGAAATTCTATAATAAAATGTGTATTTTTATTTTTTACTTGATATTTTCTATCTAAAAATAATTTCATTAATTCTAAATTAGTCTTCGTGTGGTTTGTAACCTTAAGCACCTTTATTTTTGATGGCTCTCTAATGAAACCCATAAAAGGAATTAATTGATCGCTTAAATAATTGTCCACAGGAATTTCTTTCTTAATGTATGTTATAAGTCTATTGGCTGCTATATTGCCGAGATCTTCAGAAGAGATATTTCTTTCTCCGAGTATCGTTCCAGAGGATATAATCGCACCAGTATCTGACTTTGCCCATAGAGAAAGGCCTACCCCTAGACTCAATGAATTTACATATTTAAAATTAATTTTAACCTCAATTTTTAATTGTCTCTTTATTTGGAGTTGGATAGTATTTTTTATTCTTTCACATACATTTTTCTTTTTCAAATGATTGGTACTGATAATTTCACCTTGAATTAAATCAATTTCTCCTAATTTTGTTAAATTAAATGGTTTAATTATATTTTTAGGAGGGTATAAAGTACATCTAACTGCCGCACCCCCCTTAGGATAAAAACCATGTTTCTGAATTTCAATATCAATATCAAATCCATGATTTTTAAAAATATTGTAGGTTACGTGTTGAAGATAATTAAGACTGGGAGCATATTTACCAAAAGTTCCGCCACCCTTTATTGAAATTTCAATTTTCTCTGGTTTGTTGAATCTCAAACAAGCTATTTGGATAGGTTGAAGTAGTAAGCCAATACTCCCTGCAGTTCCAATCTCTACTTCAATATTACTTTTTATTGATTGATTAGGATGTAATGTAATTTCTTTAGTTCCAACCCTGCATTCGGACAATTTACTCTCTGTTAATTCCGAGAGTGTTTTTAATCCCATTAGATGTTGAAGTCTTAATCCAGGTTTAGGTCTATTTGCCCTTATATTTTTAATATGAATTGGGCGTTGAAATAATATTGAAAATCCTGCACCTATTCGAAGTATAGCCCCCCCACCTTCACCAAAAGACCCATCAATTTCTAAAGGTTCCCCTTGTGACATATTTCATCATTATTTTCCATATAAAGATTTAATTCGTTCAATACCATTGAATTCTTTGATAAGCTCAATAACTTCATTAGGCACTAAACTTTTCCAATTTTTATCATTCCTGATAATTAATTTTCTTATATTATTAGCATTGAATTTTTTTTTAAAAATAGTTATTTTATTCCCTACTCTAATTCCTTTGTTAAAAAATAATTCTCTTACCCAATCACTATTAGAATAAACAGTGTCAAATTTCCCTACTATTGAAATTACATGATCTACCCATTTTTTAGCATTAAAAATGTCTGGGATATAATATATTTCATATTGGTTATTAGAGATATTTCTTTTTTCTAAGGCGGCATTAAGAAACTTTTTTCTTTCATCGCTCGTAAACGGATCATTTAAAGTATAGGAATATTGAGAGCTACCTATTCCAATTTTAATTTTTTCGTTAGAATTTAAAATTTTTTTAAGAACATAAATATGCCCATGATGTAGAGGTTGAAATCTTCCTATAAATAAAGCTGTTCTATTCCTATTCTTAGTTAATGGGTCTATTTTTCTCTCAAAGAGAGAAATAATATCTGTATTTAAAAGCTTTTTCCAAATTTTTTTTGAATAATCTATATTTTTTTCAGTTTCTAACAGTTTTTCAAGTTCAGCTTTGTTATAGAATCTACTGAATTTTAGGTCTAACTCTTCCGAATCAGGCTTTAATGGAACATTATAATCAACAACACCTACAAAAATGTATGCTATTTCATCACCTTCAGTATTTATATCATAAAATAATACCTTCTGGACCTCTTTTGGAGGTATGCCAAATTCTTCTTCAAGTTCTCTTAATGCATTATTCTTAATTTTATTTAGATTTAATTCTTTTGCCCAATTTACATGTCCTGAAGATGAGTCAGTAAAATACTCGGGGAACGTCTTTTTACTTTTTCCGCGTTTTTGAACTAAATATAATATCTCATCATCTGGTGTAACAGATAAAATAAAAAATCTTGTAATTAAATGACTTATTTTTTTATTATGTGCTTCCATTCTTTCCATTGGAAAAATAAATTTAGATATTTGGCCTGATTGTAAAAATTTTTTGTTTTCCTTATTAATACAAGCCAAAATTTCTTTCTCCATATTCAGATCCTACTCTCATAATTTAATAGTTATAATATCTCCTACTTTAAATCCCAACTTTTCAGAAGCATTTCCTTGATTAATTGAAAGTTCAAGAAAACCAGTAGAACCAACAAGAAATAAAAGTGATTCAATTGGGACATTTGAGAAATGTGAAGTAAATAATCCTTTGTATGAGTTTTCTTTAATTCTAACACTTATCTCTGTACCTTCCTCTATAATGAATTCGCTATTTTGAATTTTATTCTGAGTCATTGAAATATTAGTCGTTCCATTACCAAACGAGTCAATATATTGAATTAAGCAATGAATAACTTTATTTTTAATATCTATATCATATGAAAGCTTGGATTCTTTTAAATTATTAAGATTAAAGTTGGGACCTAATTTGCTTAAAGGAATTCCAGTTAATAAATGAGCACCTATTGGAGCCATAATATCTCTTCCATGAAATGTATTTGAAGTAGGTTTATTAAAGAATTCATTGTTTTGTATTTCTATACAATCAACAATTTTATCAGCAAAATTGCTAGAAATTATACCATTATTAGGTACAATAAAATAATGGTTTGATTTGGTTTTCAAAACTAAAATTTCCCGAGAACTTCCAACTCCTGGATCAACTACGACTATAAAGAGAGTTCCTTTAGGAAAGAACTTATATGTGGTTTTTAATACATAAGATGCTTCAATTATTGAATATGGAGTAATTTCATGCGTGATATCTATTATTTTTAAGTTAGGATTAATTTTTAAAATAACACCTTTCATACTAGCTACATAATGTTGCCCTTTTGGACCAAAATCAGTAAGTAAGCATATTATTTTTTGATTAAAATCTGCCATCTCTGAAAAAAAACAAGCAATTTAGTGGATTATATTTATGAAAATTAAGCAAGAGAAATTTATTTATTTTTTCTATATTTTTCATCGATTTTATAAAACTCTTCCAATGCTTTTGATTTTAATCTATATTCCTCTTCTTTATCAAATTGAACCAATCTTTTAGAAATCTCACCTGCTCTCCTATAGTAGGTATAAGCAGTGTGAAAATCTTCATTCCTAAGAGCATTTCTTGCCTCTTGTACGATTTTTTCTCTTTCTTTAGATAATTCAGGTATCTGTTGAGAAAAATCACCTTTTTCTCTAAGCGAAGTAGCAATATCCATTATATAGAGCCCTTCAGCGATTTCGGCTGCTTTATTGTAAAATTTGGCTGCTTTCTCATAATCTAAAGATTTAATTGCATTTTCAGCCATTTTGTAGTTTTCTGAAATTTTAAAATGTTCTTTGTTTTCAATTTTTTCAACAAGTTCTTGAGCTATTTTTCTTTCTTGTTTCTCGCCACTAAGCATAAATTTAGTAATGTTAATAATACTAGCTTTTAATGCTTCTGGTTGTAATATATCAATTAATGGTTCTAAATGTTCCAAATATACATCCTTTAATATTATTTCAAACTCTTCTCGTGATTTGTTAAGAATATCCAAACTAGGAATCTCAAAGGCTTCTGCTGCTTCCTTAAGAGATGAACGGTATTTTTCTGGTTTATCATTCTCATTTAGTAATAAACCAGTTATAATACCTGATGCTTTCCTCGTTAGCTTTCCTTTAAATTTATGATCATATGAAAATATTCGAAGATCCTTTATTTTAAGCAAATTGTATTCATTTTTTGAATGATCAAGATTTAACCTGAGAAATAAGTCATTTGTAATCTCAAAATCAGATTTCCCCTCTTTAAAATAGTATCCCATGATCTTATAATCTGAATCAGTGGGTAATAATATTACGAAACAGCCGGTGGGCATTAAGAGTTATACACCTTTTATATTTATTATTGTTAAAGAAAATTATAACTAAGTATAAAAAATTTAAAAATTTATTATTGGCTAGCGCTAATTATCCTATTTGTCTCTTCTCTTATACTCTGAATAACATTTAATAATTGAGCAAAATAAAGATTATCAGTTACTGCTTTTGAAGCCTGTTTTATGATATCAATTGCTTTCCTTTCTTCTTCTGTTATCGCTTCAATTGACTTCTTTTCCCAGAGTTCTTTTATTTTTTGATTAAAATCATCAGAAAGTTCTTGAAGACTTTTAGTAGATTGAACTCTAAACTGTTTTAAGACTTCTACTATTAATCTAATATTTTCCGTCATAGCTACTGTTTGTTCAGAGAAATTTTGACTCATTTGATTAATTGATCCACTCATTTGATGGATTTGAGCTATAGTTCCATCTAAGGAGCTCATAATTTGATTTATTTTTTGAATCATTTCATCAAGTAATCTTTCTGCCATTTTTTTTAATACCTCATCATTTTTTATTGTATTTATTCAATTACCTCTTCTTCTTTGATAGTTTCTTTAAGGCTTTTAACAGAGTCAATAGCTTCTGATAATAATAAATTTACAGTTTCTTGATTAAGAATACCTTCAGAAAGTTTAGAAAAATCCTCAAGTTTTTTAATTAAGTTTTTAAGAGCCTCTAAACCTAAACCATCTTGAATCATTTTTAATTCTCTAGTTGTTCCCTCCCCAATTTCCTTTACAACATCAATGTGCTTAGTTTGAGTGACATTAATCTCATTAGAAAAATCCTCTAGTTTAGCTGTTAAATTTGAAATTTTTTCTTCAATATTTTGATTTAGAGTGTTGAGAGATTCATTTAACTGCTGTATCGCTGCTCCTAGCTGTGCTATCCTTTTGTATATGTTCTGAAGGAGGTCTGTTAACATTTCAGCCATTTTATATCAACTTGTTCGTTTTTATTTAGTATTTTACTAATGTCTCTTTTTTTCACTTCAATTATAAATATAACAGATTATATATATAAAAAAATTTTTATCTTTTTTCTGATTAAATTAGTTTATAATAATATTATAAATCAAATGAATTGGGCCATTTGCTTAGCTTGGTTAACAAGGTTTTATATGCTTGGTCAACAAGCGCAGGTCTTATAAATGACCATCGGACATACATTAAAAAATTGTCCGAGAAAGTAAAAACCTGAGATCCGGGGTTCAAATCCCCGATGGCCCATTCCTTATATTTAATATCGTGAAACATGTGTTTTACGTTTTTTCGTATATTTCTAGATAATACCTTAATATATATTGTGGTAATACTGTCAGATTCATTTCAAAAGATAATTCTTGAACAAAAAGTTGTCATTTGTCAAGGAATGAACTAATCAATTCAAGGAGCCATCTCTTTATTTGCGTGAGATTTTTAAGAAAGCCAGGAACAAGATTATCAGGAAAATTATGTTCTTGTTCTAACCTCTGAGCTGTTTCCATCCACTTATTTAAAGCTAATTGTACTAAGCTAGCACCTTCAGCTTCCATGAATATTGGAACTACAGCAGCAGATTCTCTAGCATCCCCTATCGCAAAATAAATTTTTCGATTTATACCTTTTAGCATTACTAAATTAGCACATTCATCAAGCTTTCTTTCAACTAAAATGCTTTTCAAAATCTGATTTTTTATTTCTATATCTTTTGAAGAATAACTTTCTTTCCTCTTTTTAAGTGTAGGATGGATTTCAGTGATCACTTTCTCGCCAGTAGTTCCTTCGCTAAAGTATTTTGTGATTTTTAAAGAGTTCTCTAAAGCTTCTATCGTTGTAAATTTTTTACTATTAGAATAAAAAACTGCTTTAGAACCACTTAAATCTTCACTCGAAGATTGTTTTATATAGATATTTCTCATAGCAACCGAATTACATGTGTGGTAAGCCAATTCAAATAACTCTCGAGGAATTAAAGGACTGTATGGTTCTTCTATTTGTTTAGAAAGCCATTGAGAACTAATAACATTATTGAATTGGTCTAGAAGCCGGTTTTCCATTATGAACCCATAACGAACGATTTTCAATCGTTTAAATAATTTTTATTAAAATATAGAACTTCTAGTTTTTATTTATTTTTATTTCTGGTTAAATAGAAACTTAAAAATTTTAAAGTAATTTTATGATTGAACTATTTGATTATACGCTTTTTCGAATCTCTCAACGGCAGAAACAATATCTTTTTCTGTTGCTCCAATTGCGGCATTCATTACGATATATGGTGTTGGATAATTCTTGCAACATGTTCCAAAAGCTTTTTCTTTAGGGTTATATACTCTTGGCCCAGTTACTCGTAAATTATATAATGCTCCACCAAGAGCATACAATTGATCTTCTTTCATATTTTTTAAAGATAGCGCCACCGCAACTGGATTGTATACATCAAGAATTCTTTCATTCAGTTTTTCAGCAATTTCTTTGAGTTTTACCTCAAGTATTTTACGATTTTTTTGTTGCTCTTCAATTAACTTTTGGTAACCAATAATACCTATTGATAACATTGAAATTAAGAAATTCACAATTGGAGTAGCTGAGGCGCGACCAGCGTATGTTTGGCTGATTTTAGTTATATTATCTTCTATAGGTGATGCAATCACAGCCCCACCTACAGGTGTTAAGAAATTTTTATCTGTTGATTGAATTATTGCATCCACTCTTCCTGCATCAATTGCAGATCGAATCAATTTCATCCATTCTGGGCTTTGAACACCATATGCATTTATAACTATATGAACGAGATTATTATCTTTCGCAAATTTACTTATTTCTTTAATGTCATCATGTTCGCGGGGTGGAAAAAAACTAGTTAATGAGATGATAGCAAAACATTCATCATCATAATAACTTTTTATATCCTTAAAAGGGATCCTGACTGCGTCTCCAAAAATCTTCCCCGGGACAATTTTTGCTTTAAAACCAATAAAAGCAATCGATTTTAACAGGGATTTGTGATCAATTTGAGGAACTAAGACTGTTCGTTTACAATTTTCATTTTGTTCAGGTTTAAGAGCGCTTAAAGCTAAAGATAACGACATTCCTGTGCATAATGGCACTACAATTGCATCCTTTACGTTAATTAATCCAGTATTTCTTAATATATGTCGAGCTAAATAGTTAGAAATTTCATACATTATTGAACCCCCGGGAGCTTTTGGTTGAGCGGCTGTTAAAAAACCACTTCTTCCTACACCATGACAAAATCCCGCTGAGGTTTTTAAGTGTAATTTAGAAGAGATTCTTGCTTCTCTTTCACCTACTCTAGCAGCATTATCATCTTTATCAGTATCCATATTTGAAAGAGTTTGGAGTAGGAACTCAATTTGTTCATCAGTCCAAGGTTCATCGGGTACAGATCTTTGTTCAAGAAGAATTTTTATGGGTTTCAAGAACTCATTTAAAACAAGTTGACCTCTATTTAGCATATTTTCAGGAATATTCAAACTTTCAAAAAAATCTATAATTTTATTAAAATCAACCATTTACAACACAATATATGAATTTTAATGATAAAATGGCGGCCCTCGAGGGGAATCGAACCCCTATCCCTCCGCAGGATAACTGGGTTTGAAGCCCAGCGTCAGAGACCACTCC
>JBHLPN010000324.1:0-3622 GCA_048939445.1 Promethearchaeota archaeon | reverse complement strand
TTATTTCCATTTCAGGATTTTGAAATGATATTAGAAAAATATATTGGTTGGTGAGATTATTTGAGTTCTAGGCAAGAGGAGCATATTGTTGGAGGAGGAAAGATTCGTAGTGTGATTTTAGGGTTAAATGATGGTTTGATTTCAACGTTCACATTATTAGTTGGAGTAGCAGCCGCTACATTGGCTGCGATAGGTAGTAATTCAATTGTTATATTAACAGGTTTTGCTGCAATGGTCTCAGGAGCAATCAGTATGGGACTCGGTGAGTATATATCCAGCAAATCTGAGTATAATTATATTAAAAATGAATTAAAAAAAGAACGAGCAGAAATTGAACTTTTTCCCGAGGAAGAAAAAGAAGAGGTAAAAGAGATTTTTGAAAAAATGGGACTTGAAGGAGAAATGCTTAATGCATGTGTTGATACTATTACTTCAAATAAGAAAGTCTGGTTGGATTTCCTCACAAAAAGTGAATTAGGATTAGAAGAACCAGAAAATCCTATATTAGGGGCAATATTGACGTTTCTTTCATTTATCTTTGGTTCATTTTTAACTCTTTTCGCTTATTTTTTCAATATAGGATTGATCTCATTAGTGGTATCTTCAATAATATCTTTCTCAATGTTGTTTATTGTAGGTGTGTTAAAGACTAAAATAACAGGAGAAAAAAGAATCAAAAGTGGTCTAGAGATGGTATTAATTGGGATTGTTGCGTTTATAGCATCATACGGAATAGGTACTGTGCTTGAACAGCTAATAGCAGTTGTTTAAAAAGAAGAAAAGGTTCTAAATTTCTTTAAAAAATTTCTGGGTATGATCGCATAGAGGACATACTGATGGAGGAGCATTAAATTCTACATTTCCGCAAATCTGGCATACAAAAATTTTTTGTTTATCTATAGTTACATTTTTTTCCAATTTTTTTAATAAATTACTGAAGATTTTGGCATGAACTTTTTCTGCTTTTCTTGCTAATGTAAATGATAACTCTGCAACTTCATTTCCCTCTTTTTTAGAATTCCTTACAAAATTTTTATACATCCGCTTCGTTTCATAGGTTTCTCCATTTATTGCGTCAATTAGATTTGATTTAGTGTCGATGGCATTTTTCTTTAACATATTTTCATTAACTTCAACGAAATCTTCTACATTAACTTTTGAATTAGTAATTACTTCAAGTGCTTTACTATGATTTTTAATATGAATCGCTTCTGCTGTTGATATGGCCTTGAATAGACGAGCAATCTCAGGAAGATTTTCTTCTCTTGCTTTTTCGGCATAAATTTCATATTTTCGTTTTGCATTACTTTCTCCATTAATTGCTTCTTTTAAGTTTTCAATAATAAGGGACATTTTATTGTTTTCCTCTTATGAACTAAGTCTAAATAGATTGAGAATTAGAAGATTTCTTTCTATTTTATTGTTTTTTTTATTTTTTAAAAAACTAATCCTTATTTTATTGGTGAAGGTGCTTCAGAATTAATTGCTGAGATCACTCTTGCTATGCATCCTGGTTTGACTATTGACGACATCGCACATACAGTCCATAGTCATCCAACTCTCTCAATATTGATTCTTGAGGCATCAGAGGCTGTTGTAGGTCGAGTATTTCATAAGAAAGGAAGTCCTGCTGGACCTAAATTAAGAGATATTTTAATGGAACAATTTCCATGTGGAATAAAAAAAATATTAATTCAATTTGGTTATCTTTTCTTAAACTTTTTAATTCTTATTTTAACTTAAATTTGATACACATCCTACTTTTTATTCATTTGCATTATTTTATGGTCATAATAGGTTAATCTTAACAATATTTCTCCCATTGTTAAAATACAGAATTATGTATTTACTTAGAAAGATAGATTTATATACAAAAAGATCAAAATAGGATTATATTATTTAAATTTATTAATTAAGAGGGTTTGAAATTTCAAAACTTAAAGGAGTAACAAAACAAAATAAAGTGCAAAATAATGAATCTAATAATAATTATTATTTTCAAATAGATCTTTTAAAAGCATTTATAATAATTTTTGTTATTTCTGAACATGCTCTTCCTTGGGATATAAAAGATTACATGGCTGTATTTTTTTGGCAAAGGCTCTCAATTCCGTTTTTCATGGTAATATTAGGATTTAATATGGGACTTTCATTTAAACGAGTAGGGAAAACTTCTCTGAAAGAACTCTATTCCTGGAAATATTTTAAAAAAAAAATTTGGAGATTTGTTTTTCCATATTTACTTTTTTATACCCTCTCAATAATAGTGGGTTTCATTATTTATGGAAACCTTGAAACAATAGTATCCAATCAATTATATCCATTTATGGATGAGAGATTCTTGTTTTTAGGAATTACCCCTTTTTGGGGTCCTGGAATTTGGTTTATTCCATTACTTTTTCAAACTATTTTATTTATGCCTTTAATATATAAGGGTTTTTCTAGTAGTACGTCTAAAGCTTTAATAACATTAATTGTTTGTTTTATCATTAATTTTGCCACTCATGTGTTACTCTTTTTATATATGGGACCAACAGTAGATTCTATGGAAGAATGGCGAAATATCTCACTCTTCTATTTAAGCATTACTATGTATTTAGGAGGAATAGGATTAGGCATGTGGTTTTCAAGAAATCCTAGTATATTTAATTTACATAATATTTTTATGTGGTTTATCTTTCCGATATGTGCTTTTTATGTCATTCTTTTTCAGATTGACAGACAATTGTATCAAATAGACTTCATACGTGGAGATTATAATATTATTTTTTATACATATGTGGCATTTATATTTCTAATTATCTTAAAAGTGATTCCAAAAAATCCTCAAAATAAACTAGCAAAAGGGATTTCTTGGATTGGAAAGTCATCATATCATATTCTTTTATCTCAGATTTTTTATTTTGGCTTAATGAAAGCATTAATAGGTGATTTTGAATGCACAGTTGGAGATACTGACCCATTGTTTTGCATCATATATGATGTTTTAGCAATAATAACCTGTGTTTTAGTAGGAGTATTGTGGTGTTATACAGAAACTAGAATCAGGAATTATCGTTTAAATAAAAAAAGGTTTAAATAATTGCTTTTCAAAATGAATTTTCATTAGGCTTTCTTATTTTTGGGAAAAAAATACCAGTCTGTTTTTTATATTCTAAATAGGCTTCTCCATATCTTATTATTAGATCCTTTTCTTCTGCTATACAAAACCAATAAAATATTGGAAACCATATAATAGAATATAGAAAAAGGAATGGAGAATTTAAAAGTAATGCGGCTGCCCACCAAATAAACACTTCTCCTAATGCTTGAGGGTGTCTTATCTTATTATATATTCCCTCATATAGAGTGTGTTTCTTGTCTGGAAAAAGTGCTTCTCTTCCTGCATCTTTAACTCCCTTAAGCATAATATATAAACAAGGAATTAAAATAATAATACTAAGAATAACAGAAATCCAATAATCCCAAATAAAAAATTGAGGAAAAGGAATTGGTAGAGGAAAATAGAAATAAAAAATATAATTAACTGCGGTAATTAATTCAAAAAATGCAGCAATAATTCGATAATTTCCACATTTGATATATGCTTTTTCCCCTATTCTTTGTTCTAACTTTGCTGGAC
>JBHLPN010000323.1:0-3624 GCA_048939445.1 Promethearchaeota archaeon | reverse complement strand
ATTTTTTTCAAAAAATGAGTTATAATCGAAGGGATATTTTATTTAGTTTTAAAATTGTGATTTGTGGCGCCAGTTCAGTAGGTAAAACTTCATTATTCAATCGTTATTGCTTTAACTCATTTAGCTTTGATACTTCTCCAACAATTGGTATAAATTTTCATTCAGTGCATTTAAGAATAAATTTCACAAAAGAACCAAATTCACAAAAAGAGAATTACATTGTAAATTCTATTTTTGATTTTGGTGGGCAGGAAAGGTTTGCTCCATTGATCCCTAAGTTTATAGAAGGAGCTCATGGAGCCTTGTTAGTATTTGATTCTGTTAATAATCCTTCTTTTATTCAATTGGATTTTTGGTATGAAAAAATAATTGAGAATGCTATTGATCCAAATATTCCAATAATCTTAGTAGGGAGTAAAAGTGATTTATTAGATAAATCTCCAGAATCGGAAATTGTACTTGAAAAACTAATTTATGAATATTTAGAAAATAAGAAATTAGATGGATTTTATAGAACCTCTGCTTTAGAGAATTATAATGTTTTAGAAGTCTTTAAAGAATTAAACAATGTTATGTTAAAAAACCAACATATCCCTTACGTAGTAGTGTAAATTAAGGGATTAGAATTAAATCTCTCTTAAATGTACGAAGTCTGAGAACTCATTAAAAAATATTTTTTGCTCTTTATTTAAATCGGGATAGATATCCTTTAAACTATTTCTAGATTGTTCCACTAAATTTGTAGCTAAATGTTCCGCAATCATCAAGGCATTAGTTTTTGTAAATATATCTTTCACTTCATTGACATCATTCTTTGTTAAGTCTTCTTTATGAAAAATCTCATTCAATCTTTTAGATTGATCTTCATCTGTATTTTGTACCGCTAAAATATAAACAATTTTCTTCTTTTTTCCTTTAATATCTTCTTCTAGATCAAGAATATCATCGCGAATAGAATAAGCTTGACCAATATTCAGCATGGCATCACTTAATGGTTCGATCTGATAATGGAGATTTCCTTTAGCTAGAATTGCACCAATTTTTGTAGATTTTTCAAATATTCTTGCTTTTTGATATTCTGCGATATTCAAATACTGTTCTAATGTCATAGTAATGTTATTATAATTCATATACTCTTCTACTAATTGTCCTTTCATTAAGTACTCCATTGCGTTGGTATATTCATTAATGGCTAATAGTTTTAATTTTTCAGGGAATTTTGATGATTTTAAAATGTCTAAACCTAAAAGATATCCTTGAACTCCTCCTAACACACTCATATCTCGTCCATACAATCCAATTAATTTATCTTTATTTGTGAGATTTATATCTTTATAAACTTGGTTTAACTCATTTTTTAATTGGATATGAAAAGTAGGTTTATTTCTTCTCAAAATGTCATCGTCTAGAAGATCATCGTGAATTAAGTGCCCACTATGTAATAATTCCACAGCAATTGATATTTCATGGATTTGATCTATTTGATCTTCAAAATACAAGGGATTTACAATGCCAGCAAAAGAAGCTATTAATAAAATAGGATGAATTCTTTTTGCTTTCTCATTTAAAATGAATTCTTCTAATTGAGTTATAAAATCTTTAAGAAGTACGTCTTTTTCTGTCTTGTATAATTGGGCAAAATATTTCTTCAATTCTCTATTAATATATTTTATTTCAGTTTTAAAGAAGTCTTCAATCATCTCAAATTCACAAAAATTTCATTATTATAATATAAAACATATAATAATTTAATTTAATTATATCTAATTCGATTATATATTAAACTTAAAGGTGAGTTTTAAGAGATGAAATTAGCAGTAATTAGTGATACTCATGATAACATGAATAATATATTAAAAGCAGTATCTATAATAAATGAAAGGAATGTAGATGCCCTTATACACTGTGGAGATTATGTAGCTCCTTTCGTAAAAAAATGGTTCGATAACTTGAATGATTCAATAAAAAATCAATTTTATGGTGTTTTTGGAAATAATGATGGAGAAAAACTATTTTTACTACAAAATCTTGGACAAATCTGCAAATTTGCTCAGAATGGCCATGAATTGATTTTAGAATTGGGAGGGAAAAGAATCTTTGCATCTCACATGCCCAAAAAACAGACAATAGAAGCTTTAGCAAATTCAGGTGATTTTGATATAATTTTGTCAGGTCATACACATTACTTATCAAATAAAAAGTTAAAAAATGGGATTTTAGTTATAAATCCTGGCGAATTATGCGGCTATTTAACAGGAAAATCAACTTTTGTAATAATTGATACAGAAAAAATGGAATCTGAAATAATTGAATTATAGGTTTCAAAAATTTTTTTCCTTTTTTAATATATAATAATAATTTTTAATTATCTAATTATTTTTATACAATAGTATTAAAATTTGAATTAGATCATCTCTTAACATCATAATTTTGATAATTTGATGTCAGTTTTAACACCTATTAAGATATATGAAGATTTTAAGAATAAAATAATAGATAAAAATCAAGCCTCAGATTTACTAATCTCATTAATTGATGAAATCTATGATAATGATGATAATACTAGGATATTAGGGGTAAAACTTTTAGGATTAATAAAATCAAAAAGTGAAAAGGTATTTAATTTCCTTGAAAATATATTAATCTCTGACTTGAATGACCAATTAAGAGGGCAAGCAGCTAAAACTATTATTTTTAATTTTCCAGAAAGAGCAATAAAACCAATTTTCTGGGTTTTAAAACATGATAATGATTCATTTTGCATATTTCAAATAATTAAGTCCTTAGAAAAAACTTCAGATGATAAATTAAAAGCTCTTCTAAAAATTAGACAATTTGTTAATTTTGAAGGAAATATATTTTTTCCTTCAAGATTTTATCCTCTTATTAATCTCAATAATAGAAATATCAAAAATATAAAAAAAGTAAAAAATCTAGAAAATTTAACCGATTTAAAGAAATTATATCTAAACTACAATCAAATTTCAAAAATTAATGGTTTAAATACTCTAACAAATCTAAGATCTTTACATTTACAAGGAAATAGGATTAAAAAAATCGAAGGTTTATCCAATTTAAAAAAACTTGAGTTTCTATACCTAAATAATAATAACATTACAATAATAGAAGGAATTAATAATTTATCTAACTTGAAAACTTTAATGTTATTCGATAATGAAATAACAAGAATCAGAGAATTAGAAAAGCTTTCAAAATTAGAAGTCTTAAATCTTCGAAATAATCAAATTTCAGAAATTAGAGGACTAAAGAAACTTACTAATTTAAGGAGATTAGATCTTAGTAATAATCAAATTTCAGAAATTAAAGGACTAGAGAAACTTACTAAACTAGAATTTCTTGATTTAAGTCATAATAAAATAAAAGCAATTAAAGGATTAGAGAATCTTCGAAAATTGAAATTCTTGGACTTAAGAAATAATGGAATAGAAGAAATTATTGAGCTAGAATATCTCAAGGAATTGACATATCTATATCTAGGATTTAATAAGATCACAGAAATTGAAAATATTCAACGCTTCAAACATATAAAAGCCCTAGATATAAAAAATGCTGACGGAATTTTTATTCCGATTTCTTTATTTGATGTAGATTCATATAATAAAG
>JBHLPN010000322.1:0-3660 GCA_048939445.1 Promethearchaeota archaeon | reverse complement strand
ATTTTAAAGTGTTTCAAAAAGTAATCCACGATGTAGTTTGCAGTATTTGTACAAATTGCTAGTTTTATATTTTCTTTATGATTGTGGATCAGTTCTAATACAGTTTTGACATCTTTAAATAACGATATTTTATTGTTCTTAAGAAGTATTTTTCTTATTTCAAAGTCGGTTTTATCATAGGATTTCCAAAAATTATCTGAATCAAAAATACCCCAATTCTTCAATACTTCTTGAAAGTTTACTCCAGAGAACCAAAGTTCTCTCCTTTCACTTCTATTGGGAATTCTATCAACTTTATGTTTTTTCAAAGTTTCTACTAATATTCGATCTGTATGAACTCCAATATTTCCAAGATCTAATAAGGTTCCATCTAAATCAAATAAATAGAAATCATAATTCATTTCAAAAATACCCTATGTGTCCTAAATTTTTGCCTTCTTCATCTAACGCGTAAACTAATCCCATTGATAGGGGTTCTTCTTCTTTAGATTTAGTAGATTTTGCTATATTTTTCAATGTCTCGAGTTTTAAAATGAAAGTACGATTACATTTCTTACATTTTATATAAATTTTCTCAGTTATCTTTTTTTCACCCTCACTCACTTCCTTTTTAAAAGGTTCTAGAAGGTTTGAATCTTTATTATCACAGTTTTTAAGAAAACATTGGTCTAAAGAAATCTTTTCCATTCCACGTCGTGCTAGTGCTATAAAAGCATAGCTAGGATAACTTAAATCTTCTTTATCATTCATATTTAAAATAAAATTAAGGTATAACTTAATTTTTATTATTAATTTTTTAAACCTTTAGAATAATCTTGGATTCTTTATTCATACTACTTTAAAAGTATACATTTGGAGGTTCGAGGATATTTGGATAAAAAGGACGGAGAAAATTCCTTGTGGAAAAACAGAGGTGACATTTATCTGCATATCCATTTTGAGGTTTATAGCCTTTTTCAATAGCAATTTCAAGAAGATTTTGAGGTCCTCCTTTAGCAACTACCTTACCTATTATCGGATGTTTTCTATAATTGAATTCCCTTATTATTTCTGACAAGGACTTTTCCTTAGCATTCCCAATACAAATCCCATGACACAATTGATGAAAAACCCATCCATTGGGATCTATCATAAACATCGGAACCTTAAAAATAAGACATTTATCTGAAGGTATGGTTGTCATTGAGAAATATTCTGCGAGGCTTTTTGCTGCTCGACCTCTTACTTGTAACTCACTATTTATTACTTGGCAAAACTCAAATTCTTTGTAAATTACTTCAGTAATTTTTTTATTCTCTTCATTAATAAGATTATTGATATTATCAGGTCCTAGATTTTGAGTCATTGAATATATCTGTTCAATTCCTACTTCATGAGCAGCTTTCATTGCTCGTTTTACAGCATCGAGTGGAACAAATTCTTGATGAAACGTGTCAACGCTAAAACCGATGGTATTTAAACCCGCTTCTTTTAATTTTAGGGCATAACTCTTAGCAATTTTTTCATCCTTTCCCCAATATCCATTTGTTGGTAATCCAATTTTTGGAATATCATATCTTTTCACCTCTTCAATTAGGCTAATTAGTAAATCAAGATTAAGTAGAGGTTCTCCTCCAAAAAAACCGACTTCATCAACTATATAATTAGCTGTAACATCTTCCAAATATTTTTTTACATCACCTAATTCCATTGAAGTTTCATCTTGATTTGGAGAACCTGGAATCGCACAATGCTTACATTCATTAGTGCATTTATAAGATATAAGAAAAGTAAGAAAAGGTATTCGTTTTTTATTTTGTTCAATACTCATATTGGTGTCAATTCTCTTTTAATTATTGTTTTCTATTATTTCTAATTTATAATTTTCTATATTAAATGTTATTCAACAAAATTAAAGACACAATCTTCGATCCAAAGGATTTTAAAAAGTTTATAATCAAACTTAATTATATTATATGACTATAACTTAATGAGTATATATCATGAAAAAGAAAGATAATTTCTCGAAGGACACTATTGATCACATTTCAAAGCTATCTCTACTCGATTTGTCTGAAGAAGAAAAAGAGAAATTAGCTAATGAATTAGGTGATATCTTAAATTATTTTAAGAAATTAGATGATTTGGATACTAGCAATGTAGAACCAACTATTCATCCTATAGATGGATTAAAAAATGTCTTCAGGGAAGATGAGCCTTGGGAATCACTTTCTACTGAAGAAGCATTAAAGAATGCAAAACATAAGAAAGATGGATATTTTAAAGCTCCAAGAATTCTAAAGGAAAAATAAAACCCTATTTTTTATATTCTTCAGTTAATTTTCTTATTGCTTGAGCCATGTCTTTAAGTGCTTTTCTTCTTTCTTTAGAAGTCATCTTATAGAAATCATCTTCTGAGTTAGAACCAATTTTTTCTGTAGATGCCATGTCTCGATATTTAGTATATACTAAACTTGTTATATATTTATCATACCTGTCTAAAGCTTTATTTAACCTATTATCATCTTTAATTTTATCCCAGAGCTCTAAAGTTTCTAAAGACCTAAGCCCTAGATCAATTCTAAACCAACTTATTGGAAATAAAAGTTCTCTTTGAATTCCCATCTCAATAATAGCTAAGTTTTCTTGGTCAAGATAAAGTTCTGGAATTTCATCTTCCTTATATACAATGTTATCACTTAAAATATAGAGGTTAGCAGCACCTCGGGATGTACAGACGATTCCAGTTGCAAAACCTTTAGCCATTCTCAAAGTATCAGCTAGATCCTCCAACTTATTTCCCATTATATGAAGTTTATGTTTTTTAGTGCCTTGAATTTCAATATTAATTCTTTTTATATTTTGTGAATCAGCGTGAATTTTGGGAAATAATTCTTTATCTCGAGTTCTTTTATGAGCTTCTAAAAGTTTATTTATAATTTCATAATCTAATTTCAATCCCGGAATTACGGTATTTTGATTAAGAAATGCATCTACTTCAAAATCTGCTATTCCATAAAATAACTTTTCATTATTAATAATCTTATAAATAGTATCTACAATCGTTGTAATTAATGCTTCAGGATCTTCTCGAATAGAGTCATACTCTTTTGTAGTAAATGTATCTATTTGGTCAGTTAGACCCTCTTCTTGATAAAACGCACCCCAGCTCAATTCAGTAAAAATTACGCTTTCAGAATATAAATTGTGGTGTGAATCAAAACTTAAAATGGTTTTACTGCCACCTAATTCGACACCTAATTTGGATCCTGAGGCTAAAATCACTGAGGGAGGATTAAAAAATACGATTGACAAATAGAAAACCACTTAATTATAATTTAATTTTCTTATATAACTTTTTGAAATAATTCTAATAATTATAGATAAAAAACATATTTATAATTAGTGAAATAAATGGAGGTTTTGAAACTTAAGTTTTCAATTTTTAAGTTTAGGATTTAAATTTTTACGATATTCAGCATAACGACATAAAATGCTAAGGCATTTAGTTATATCATCCCACATACTAAATATAGGAATATCATGTTCTATGAATTTTTGCATCCACGGGTATCTGTAAGGATACGGGCCAGCAAAGAATACCGGTATTGAATACTTTTTCATTAATCTTATTATAGATTTTAGAACAATATTTTCAAATATTTCTTTCATATTTTTCAT
>JBHLPN010000321.1:0-3664 GCA_048939445.1 Promethearchaeota archaeon | reverse complement strand
GGTTCAAGGTCTAATGCTTCGAATATATCATCCACAGCTTCAATTGTTCCTAAAAAGTGCCATTCTCCTTCTTCAACATTCTGACCAGATCCATATCTCGAAGCCATATTGTAAAGCCTATTAAAGTTCTCATAATGTAATGCAATACGATTTTCTGCATAGTCTCTGGCACTCCAAGTTGTAATTAAAAATTGCCAATCGCTACTTTCTAAGAGAAGGAGTTCTCGTGCCATTTGTTTGATGATTTTAATTAGATTAGAATCATAAGAATCTTTATATTTTGCTATAATTTCCTCACTTTTCGCTTCGCATTCATATATTCTCTTCCAAGTCCAGGTCGTCCACTCGTTAAGCCACACCCAATGAGAACTAGCTTGCCCCCATGATCCCTCAATTACCGATACAACCTTATTAGGTGGGTAATTTTCTAAATATATTCTGGTATTCGTCAATTCTACTTCTGGATCATCCTCTACCCACCGAAGAACTCTAGCTAACCACCAATTTCCCTCAAACCACCAATGGCCAAATAATTCTGCATCATATGGCGCTACCACAATGCCCTTTCTCCCATTTTTATTATTATAGTCCCGTAAAATATCTTTAATTAAATTTAGATAATGGCTTGCATTTTCATCTAATTTACTAGGAATATCCTCTGGCCAATATAACATTTTCCTTCCTAAGTCTAGTTTCGCTTCTGTTACTTTCCAGTATCTCAAACCTCCAGGATAATGTTTTTTATGAAAATCAAGATATTCAGCACAACCAGGATATCCATGTTCTCCGCTCCATACCACAATTCCTGTTTTTTCATCTCTAGTAAAAAATCCAACAGGTCCGGGAGTACTTGGATCAGTAGACACCAAATATGGTTCATATTGAGATTTTTCAAAAGAAGTTGGGATTTCTTCATATTGGGATTCAAATTGTTTCCAGAGTTCTGCAAGCAAAGGAAACCGAGCAGCATAGACTCCTTGTGATTTTCCACCTAAGAGTAACGCAGTATCAATAAAAAAATATTTCAACCCATTTTTCGCAAGAAAATATTCTACACCAGGTCTTTCATATTCCTCCTGAGTTATTGGATTTTTCCATCTATATCCTGGACGGTATGCGCACTCAGGTAACCAAGCACCCGTAGGAGCTCTCCCAAAATGCCTTTTATAATTATCTACAGCAGTTTTAAATTGGGCATCAATCGATGTATCTTTAGAGAGTAATGGTGCATATCCATGAGTTGCACCGCAGGTGATAATATCTACAAGCCCCTTGTCTTGTAAGTTTTTAAATGCTCCCACGATGTCCTTATTGTATCTATTTATGAAGTTATCTCTTACGCGATCATAAAACTCCTGCCACCATTTGGTTAGTCTAATTCTCCCTTCTTCATATTTATTTTCTGTAAAATCCTCATAATCATATAGGGCAGCATTAAATTTTTCCTCTAAATAACCTAAAAATCCCTCAATAAATCTTGGATGTCGTAGCATTTCACACAAAACTGGTGTAAGACCAATAGTAAGTTTTGGATGATATCCGTCATCAACTAGTTTATATAATTCTATAAGGAGGGGTATATATGTTTCTGCTGCTGCTTCATTTACCCAATCCATTCCATGAGGCCACACTCCATGACCTAACACCCATGGGAGGTGACTATGCAAAACTAAACAGAATGAGCCCAATACTTCTGTCATAATTAATTACCAGTTCTTATGAAAGTTTAATAAATCGAAATTTGTTATTTTTATATAATTTTTCATTTCTTAAATACTAAAGAGATGACAAAAATAATATAAAAACGTTAAAGTTATATACTTTTATTTAGCTTTTTAACATATATAATTTCCAATTGAAATATCAACTAGATTTTTAAAAAGTAGGATTTAATGAGCTATAATCCCATAAAAAACCTTAACGAGTTAAAAAAGAACGGTAGAATCATAGGTAAAGCAAACTATGTCTTCACGCCAGAGGTTTCAAGTTCGATAGCTTCAATCCATGGTAGTTTATTTAAACAAGGAGAATCAATTGTTATGGGAAGAGATTATCATAATGATAGTCGGATGTTGAAAAGAGCATACACAGCGGGTATGATGTCTACTGGCATAAATCTTTTAAACCTTTCAGATTGCACCTTTCCATTATTACAATTTACTATAAGACGATTTGGGGCGAGTGGGGGATTTTATTTTTCAGGAGGTCATTTATATAGCGAAGATGTAGGAATCCGTTTCTTGGATGCAGGGGGAATTGAATTACCACAATCAGAACTTCAACGAATAATTGAATCCTACAATAATTACCCTCAGCAAGTGAGAAGAGTTGATCCTAATGAAATAGGGCAAATAACATCAATACCACAAACAGCAGATATTTATATTAAATCCCTTCAACAGTTTGTAGATAAAAAAAAAATAAAGAAAGCTAATTTAAAGATAGTAGTAGATTGTTCATATGGTCCAACAGGAAGAATAACTCCACTTTTAATTAATGAAATTGGAGTTGAAGTTATTGCATTAAATACCCATTATCGTGAAAGATCTTCAAGTCCAGTACCTAGTATTAATACTATTCGAAACACTGCTGATATTGTCAAAGCTTCAAATAGTCATTTTGGTGTCTGTTTTGATGTAGATGGCTCAAGAATATTGATAATAGATGAGAATGGTCTAGAAATAAACTATGAAGATTTATTGATGCTTTTTATAACTTTTGACAATAGAATTCAAAAATCTAAAGGAAATACAATTATTACAACTCCTTCAATATCTCCTGTTGTGAAAGATTTTATTGAGGATGGTGGATTTCCTATAAAAAAGGTAGAGAATTATCCAGGAGAGATTTCAAGGCAGATAAGGGAGGAACGTGCGTGTTTTGCTGCTGCTGATACATTAAAATTCTATTTTACTGAGTATGCGCCTTTTAGTGATGGGAACTTCATTCTATTAAAAATATTAGAAATAATGACGATCCAAAAGGATTTACTAAGTTCATTAACAAGAGGATTTCCGAAAGGAATAAAAATTAATAAAACTATTCCAGTTTCATCAGACGTGATTGAAAATATTCATAATCGATTAAGAAAAGTTGCAGATGAACAAGGATATAAATATCATGATATAATAAATGAACTGAAGATAATTAATGACGATACTTATACAATTGTGAAAGTAGCATTGCATAGAAATGCAATACTTTTGTCTGCTGAATCAGAAGAAAAGGAAAAAGCTAAAGAAATGATTCTTGAATTA
Organism: Promethearchaeota archaeon; assembly: GCA_048939445.1. Classification (GTDB taxonomy): domain Archaea; phylum Asgardarchaeota; class Lokiarchaeia; order Sigyniarchaeales; family SOKP01; genus Loki-b32. The sequence goes on along the minus strand of JBHLPN010000321.1, from coordinate 407 downwards.
GAAAAAATAATATCTAACCTCTAATATTATATTTTCTGTCTAATATGTAATTAAAGTTTAAAATAAATAGGATAAATTATATAATAATATTAAAATAACTTTAGCACCAAAAAAAAGGTTGATTTAATCGTGCCACTTGACATTCCCACAACAATAATTTTAATAACTTTATTTATCATATTCATGATTTTTTTAGTGTTTGATTTATTTGGTCGGAATGAGAAGTATGGTTATTTAGCTTACATTATCGCTGTAGTACCGGTTAATTTTTTTTGGGGTATGGGAGGAGATCCACTTTTTGCTTATATTATTCTATTTTTATTATGGATTGCCACAGTACTACGTGATACAATAGGAGTATATCGTAAAAAAGAAAAAGAAATTAATGAAATACTAATGTACCTCGC
>JBHLPN010000006.1:33823-38682 GCA_048939445.1 Promethearchaeota archaeon | reverse complement strand
AGCTATCAATATATTATACAATGCTTTTATTGATTAAAAATATTGAATGGTGCTTAATCAAATTAGATTGATTCCTCGTTAATTTTCTCATAATATTTGATTAAATTTTTAAAAACATAATTCGTTGGAGAAAATCCTTGCGTAGCAGTTTTTAATAGGATTTTCTGAAGGAAATCATGATGTTTTACCTTTTTGTCTAATGAAACATTTAACTCTCTTATATTGAAGAAACTGCGAAAGAATAAAGTTGGAAAATCAACCAGGGGTTGGAGAACCTGACTATAGTGTTTTTTTCCGTCTTCACTTAATTCTAATAACTTATTTAACTCATAAAAATAGTTCTTCCCCTTTTTTTTGATGTTAATGATTCCGTCTGATTTAATTTCCTTCATTACATTATTTACATCAGTTAACTTTATGTCCTTTATATTTAATTTCTTCAAGTTATCCAGTATTTCAGTATTCATTTGACCCTTTAATTTGATTAGAGTATAATTTCTGGCAATTATGTTGTATTTCAATGGTACAGATTCATGATCTAATTTATTATATTGTATTAAATTCCCTAAAATCTCTTTTGCAATGAGGTATTTTAAGATTAATTGATCATCCTCGGAAAAATCATTTTTAAATAACTCAGAATTAAAATATGCACCGTAAAGGGTTTGTAATAGTATTTTTACTGAATAAAACCCATCAACAGTAGCTTGTTCAACGTTTTTTAGAACTTTAATTCGATAATTAATATCGTTTAAGAATTCTTGTTTATCAAGTGGTATTTGACGAACTAAATGAGGTTTTTCATTCAGAGGTTTTAAATATTCATCCCATTTGTTCTTAAAACGAGGAGATTGGGTTTTCACTATGCTTGAGAGTTTGTATACAACTTCTAAAAGTTTGTTTAGAAATTCTATTTCAGATACTTCAGTCATCTACTAAATACCCCTTATTCCTTTTTTTTTTTAATTATTAATAATATTATAATATAACAATTTTTAAATTTTAAACAAAAAATAAGATTTGATAACATAACGAGAGTATAGATTTTGTTTTATTAAATTTTAAAAAAAAATAATTAGAAAGTTAGATCTTTTTACTCTTGTTTTCTAAATTTTATGAATGAAACGATACAGAGAGAGAGAACCAGGATATAAAGTATCATTAAAATTGTAATCAATAAGTCAAACTCATTTATACTCGAAATAAGAATTATAGCTCTAATACTTAATACAATACTTATGGAACTAAAAACTGTACATATGATACTCGGTGTTTTATATTTTCTCAATGCAATTTGAAGTATTCCTAAGACAGTGTACACTATTACGGCAAATATAGTAGCAAAGATCGTTAGAAATAAGCCAAAAACAACTATTATTATAGCTTCAAAAATATTTACTAGCTGATTTGGATCAAGAAAGAGAAAAGAATAAATCATTGCTCCACCTAAATCGAAAAAGAAAAAGAAAACACGAATTATTGCTACTAAAATACATAAAGATCCAGTTATAATCCGTATAGTTTTGTTAATATCCATATTATTATCGCCCACTTTTTTAAATTAAATTGATGAAATAATATATATAGTTATGAGAGATTAAATAAAATTATTCTAGATTTTTATGTCTAAATTACTTTGGAAAAAAAAAAAATGAAAATTGAGCACATAGCGGTAGGATACAATTCAGAAGAAGAAGCTGATAAATTTTTTATTGAGTTACTAGGGCTTAAGAAAATCCGATCGAAATCTGTGCCTCCTAATTTGATGGAAGAATTTTTTGGTGTAAAAAAAGAGCAGAAGTTTGTAATTTATGGAATGGAGGATTCGAATTTCGAAGTATTTATAACTAATGACAAGAGTAAAGCGAAAGATGTGTTTACTCATTCCTGTTTAGTAATAAAAAACCGTGATGAATTTCTTGATAAGGCATCATCAATGAGTTTTGAGGTTATTAAAGTTCCGAGGAAAGAAAGCGATGGTTATTATCTCTTTATAAAAGATTCCTTTCAGAATCTTTATGAAATAAAAGAAAAGCAGTGAATGTATTAATCTAAGTCATTTAAAATCCCTGAGCTTTTAATAATTTCCATATGATCAAAAGCTAATTTTAATGAAGAGATTTCAGCTAGGGGTTTAATTTCTAATGCAATAGCATCATCTTTTGCTATTGGTGTTTCATTTTTTGTTAACGGTTCACATAAGAAAGCAACAGTAACGGTATGTCCTCTCGGATCACGTTTTGGATCAGAAAAGACACCTATTAATTTCATAATTTTCACATTGATATTTGTTTCTTCAAATGCTTCTCTGATACACGCATTTTCTACTCTTTCTCCTACATCTACAAATCCTCCTGGTAATGCTAATTCACCTTGGAAAGGAGGATTTCTTCGTCGAATTAGGACTAAATCTCTTTTATTGTTAACTAGAATGACCGCATCAACAGTTAAAAGTGGAGATACAGGTTTTCGCATAATTTTATTCATCCCATACTGCTGAGGCTAACAAATGTTCAATTCTTGTTTTCCTTGGTCTGATAAATTCTGTGTGATGTTCCTTACGTTCCAATAATAGATTTTTTTCTAGATTTATTGAGTTGACCATATATACTTCGAGGTCTCCTTCGTTAAGGAAGATATGATTAAAGCTAGGAATGTCATCAGCACGTAATTTATTAGAAGTTGAAGTGCCGCAATAAAGAAAAGTTGTACTTGTTGAATTTTTCCAGGACATTACATAAGCATGAGGTGAGTGTCGATGTCCTTGAAGAACGAGATCGATTTCAAACAATTGGGTAAATTCTAAAATCTCTCCAGCATCTCGAACAGTTGTAAACTTCTGCCCTGACATTGGAATAGGGATTAAATGATGATGTAGTGCTATTATTCGGTTTTCTAAATTTCTGTTAAATTGGCGACCTAGCCAATCCAATTGTTCATCTCCGATTCTTCCTTCAGCCATATCATCTCTAGCGGAATTAATTCCTACAATAATGGTATCTTTATCGTCAAGAATCAATTTTGAGCGCCTTGGACCAATAAGACGCTCGAAATAGACAATTCCAGATGATTTAGCATCATGATTTCCTGCAAGGGGCATAAAATTAGTTATTTCCCGAATTCTATTAAAATAAGGAAGTATACCTTTAAATTGAATAACCCTTCCCTTATGTACACAATCTCCAGTGCATATAACTATATCAGGTTTAATTTCTTCTATGTATTGAATAATATTTTCCATATAATCAGCAATAAATTCTGATCCATAGTGGAGATCGCTGATTTGTATTATTTCTACCAAACTTTCAGCACCATTTTAAATTAAGTTTATATTCTAATAGAGAGTTTCTATAGAGTATAAATTTAATAATAAGTGTTAAATTTAAAATGTTTTTGATAAGAAAACATTCAAGAATAAAATTAGTTGGTTAAAATAATAATATAAAACAAAAAAGTCTTAGATTTAACTCTCTATACTAAGAGTTTGATATAAAATATTGAGTTTATGTTGTGATTTACGCTGTTCTGCTAATAGTACAAGACTATTTTCATTACTACAATCAAAACAAATACCATTAACATTAATATAACGTAATTTTCCACATTGTGGACAACTAAACTGCTTATATATAGGTTTCATAATTTTTTTCTCCTAAATTTGTAATTTTAATATATATAGTCAACTTGATTTAATTCAACTATCTTATCAATATCCTGATTAATCTTTTCAAGAATAATATCAATAGATTTTTCAAGTGGGGTTTGAACCACTTCTTTCTTCAATTTTAAATAATCTTCTTTTTGACCTAATAAGATCAATAACATTTGATTAAACATTATTAATATATAGTTTCTCTATCTTTCTTAGTTATTATAAAATAACAAGGAGTTTTAAGCTCTCTCGTTATATTATATAAACTCTATATAGTCTATATAGAATTAGTACGAAAAAGTTATGTGATGTTTAGTTTATCCATGATATAATTTTTAACCTCACTGATGCTTAAATCCTTATCATTAATAAAACCCTGCCCATAATCCTTTTTACCGCCTCCTTTTCCACTAAATTTTTCAACAGATTCTTTAACAAATTTCCCAATACTAAAATCAGATTTTTTAGTAGGTTCAGTACCCATCATTCCTAATAACATCATTCCCTCTTCGATTTTATTTAGAAAAATAGCAATAAGATCTTCAGAGTATTTCATTACTCGGATTGAGAAATTCTTTAGATCATTCAGAGATAAGCCATCAAATGTTTCTATAATTATTTTATAATTTTGATATTTTCGGGCGTTATTAACCAGCTCTTTAATGTATTCATCACTAAGGTTGGTTTTCATCTGTCTGATCTTTTTTATACCTTGAGCCCATTCATCATAAAATTTTTGAATTTTACTTGGCACATCATCTTTTTTGATGTTTAAAAATTGAGAGATTTCCGATAGTACGTCCCCTTCAAATATTTCAGAGGAAATTAATTGCAAATCCCTTTCATCCACTTTACCAGATTTAAGTGCTTTATTTACATTTTTCCACTTTTCAAATAATTCTTTTATACGTCCCACGAGTTGCTTGCGATCAACATCTAAAATAACTTTTAATTCATCAAGAATTCTTTTATGTTTTTCTTTTAACTTATCTGTAGCCTTTCCAGCAGTGAATGTAAGCCTTACTACTCCATCTTGAATTTTTTGTGATTTAGTGATATGAATATGACCAGTTTCTGAAGTATTATTTAAATGTGTGCCTCCACAAGCTTCAACATCAATCCCAGGTATCTCAACAATTCTTAAATTTTTACCAGGCACAGCTCCTCCTTGATATATTGTCATACCATATTTTTCTTCTGCTTCAGT
>JBHLPN010000006.1:0-33723 GCA_048939445.1 Promethearchaeota archaeon | reverse complement strand
TTTGACCATTAATCGTTCCAATATCATGAAGTTGCCCTCCTGAAGTTGGGTATACAACGGTTTTATCTAAAACAACCATTTTATCAATGATTTTCAAGACTTTTGCTTCATTGAAAGTCTTAGTATAGTCATAATAATAAAGTGATTTTGTTTCAGGAATTCCTTCTAAATCCAATTCGACTTCTTTTCCTGTGGCATGAACTTGTTCAGTTATTTCATGTCTTTCGACGATTAATCTATAAAAATCATCTGGAACTTTTACTTTTACACCATAATTTTTAGCTGCTATTTTTACCATATCAGGACTTATTCCATTAGAATCGTATAATTCTATTAATGTTTCGATTGTAATATCTCCTTTTTTTAGGACTTTTTCCAAGATTTTTCCTGCTTTTTTCTTAGTTGCATAAAATTTCTCTCGCTCGACATTTAAAATCTCTCTAATTTCATCTAAATGTTCTGATACTTCTGGAAATATACCTTTCAATTCTTTGGCATGCCAGACACATACATCAGCCATATCAATATCCCAATTGAACTTGTCTATAAAACTAATGGCACGTCTAAATATTACTCTTAAATTATAACCCCCACCAACATTAGAAGGCAGTTTTCCGTCATTTATAGCAAATAGCAAACTACGAGTGTGTTCAGCGATAGAGTATAGAGCAGTCATTGGCATAATTTTATTTTTTAGTTCTTTTACACCAATATTCAATTCATTAGCAACTCTTTGCCAAGTTTCATTCAGATCCTCTACTTCATCGATATTTAAATAAGCTGAATATTGAGAAAATTGATTATATAGCTTTAAATCTAATTCGATTTTTGTAATTTTTCTTAACTTTGATAATACATATGGATAAATAGCTTCATATATATTAGGAGTACCTTGAGAAAACCATGCAACACGGTCCTGACCAAGTCCCATATCAAGTACTTTAAGTTTAAGTTCTTTCGGACCTTCAGGAGTTTGTTCAAACATTGTATATACTTGATTAAAAAGTTCTACACCTCTGCTGAAAAATTCAAGACTACACCCGAAAGAACCGCCACCAGCCCATGAATCTTCATGAATTGTGATTTCTTCTAAAGGAAGACCGACTCCTTTATGAATGAAATCATGTATATCCTTAAATAGTTCATCTTGATTCCACTCTTCTGGAGATACAAAAGCGTGTTGGCCAATCATCACAAAACCCGTGCAATGACTTCCAGTAATACCCACATTCTCAATATCATTAAATCTCAAACAAAATTGAGGAATAATTAACTTTTTTGCAGGTGGTTCTACTTCTCCAGTTATCACGTATGGTTGGAAGGCTGAAATAGAAGCAATTGTAAATTCTGATGTTGGATTCCATCGAGCTACGCATGGATATCTATTAATTGGAAGATATCCTCTTGGTTCTAAAATCTCGACTATTTTTTCCCATACTTCAATGAATGATAATTTAATCCTAGACGGATTATCAACTACTACTTGAAATCCACCTGAACATACAGCATCTCCACACACTTTTCTATCTTTAAGTATAGTCCAAAAGTATGTTCCACAAAATTCACAGTTTTTTCTCATATATCCCAATTTTCTAAGCTCCTTAGTAGGAAAATAGGCATCAGGATTTCTTGAGGATATTTTTTTAAAGTTTTGTTTTAACTCTTTATCTGTGTGAGCATCCTTAAGTTTTAACTGTTCTTCCTCTGAGAGCACTTTAATCAAATTATTCCAATCTAAACTTTTTTATAATATAAATATAAGAATTATGCTTCTCCTATATTAATTTCATTTAATATATCATTTCTTAACAATTTTATTATACATTTTCTCAATTAAGCTTTTAATAAAAAGTCGTAATTTTATCGAGATTAATCCTCAAATAAAGCTTTTGAACTAATTTGAAATCATCAGTTTATTTTCTATTAAAGCTATAGCAGGTAAAGGATTCCATCTCAGCTTAAATATTTAAATTTCTGATTCTAAGTGATAGTTTTTAAAACAAAAACCATTTCTTTTTATTAGATGAATGTACCCGCAATAATCTTGATCTTGGTTTTATTTGCGATTTTGATGGCTTTTTTTTCTCAAGACAAGTTTGATTATTTCCCAATAGCATTAATCATAGGAGCCATCGCAGTAGTTTCAATGCTTACACTTGCAAATGTTACAGAGGGAGAAATTCTTGGATTTATCAATTTTAACACATTAATCTTCATATTTGCTATGCAAATAATCATCTTTTTTGCTACTAATAACCGAATTTTAGAATATCTTGCGATTAAATCGATTCATGTGACAAAAGGAAATAACAGGTTATTCTTCTATATGATTTGCCTGTTTACAGGCATTATGGTTGCCTTTATCGAGGATTTTACCCTCTCTTTGATACTAATTCCACTCATTTACCGGACATGCCGAGTTTTAGAAATACCTTCAGGTACATACATGATGGGAATGACAATTACTATAAACATCGGGGCAATCCTCACGCCAATCTCAAGTTTAAAAAATTTTATAATCGGTCAGGAATTTGGATGGGGTTTTGGTGAATATCTTGCTAATATGGGTATTTTATTCATACTGACGTTAATATCCACTATTTTCCTCATAGATAGGTTTATATTGAGAAAAGAAGAAAAACCAACTGAAAGAAATAAGAAAATACTATTATCAATGCTCGATCCAAGAATTGTGATCGAGAATAAAAGGTACTTTTTAATAACAATAATAATTATTCTGACCACGTTCGCTTTCATGTTCATAGGGTTTGAACCTGCCCTTGTCGCAATCATATCTGCAGCTATTCTTCTTCTTATTCACTCTAAGAAAACAAAATTTTCGGATCTTAAGAACGATATCGAGTGGAGGATCATCATAATTTTTGCTATTTTGTTCATTCTTTCAAATTCTTTAGCATATTTCGGTTTTTCAGGATTAATCTCCACAAGTTTGGTAAATTTATTAAATTATAACATTTATCTCGCTGTGTTGTTAACACTAAGCCTGACTTCTCTCTTCTCCGCTTTTTTAGCAGGTACACCCGTTACCATTATTCTTCTCCCAATAATTAGGGAAATTATAATAAACGGTTCCTTCTTTCCTAATCCGATCATCATTGCTTTCATAAGTGGTGTTAATATGGCAGGTAATTTCTTACCTCAAGGTTCTGCATGTGATCTTCTCACCCTATCATTGGCAAAAAAATACAAAGTGGAGAATTTAAATTACAAACGCTTGCTAAAAAATGGTGCACTTTTCGCAACGATTCATTTTTTATTTATTTTGGGATATACAATGGTTTACACATTAATTATAAGTTGAGTGATTTAAAATCGATTTTTTATAATTCTAAAACCTGTAATCTAGAATATCCTTTGTTAATAAAAGAATAATCTAATAATTCAATTTTTTCAGGTATTATTTTAAGAATTAATTTTCTTTTTCCTCGTACAAGTTTTTGAGCTTGTTCAAATTCTTCATCACCTTCTTTTAAAAAGACCAGTCTGTCTTCACCTGAAGCAGTTATCTGCATTCCTTGAATTTTACCTTCGGATAATGGCGTATATATACCAATACTAATATTAGGATTTTGTTCCATGTTTATTACTTTCCTTCCTGGAGCAGGTCCTACATAAATATTAAAACTATCTCTTTCTGTATAAAAATCCATTGGAGTTGCACGAGGAATATCGTTACTGCATGTACAGAGAACTAGTACCTTTCTTTTATCCAAAAATTCTCGAATTTCTTTTTTTAGTTCTTCAATCGGCATTTGGCTTTTTTGCATGCTAAAGATCACTTAATATTATAATTTTGAAAATAATTAAAAATTTACAAATGAAGAAATAATTTTTGAAAAATAATAAAACATAGATTTTTTTTAAAATCCAACTATACTCGTTGGTGTAAAGTCATTATCTGAATCTACAGCAGCTCGTACGTATGGAGATACAGGTCCATTTGCTAAGACCATTATTTTTATTTTCGAACCCATATCTGGTTTATTTTGAACTCCAAATTTTAATTGCGCTTGTTCAGGGATCTCATGGGAAATTGTAGAAACTACTTTATCAACTTTAGATAATGTTAATGTATGATCTCCAGTAATAGATACTAAACATCTATTCACTTGGCTAGGATCTGGCTTTATAAGAGGATTATTTAACGCTAACTTTGCTTTATCAATTAAATCTGCTTCTTCACCCAGACATTCTGCTATTCCCACTAATCCAGAAGGATATTTTCCATTTGGATTTTCCAATAGAGTTTTTTTCACATCTGCAAAATCAATGTTGATTAATCCACAATTATTGATTAAATTTACTACTTCACCAATATTTCTTATTAAAACTTCATCCATTATTTTAAATCCTGTTATCATAGGAATTTTTCCAACTATTTCCAGCAAATTATCATTTGGAATTGGAATTAAAAAATCAGAAAACTTTGAAAGATTTTTTAAACCTACTGTCGCTCTGGTTGCCCGTTGTTTTCCTTCAGATATAAATGGAAGTGAACAAAAAGTAACAACAATTGCATCATTCTTTTTTGCTTCTTCAGCAATGATAGGAGCTGCGCCTGTACCTGTGCCCCCACCTAACCCACATGTTAAAAAAATAATGTCTGCATTAACTATTTGATTTATTCTTGAACGATCTTCTTCTGCAGCTTCAGCACCGACAAAAGGATCATTTCCTGAACCTAATCCATTACATCGTTCTTTTCCAATTAAAATTTTATGTTTTGAATTCGAATAATAGAGATCATGAGCATCGGTATTAATATTTACAGATTCAGCATGAGTAATACCCATATCTTGTAATCGAGAGACAGTATTATTTCCAGCGCCACCAACACCAACAACTAATGTTTTAATTTTTAAAACTTTTAAAATATCTGCTAAAAACTGATCATCATCACAATTTGGGTTTGTATTAGGATTTTGATTATGTCGGGCAATTTCATTAAACCTTTCTCTTACCGATGATCGCTTTTTAGCTAAGTCTAAAATATCATCATAATTCATAAAATATCATCTAGAAAATGAGACTTTTATAATACGAGAACGATATCCGAGTAATATATGAAAGTAATATGAAGATAATACGATAATAGCTTCTACTCTTCATTCTTTACTTATTAATTCTAAAGCCATAAAACACCTAGTTTTGACGTAATTCCTTTTTTCGTTTGAAAAAGAAGACAAACCATTGTAGAGAATAAATTTATAAACTTATATTTTCATAATTATCATGCTTGGGGGTATATTGTATGGAAATTGATAACACTAAAAACAGTAGTGGTAATTCTGTAAGTGCTTCAGGAGACAGCGATTTAATTTATGTAAGGGCAATAATTAGCTGTCCAAATTGTGGGTACAAGAAGAAATTCAGAAATCAATTTCCTCGAAATGATCTTGAATTACTCACAGTCGCAGTAAAAGTTTTTGATTGGATGACATGCAATACCTGTGGAGATCTATTGAAATTAGATTTGGAATTTAAAGTCTAAGAATTTCATTCTTTTTTATAAATCAAATTTTCAGATTTATTTGCCCATATGTGCCTCCTCCTCCAGGAGTATATTCAACCTCATCATTCCTAAGAGCTTTTATAATTAAAGCTATATTTTTATTAAACTCCTCGATCTTATTATTAGGAATATCAAGTAATATCTCAAATTCAGTTCCAAGTTCTTGAATTATTTTATTATAATCATTCAATACTGTTTTACTAGTTGTGCTTTTAATATTTTTTACAGCACGAATAATATCAATTAAAGGTATAGCATTAACATATGGAGGTCTATGATTTGGATGTTTAGGTTCAATAGATGTAGATATTTTTTCAATTCTTTCACTCACTCCTAATTTAACTTTAAAATTTTTATTATATTGTTCTTTACATGCTGGACAGTTGATTTTGTTTTTAGAAACTTGCTCTAAATAATCTAATCTTGAAGAAAGAGGAGTAGTCGAGTAATATATAACAAAATTTTCTGATATTGAATATTGATTAAAGATAGTATTTACTTGCTTTTTCCTTTCCTTAAATAATATTCTTCTTCTGCATTTATTACAAAACATTATATAATATTTTCCAAGTTTAGGATTTAAACCTACATTTAATGTAATTTTTCTTCCATTTTTCCTCTGTATTGCTTGTAAAACTTCATAATAAGAGGGATTATCAATATCGAATCTGTTAAATTCTCTTCCTAAAGCACGAGGATCTTGCGAATGGGCATCACTGTTGCTTAAAAAAGTCACATTTTGTAAACATTCCAATCTATCTGCTAAATCAGTGTTTGCAGAAAGTCCTAATTCAATGAAACTGATTTTTTTAGTCGCATCAATATAACATTCTTCAAGTGTTTTAAATTTGTTTTGTCGAAAAATTGCTTTAAAAGGTGTGAAAGCATGAGCGGGTCCAATTAAAGCACCTTCATCTGAAACAATATCAGCTAATTCTGCTGGGGATAAATTGACTCTTGGACGACCACCCCATTCACTCAAAATATTTTTTGAGTGGGGGATTAATTTTTTTCGGATATTTCTTACCATGTCAAAATCTTCAAAGAAGATAACTTCATGAACGCTTTCTTGATCTTCTATTTCAGTTTGGAGGATAAAATAAACATCCTTATAACAATAAGCTTTATCTTTATCTTTATCAAGTTTTTGTTCTAAATATTTTAACCAATCTGGCTGTAAAACATCTCCAGTTCCTAAAATATTCAAACCTTTTTTTTTACAAGTATCGATTATCGTGTCTAAATTCAATGATTTCGATACTCCTATTGAATGTGGAGAATGTATATGTAAATCTGCGTTATAAATATCCATTTGGTTTATGAAATACTAATTTTATAATTATTTAATATCAATTAAATTAAGAATCTTTTATTTATCACTAAATAATGATCATTTTATCATGAATAGGGTCACTTAATAAAATTCTTAAATATTCTATTTCATTCTTAAAAATCACCTTTTCTAACTTTCCTTCAACTATTACATTTTCCTTTTCTCTTGCGTGTTCACAAAAACGACCTCTGAACGAATTTATGGAACTTATGTCTTTTAGTTTAATTTTCTTTGAATTTATTCTTTTTTCGAGAATTTTTATAGGATTTATTTTATATAAACAAGGAGTAAAAATAGAATATTTTGAATCTATTATTTCTGCTTTAAGTTTAATTCTTCCATAATTTTTATATTGATAATCATAAAAACTCCCATTCCAATCTTTTGGACTTTTAATGTACCTAATAAAAAAATCATGATTATAAAATTTACCTTGATGGAGTTTCCTTTGTTCACTCCTCAAAAAATCTTCAAATGGAATATTTGAACCACCAACTCTCCAATCATAATGAGTCTTATATTCATCTATTTTATACTTCCGAAAATTATTTGATTTTTTAAAAATCTGTGCCAAATCCTCTTGAAATTTTAAACTTGTCTCAGTACCATAAATTATTATATCAATGTCAGAATCTTCAGTATTTAATCCTACCATTGTTGATCCAGTAATCCCAATTGATTTCTCAGAAAGATTTCCTTTATTAATTAACAATTGACATAACTCTTTTGAAGATCTTTCACCATTAGATAACTCATGTTTTCCCAATAAATCTTTAAAGAAGGTTCTTGGAGAATATATTTTTTTAATTTCTTCCTTTTTAACTCCTTGAACCTCTAAATCGAGTTCCTTCGAATAAAAAAGAAAGTGTGGATAATATTTTCTCAAAAGGGTATATCGTTCGTTTAGTCTGTAAACTTTTTTATAATTAGTACCATTTTTTATCCGTTCTCCCTCTGGATGAGGAAAAAATCGTAAAAAGCAGACGATATAATCATTTGGATGGAGAAGACCTTTTACATCAAAAAATAAATTTTCTTTTTTTGTTTCTATATAATCTCCTTCAATTGCTCCAACATTATTCATGAATTTCACATTATAAATAATTAATATTTTGAAGGAGTTTTTGTTTTAATTTGCGAAGGAGTTTTTGTTTTAATTTGCGAAGGAGTCTTTGTTTCAATTGAGGGAGTTTTAGTTTTAATCTTTCTTAGTTCTCTTTCAAATTCTCTTTTTTCCTTTATAAATCTTTGTTTATCCTTTTCTAATTTTTCTCTTTCACGCTTAATAAGATTTTTTTCTCTATCTAAGTTTGTTTTTTCTTTTTCTAATTGTCTAAATTCATTATTTATTTTTTTAAATTTTTCTTCTAAATTTGGAATTTTACGACTTAAGGAATTATATTTATTTTCTGTAGCAGGAACTTTTCTTTCTAAGTCTTTTAATCTCATTTCCTGTTGTCGTCTTCTTTTTTCTAAATTATTTACATCATTTGCTAGTTTATCTTTATACTTTTTTAGATCTGCTCTTTTTTTATCAAGTTCACGAGACTTTAGATTTACATCTTGTTTTTTATAACGAATTTTTTCTCTTTCTTCTTTAAGTTTTTGCTTTTCATCAGAAATTCGATTTTTCTCATCAATAATCTCTCTCCTTAGATTATTAATTTCCCTATTTAAGTTATCTCTTTCTTTAGTTAAATCTTTAATTTCATTTCTTAAATCCATTAACTTTTTTTCTAATTCATTAATAGTTCTTTCTAAAGCATTTTCTCTTCTTTCCATACCCGGAATCTTCGTTTTAATTTCCTTTATTCGTTTTTCTGTTCTTTCTTTTTCCCATTCTAAATTCTTCTTTTGATTTGCAATATCCTCTCTTAAATTATCTAATTTTTCTTGAAATCTATGTAATTCAGCATTTTTTTGATCTAATTCTTCATTCTTACTCCTGATTTTTTCTCTAAATTGACGATCTTTAGCTGCTAAATCTTGCTTTTGTTGTTCTATTTGATTTTTAGTTCTATCTAACTCATTTTTTAAGTTATCTCGTTGTTCAAGAAGAAATTTAATTTTAAGTTCTTTTTCTTTTCTTTTCTTTTCGAGATCTTCAACATTTTCTTTGTATTTTTCAATTTGATTGATCGTTTTTTCCCATTCATTTTTTTCTTTATCTAACTTGATTCTTTCTTTTTTTATTTTCTTCAGTAATTTTTTATCTGGAAATGTATCAAGTTCTTCATCTGGTGTCTTTTCTCGAATTTGATATTTGGGAATAGGTTTGTCATTCATAATGTTTCAATCATTAACTTCCTCCATTAATAAATTCATATGAATATTGACTAAAATAATTAACTTTATCTTTTTGTTAATTCTATTTATATAGCTTAGTTTCTATTATTTTCATATAATCTTAGAAAAAAAATATCAGAATTATATTTAAAATAAAAATATTTAATATTTTGGGGTCTATTTTATGGGCTTTGATGATGAATTTGATGAGCAAGAATTTGATGAGCAAGAATTTGATGAAGATTTAGAAGATCTAGATGAAGAAATAGAAGAAGACATGGAAGAAGATATCGAAGAACCTTTTACAGAGATAGAAAAGAAGGAAGTTGAATCCAAAACACCTTCTAAAAAGATCATTCATGGAGGGAAAAAGATTTCAGTATATTTCATGTCTACTATTGGCCCAGGTGAGAAAAAACAAAAATTAACCATTAATGATGGCAATCTAGTTGGTGAGATTAAAGAAACTGTAGCAAATTTGTTTGGTTTGGATCCTGCTGATTTTTACTTATCGTCTGGTGGTGTAACAATGGATGAAAATAGTATATTAAGAGATTTTAATGTTTCTGATGGGGATGACATACTTCTAATTCCAGCAAGTATAGCTGGTTAAAAAATTACGATCTTTTTTTTATTTTCTTTCTTTTCTTGAGGGGATTAAAGCAATTTCATCATCATCATCGATATCATATTCTCCTATTAGTGAATGCTCTTTTAACAATATTCCTCCGCTAGATAAGAGAAAATCTTCTAACTCATAATCAAATAATATTGCTATTTTTTCCTTAATTATCCTAATTAATTCAGTTGTATCAACAATGATTATTTTCGTTTTCTCACCAGGCTCAACTAATGATCTTACATAAACTCGAATCTGGTCTTCCATTTTAATTGAGCTTATAGGGGATGAATATATTATCTCACCATTAATATTATCCTTGTTTTTCAACATATTTTCAATTAAATCCTTTCTTTCATTTGGATCGTAATATAGCATTTCTCTGATAAATAATATCTTATCCATTTTTGGTAATTCTAAGAGATCAATTTTAGCTAATTCTTCCTTGCTAAATATTGAAAAAATATATTTATCAATTATTGGCATATCCTTATAGGATTCATCTGACTCAATATATTCTTCTATTGAAGGCATAGCATCAATATAATCTTCAAGGATATTAATAGTGTCTTTTTGAATTGATTTTGGTTTTGTTATGTATTTTTTTTTTTGTATTTTCTTATCTAGACTACTTTTAGACTGTATAACTGTATAAATTGTACTAGTGGATAAAACAGCAACACTCCCAATAGTTAGAACAAGAAATAGAGGAGTATTTTCTATATGAAATAGGAAATAAAACATATAACACAAAATACAGATAACGTAAAGAGTGATAACACTCAAAATTCTAGAATTTTTTCTCATGATTTTTTGATTAGATTATTTTCTGAATTTAAAATATATATATTAAAATTTAAATGGGATTGGAATAAAATTGGAGTTTTTCATTTCATACACCTTGAATTGATTTTCTAGCCCTAGTATATTTTTCTAAATCTAATTTGAATATCTTTCTATTTTTTTCTTTCTCAATTTTTATTAATTCCATATTTTTTAGAATATCTAAATATTTTTTAATAGTGCTGTGATTTTTTTTTAAAGCAGTTGTTATTTCTGTAATCTTAAATCCCTTATTTTCTTTTTCCATAAAATTAATTATTTTTTGAACGATTTCTTTTTTTAAATAATAGTATAACGAGTCAAATTTTGGATCAGAATCAAATTTGAAGAAAATTTTATGATTGTTAATTTGTTTTGATCTAATGAACTGGAATTTTTCTAAACATGATAAATGCCATAAAACTTGATTACTACCAATGTTAAGCGCTCTCATTATTTCATTGATATTTGAAGGAGTCTTTTTAATATAATTATAAATCTCATTCCTTTTTGGATGTTCAACAATATTGTTTTTCATTAATCTAGTTCCAGGAATAATCACACGGCTTTTAATTAAATCCTTTAAAATCAACTCTATTCTATTCTCGTTTATACTAGGTTTGTATCTCACCCTGTTATTTATATAAGATATAATTTCTCTAATTGAGAAAAAAGTTTTTTTTGTTAAATACTCTTCTACTAATTTAAAAACGACAGATTCTGCATTATCCGGAGAACTCATGAGCCCATACTTATATTACGTTGAAAAATTTAGTTTCTATAATTATGTAATCTCTCTAAAACAACTTTTAGTATCTTATATATATTTATAGGCATTCATACAATTTATAATATAATTTCTTTACATTCCAAATTTTCTCTTTTTTGTTTTTGATGAGAACATAAAAAACTTCAAAATCATTCCAAAGGGTTTTATAATACATTTTTAATGCCATTTTAATAGGTCCAATAAATCTAAAAGTAATAAAATAAAAAAAAAAAAAGGAAGTGATGTGAATGAGTTTTGATGAATTTGATGAAGAATTAGGTGGAGAACCATTAAAATCTAAAACTCCCGCAGGTAAAACTCCTTCAGCAGGAAAGAAATTGACTTTATATTTCATGTCAACAATTGGTCCTGGTGAAAAGAAAGAAAAATTAACTGTAAATGACAGCAATCATGTAAGAGATATTAAAGAAACATTAGGAAATCTATATGGACTTGATCCTAATGATTTTCATATTTCTTCTGGAGGGGTTACGATGGATGAAAACAGTACTTTGAGAGATTATGATATAAGAGATGGCGACGATATTCTATTAATCCCTGCGAGTACTGCTGGGTAGACTTATAAAACTTTCTTCATAAATTATAATATGAGGGCGTTAAGCCCTTTATTTTTTTTTATTTTTTTAATTAATATTTATGGTGATAATATTGGATAAGGATTCAGATTTTTTTACAAAAGATTTATCAGTGGAAGAGAGAAACTTGTATGACCGTCAATTTCGTTTGGAGGGTTGGTCTCAGAAATTAGTAAAGAACTCAAGAGTAGTAATAATTGGAGTTGGAGGTTTAGGTTGCGAAATTGCTAAAAATTTAGCCATGCTTGGCGTTGGTCGTTTAGATCTTATTGATTTAGATATCATTGAACATTCTAATTTGAACCGTCAAATTCTTTTTGCTGGAGCGAATATAGGAGAGCCAAAGGCGATTGTTGCTGCCAGAAAACTAAAGGAAATTAATCCAAATATTATTGTTAAAGGATATTATACTTCTTTAGAACGATTGAATCCAGCATTATATCAAGCTGCTGATGTTGTTGTTGGAGGTCTTGATTCGATGAATGCACGTTTAAACTTGAACGCACAGTGTATAAGATTTAAAAAACCATTAGTAGACGGAGGAGTTTCTGGTTATCATGGTCATGTGTACACAGTATTTCCCTATAAAAATGCTTGTTATGAATGTAATCCGTTACCCGTAGGAGAGAGTGATGAGATGGCTGCTTGCACAGTGGTAGGAATCCCTCGAAAAAGGATACATTGCGTTTTTAAAGGAGATATGGCATTTAAAGAAAAATTTAATAGAGATCCAAATCCAAAAAACGTTAATGATATTAAATTCATCAAAGATATTGCTAATGAACTAGTATATAAACACAATTTCTTACCTGATTATACTGAAGATGATATTGTTAAAATCCTTGATAGGCACGATCCTGGTATAATTACTATAAACGCAGTTATTTCAGCATTACAATCACATGAAACAATAAAAATCCTTCATTGGAAAAAGGGTCATAAAGGATTAGGCGAACCTATAAGAAATTACGTAATCTATAATGCAATTACAATGAAATTTTATCATATTGAAAAGCATAGAAATTCAGAATGTTCTCAATGCGGCAAAAAAGTGCGACGAGTATCTATAAAAATGAGATCCCAATCACCTTGCATGAATATAATTAAAATACTAAAGAAAAATGGATATAAAATGGATCCAGATTCTGAGCCAATTCTCACTTTACAAGATTTCAATGATATAAAGATCGTTGATTTAGAAAAGAATCCTATTGAAAATGACTTAAGAAATTACGAACTTATGACAGCTGCTGGGTTTAAAGGTGGAGAAATTTTTGTAACATTAAAAATAAAGCAAAATTTGAATCAGAAAAGGTTTTAAATAAAAATTATAAGAATAAAACAAATATTTAAATAAAGAATTTCAATATAAAATTAAAGATAATAAAATGGGTTGAGAAAATGAGTATAAGAAGTAGTCGTATTTCCCGAGATTTTGCAGGATTAAAAAAGATGGTTAAAGAGGGAAGTATAGTTCAATTAAAACCATTTAATCCAAAAAGAAAAAGTATTGATCATTTAGCAATCTCTTTTAAAGGACCTAAAGGGACTGTTTATGCAGGTGGTCTTTTTAGATTAGAAATGAGATTTCCTGCTCAATATCCCAAACAACCTCCTTTCGTAAGAATGCATACTCCAATTTGGCATCCAAATTTCTGGCCAAAACCATCTGAATATAAGGGACAGAGAAATATATGTCTAGCATTAGTAGATCCCTCATTAGTCGGTAAACGAGGAGGATGGAGTCCCTCAAAAACAGCGGTTACTGTTGTTCAAGCAATAATTGCTATGTTAAATACACGTGGTAAATATGTAAATCCAACTGATGTTTTTAATAAAAAAGCAGCGATAGAAATGATGAAAAATCCAAAATTTTTCGAGAAAAAAGTTAAAAATCTTGTTAAGAAATATGCAAATAAAAAATGGTGATTCCTTAATGGAAAATAAAGATGTTAATAATAATTCAATTAAAGATGTAATTAAAAGGAAGATAAAAGCAAAAATAAAGCAAGAATTAATAGACGAAATATATGAAGAACTTCAGTTAGAAGAAGATGAATTAACAGAAGAAATCTCTTCAATGCTTACAAAAAAATCGTCTGCTAAACCAATTATAAAACTTACAAAGATACCTACAACTAATATTGTAGAAAAAAGAGAAGCGGAAATTTTCAAAGAAGAAGAAATAGAAAAAGAAATTTATATTTCAGTAAAAGCGATTCTTAAAATAGCGAGTCATGCACTTAAATATGCTAATTCTAAGATTCCAAGAGAAAGATGGGTGGAGGTCATAGGGCTTCTTGCAGGAAAAATAGATAAAAATAATATACTACATATTGAAGATTCTTATCCAATGGGGCACGGCACAGCAGTTTATGCAGAAATCAAAGATTATAAAAATTATGTGAAAGCCTTTAAAGATATCAAAAGACAGAAATTATTCATTTGTGGTTGGTATCATTCACACCCATCATATGGATGCTTTATGTCTAATGAAGATATGGGAACTCAAGCAAGATATCAAAAGCTTTGGGATAAAGCTGTTGCCCTTGTTATCGATCCTTATCAAATTGATGGTAAATCTACTGGATTTGAAATATATAAGGCAGATTTTAAATCTAGAACGTGGTATCCATTGGTATATGGGATTAAAGGATCATTAGATGTACAAATGCTACCGGAAATTTTAAAATTTATAAATCCTATAATAGAAGGGAAAGCAGTATACCTTGAATATGATGAAGATTAAAACATAAGAAGCAGGGTGAGTTTTAATTAAGGCTAAAATTAAATCTGTCGTTATTACATTGGCAATATTTTTGGTAATTGGTATAATCCATGGGGCTATTATAAATTCTTTCAATGTATTTGTAAGTTGGATATTAATTGGAATCTGGTTGATATTTTCTTTTAAAGTTATAAAAAACATTAAACAATATCGTGAATTTAATTCTCCTCACAATACTGCTTTTTTTACAATTGGTCCTGTTTTTATGGGAATTTTTTATTCAATTTGGGGTAATTTTACCGGTTTATTAGGAGAAAATCTTCTGGAAGGTACAGGTTTATATTTAAGCTTGTGGAGTCTTCTATTCGGATTTCCCTATATATTATATGGTTCAATTTCTTTATATTATTGTTTTAAAAAATATAATGTAATTTATTTTGGGACAAAGTCAGTTAAAGCACGTATTTTTGGTTATATTTTAAGTACCTCAATTCTTTTTTTCATAATTATTTATTGGATTAGTTTTTATTCACTTGTAGATTTCTATGGGACTTTATTAATACCTTTACATTTTTTAATAGATCTTAATCTTTTGATATTACTTATCAGTACTATACTCATATTGATTGTACCTGGATTATTTGGAACTAGATCGCAATTACCTCAATTAACTAGAGACTACATAACAAGACGTACAAGGAGATTAAACCAATTAACAGCACCAACAAGAAATACAACTCCTAGGAGACAAAGTACCCGTACTACAACTAGATCAAGATCATCTCCAACACCATCAACTAGAACAGAAACTCGAACTTCAAGAACAATTTCTCAATCATCAAGATCAACGCCTACTGGGCGTGTTCAATCCAAAAGTTCTCGAGTTAAAACGACTTCTCGTACTACACGCACGAGTAGAACAACTAAACCAGTTAGAAGGAGTCAGAGCACCGTAAAGCGCATAAATTTAAAATTGTATAGGCCAAAGGCTGCAAATTTGTCGTTAGAAGATTTTAAATGTATTTTTTGTTTCAAATTACCAGAATATCCTAGAGATAATGGCAGAGGAATAGTTTTATGTCCGAATTGCAGATATCCAGCTCACGCAGACGAATTTAAAGATTGGCTTAGAACCTCTGGTCTTTGTTCTCGATGTAATGCTCCTATCCCTTTAAGTTATAGGAGAAATCCTAAGATTATAGGTGTAAAGAATTATGTATTAATTTATAAGGGTATTTTAAGGATAAGATAACAATTTCTTAAAAATCACTATTTTAATATGGATTAGGGTTTAAATTTCAGTTTTTCTTTAAAAAAGTATAAATAAACACATCTAAATCAAAGATAATTGACCAATAGATAAGGAAGAGATAATTATCTAAACTCAATTGCTACGAGAGATAATACCCTTTAATTGTTGCCGTAGATCTCCAACAGTTGTTTTCAATTGCGCGAATACATCATGGGGATGTATGCTTTCAAAAGATTGAATCTGGAATTTTACTTTAAAATTATCTTCCAGATTTGGAAAGTCCCTTAAAATGAAATTTTTTGCCATTTCTCTTATTACATCTTCAGAAAAAAGGGGTTTTAGATGTGCACTTCTTACTAATTCGGCTTCTTCGGGCCTTTTTAAAACAGATTGAATTTTACCACTCATGGATTGCTCTATTACATCAATTATATCTAAAACGTCTATTTTATGATTAGTTAGATCCTTTATTTGAATAATTATAGTCCCGATAGATCTTTGATTATGTGAAGAAAAGGGGAGTAAATTAAGCAACTTATTGAGATCTTCTTCGGAAACTTTAATATCTTTTCTGGATTTAACAACTTCTTCTGCATACTCCAAAGAAAGTTCTTTAGCGCAAGGACACACAGTCATACCAACTGCACTAGCCCCTATAAAATAATTATAATCGATATTTCCAGTATCGTCTCTGCTAGCTGTTACAAAAGAACTAATATTGTATGATTTTTGAATAATTCTTTCATCATTTTCTCTAACTTGTACTACAATTTTACCTTCTAATTTCACTTCAGCTTTAGATGTATATGGATGGCGTTTCATTAATTTTTTTACAATTCTATCTCCAACAAGTTCAATAGTTGGGGTTGGTTTGAAAATTACTTCATTAATAACTTCTTCTATAGTCTCCGAAGTTCGAGACATATGTATTCCACGCTGGTCAGCAGGAAGATTGATTAACGCTGATATTTTGGGATAAAAAGAATATCTTTTATTCTCTTGAACTATTTCAACTTTTTTTTCCAATTCTACAATACCAACCTTATCTATTGGAATATCTATGCCGGAACCAGAATCTTGTAAATCTGTTTTAAATTTGGTAATTAATAGTCACCAGTAACAAAAATTGATTTTTTTCCTAATCTTTAAAAGGATTAGATATAATTTAAAAGGATTCGATATAATTAATACAAAATAATTTACAATGTTTATGAATTAATGGCTAATAAATCTTTATTTAGTAAATATGCTCTAATTGGAGATAATTTACACTTAAAACAGAATGTAAATTTAGAAATTGATCACACTGGAAAAATTATGGATATCTCATATGAAGATGTCGCTAAAGATTTAGAAATTCTCCCGAATTATCAGAATTTCTTATTAATTCCGGGATTTATAAACGCGCATGTTCATATCGGGGATAGTTTTGCTAAAGAATTGGGTTTTAATAAAGAAATATCAGAGATCGTTGCTCCTCCATTTGGTCTTAAGCATAAATTATTAAGGCAAATCCCTGAAAATATCAAAATTAAAGGAATTCAAAATGCAGTTTTAGAAATGCTATCAAATGGTATTACATTTTTCATTGATTTTCGAGAGGGAGGGATTGAAGGGGTAAATCTTCTAAAAAAGGCGCTTACTGATAATTCAATTAATAGTTTAATCCTAGGGCGATTTATGGATGAAAGTGAAATAGAATCTATTTTCGATTTAGCAGATGGCGTCGGATTATCCAGTTACAAACAAATTAATTCAACAAATAAAAAATTAATTGTATCAGCTAAATATAAATTTAAAAAAATCGTTGCATGTCACTGTGCTGAGAAAACTCGTAATATTAATTTAATAAATGAAATGTTTAATGATAATTTTATTGATGTAATCATTCATGGGACAAAATTTGTTTCAAAAGATTTAGAAAAAATAATTAAAAATAATAAATCTCTTGTTTTATGTCCTCGTTGTAATGGATATTTTGGGTTGGGTTTTCCTCCCATTAGCGAAATTTTAAGATTAAAGATTCCAATATCATTAGGTACAGACAATTTAATGGTGAATAATACTGATTTATTTGAAGAGATACGATATTTTTACCGAATTTCAAGAGTTTTATGCAGTTATGATGAAGAGCTTAAATTCACTTCTAAGGATTTATTGAAAATGGTTACTATTAATGCTGCAAAAAGTTTTAATCTTGAAAATGAGTTTGGCTCGATTTCAAAGGGAAAATTTGCTGACTTCTTTTTAATTAATCTTTATGATCCAAATCTATTTTCTTATAAATTAAACTCTAATAATATATTAGATTTAATTACTCAAAGAACAAAATCAGAAAATATTAAAAAAACTTATATCAAAGGAGAGTTAGTATTTGAAAGAAATTGAACGCCCATATATCATTTTAAGTGCTGCAATGACTATTGATGGAAAGATAGCATCCAAAACAGGAGATCCAGAGTTGTCTGATGGAGAAGATTGGAAAGAAGTCCATAAACTTAGGGCTCAAGTGGATGGTATTATCGTGGGGAAAAACACTATATTGAAAGATAATCCTAAACTTCACATTAAATTTTATAACCATAAGGGGTATTATAGAATTGTTGTAGATAGTAATCTTTCGATACCTATTAATTCAAAAGTAATTACATTTCGGCCACAAACATATCCTACGATAATATGTACCACGGAAAATGTAATATTGAAAAAAATCAAAGATTTTGAGTCAAAAGGAGTGAAGATATTAAAAGCTGGTAAAGGTAAGAAAGTAAATTTATCGAATCTTATGCCACTTCTTTATAATGTAGGGATTCAAAAGCTCTTATTAGAGGGGGGTGGCACATTGAACTGGAGCTTTATTAAGATGAATTTAGTAGATGAAATAAGGCTAACCATTGCTCCATGGGTAATTGGTGGTCAAGATGCAATTACCCTTGTTGAAGGTAAAGGATTTGAAACTATGGCTCAAGCACCAAGGTTTAAATTGCTTGAAATCTTAAGTAGGGATAATTATGTGGTGTTAAAATACAAAAAGGACTAATAATGATAAAAAATAACGAAATTGAAAGCTTTAAAAAGCTTACATTGAAAGAAATAAGAGGAAGAGTTAAAAAAATAAAGGAGCAATTACCGACTAATGAAAAAAACATAATAACTTATTCCAAGAATTTTACACTTTCTCTTTCGAACTATTGTATTAATCAATGTGGATATTGTTTTTATAATTATAAAATCCCTAAACCAAGTGGTGAGGGTAACGTAATCTTGCTTAGTAATGAGCAAATTCATACATTAATTCAAAAAGGTCTTCAATATAACTGCAAAGAAGCTCTCCTAATGTCTGGAGAACGTCCAGAAAGACTTCCTGATGTCAAAAATGAGTTAAAAAAAAGGAATTATTCAGACTTCATAGCATTTGTAAAAGAGATTTGTATAAATTTACTTAATTTTAATATTCTACCTCATACAAATATAGGATTTTTGACTTATGATGAAATGAAGGAATTAAAAAGATATAATGCAAGTATGGGATTGATGCTTGAAAGTACAAGTATGGAACTTTTTAAAAAAGGGAAAGCACATGAACATTCTCCTGGAAAATTACCAACAAAAAGATTAAAGCACATTAATAATGCTGGAAAATTAAAAATTCCATTTACTACAGGCTTATTAATAGGTATTGGAGAAACTATAGAAGATATCATAAGAGATATATATTTAATTAAAAAAATCCATGAGGAATATGGGCATATTCAAGAGGTTATCATTCAGAATTTTGTGAATAAAGAAAATATTCCATTTCAACCTAAAAAACCAATTACTATCGAAGAAATGCTCAAAATATCCGGAATTGCTCGTATTATATTTGAGAATGAAATTGCTATTCAAGCACCCCCAAATCTTATAATAGGTTTTGAAAAAGAGTTTATCGATATGGGGATTGACGATTTTGGGGGAATATCACCTATTACATTAGATTATATAAATCCTGAAAATATGTGGCCTCAAATTGATGATTTAAATAAAATTTGTGAGGCTAAAGGCTATAAACTCAAAGAAAGACTTCCAATCTATAATAAATACATCCAAAAAAGTGATTACTGTCCAGAAAATATTAAAAAAATTATAGATAATATAAATTATTAATGTTAAATTCTCATTTCTTAAACCAGCTAAAACCAGAAATAAAGGGTATTTTAGAAAAAGCATTAAAAAATGAGGAAATTACCTCAAAGGAAGCTTTAAAATTATTAAAAGTAGATGGTAAAGAATTTTTTGCTCTACAATTTGTTGCTAATCAAATTTGTTTTGAAAAAAAAAAAGAAGTCGTAACTTTTGTAATTAATCGAAATATAAATTTTACTAATGTGTGCTTTCAAGGATGCAAATTCTGTTCTTTTAGCTTGCCATCTAATCATAAAGATGCATTCACACTTACATTAGAGGAGATTAAGGATAGAGTTATTGAAGCAAAAAATTCAGATTGTTCAGAAGTATGTATTCAAGGGGGAATCAATCCTGAATTAAAATTTGATTTTTATTTAGATATTCTTCGACTTGTAAAAGGAATAGATCAAAACATTCATACTCATGCTTTTTCTCCTCAAGAAATCTATTTTATGTCAAAATTATATAAGAGTTCAATAGAAAACACATTAAAAATATTAAAAAAGGCTGGATTAGACTCCATTCCAGGAACAGCAGCAGAGATTCTGGTTGATGATATACGAAGAATTATATGTCCA
The DNA here is from genome assembly GCA_048939445.1 of Promethearchaeota archaeon. Classification (GTDB taxonomy): domain Archaea; phylum Asgardarchaeota; class Lokiarchaeia; order Sigyniarchaeales; family SOKP01; genus Loki-b32. The sequence continues at coordinate 13,040 of JBHLPN010000006.1, read as the reverse complement.
AATAAAGTCTCTACATCGCAATGGATTGATATAATCACTACAGCTCATAATTTAGGTATCCCAACGACTTCAACTATCATGTATGGACACATAGAATCTTTAAATGATCGAATAACACATTTAGAAGTCTTAAGAGAAATTCAAAAAGAAACCAAAGGATTCACTGAATTTGTGCCTTTGCCTTTTGTAAAAGAAAATCCTATATTATCAAGATTAGATAAACATCCTTTGAATCCTAGTTATGGTATAGCGGATTTAAAATTGTTTTGTGTATCTCGGATATTTTTAAATAATTATATTGATAATATACAATGTAGTTGGGTGAAATTGGGTCCAAAACTTGCTCAAGTGTCTTTAAATTTCGGTGTAAACGATTTCTCTGGAACTTTAATGGAAGAAAATATATCCAGAAGTGCTGGAGCAGAATTTGGTCAATATTTATCGGCAGAAGAAATTATTACAATAATTAAAGCTGCTGGAAAGAAACCCGCTCAAAGAGATACTTTATATAATATATTAAGATATTATTAAATATTATTGAGATTGTAAATATTCTAAAATATAGCGTTGTGCTATTAGATCTGAATTAACCATACCTAAAACTTTTCCCTGTTCAACTACAGGCATTGCAGATATTTGATATTGCTCTAGTTCTCGAATAATATCTAAAATAGAAAAATCTGGAGAGGCTATAATAACGTCTTTTGTCATAATTTTATCAAGATTAACGTCACAACGATTAGAAGCAACTGCAGCAGTGATATCCCAATCTGTAACAACTCCTACAAGTCTGTTTTCTGAAAGTACAGCAATTATCCCACTTTTTTTTTCAATCATTAAAGCAGCTGCGTCTTGGACTAAACTTTTTACGTCAATTGTTGGTATTGAAATCATAATATCTTTTGCTGTAAGTTCGCTTTCCTTATCAGTTAAACGTTGAAGACTGATACGTTCAGCTGCCATGCATGGAAGCATATCAGGGTGCGTCGCTAATAAATCAACTAATTCAATCATGTTATGATGAATTACATCTTCTCTATATTCCTCTCCTGCTTTTAATCGCTGTCTTGAAAGCTCTGTAAATTCTTTAGAGTGATCTTTCAACCATTTTTCTACCACATCACGATTTCCTAACATTTCTTCAGGTATTTGTAATCTATCTGGAGATTTAATTATGTGCTCTTGAGCAGCAAAAATTACACCTCCAGAATTTACTAAATAATCATTAGCTATCATTACTCCCTTCTCTCTATACACAATTTGCTCCATACGAGTACGTGCCGCCTTTCTATTAGGATCAGGAGAATATGTATTTGCCCCTTCAACAATCACTCCCCATTTTCCCATACGATCCACTGTTATAGATGGATTTTCAGAAGTACGCACTCCTAAATAGTTAAATACTGGAGCTGCAGGAACCAAACAAAAAGCATTTTCCAGAAGTAAATTATTTCTATTTGTAGAAAATTTCGTAGGGTGTTTATACCCTTCTGAAAAAATCTCCTCTTTAAAATAATTATTAGTAACTAAGCGTTTTTCTTCCCATATTTTAAAAAGTTCTTGAATTGGTAAGCCAGATTCATTATATAAATAACCCTCTAAATCACTTATACCTATTACTTTGGCATCAGGGATTCTTTCATATAATATACGTGCAACATGAGCACCAACAGCTCCAAAACCTTGAATCAAAATTTTAAGATCTTTAGTTTCTGGAATCTCAAGATTAGCAAATTGGGAAAGAACTCTCAATCTCGGCATTATATCCAATAGAGTTTGCAAAGCGATCACAACCCCACCAGCAGCTGCCCCCAATTCATCTATGCGCATTCCTCCCATCTCAACAGGCTTAGAAAGTGCGTTATCTAATCCATTTTCTATAGCTATAGTCTTCATATCAGCATCGTTAGTACCCACATCAGGTCCAGGCAAATAGATGTCGATATAGCTATGAATTAATCGTGCAAAACCACGGATTACTTTATTATGATCTTCAGGTGAGATATTTCTGTCAGCAACAATCCCTGATTTACCTCCACCATATGGAAGATTAGCAGCTGCGTTTTTAAGGGTCATACCTCTAGCTAAATTATGAATATCTGAAGGTGTTATATCAGGGAGCATTCTAATCCCTCCCATTGACGGAGCCCCCATGGACAGGTTATCAACTACTAAATATCCACCAATTTCCAACTCGGATGATTCATCCCATAAACAAACTACAAGATGAGGGCCTAATTTATCAACAACAATCCCAAGTCGAGATAATAGATGCTCATCTACATTACGAAACTCTAAATAGCATTTTCCCTTATCTTTTTTAAGTCGGGTTTTGAGGGTAGCATCTGGGAGGTGTTCATGAAGAAAAGATTCCATTTTTTTTGGTATCATAAAATTCACACTTTTAAGAGAGTTTGATTAATGGAAACATATTAGATAAGTTTAATAATTATATAAATTTCAACCAATTACTTAAGCTAATCATTAATTTATTTTATTGATTTATTCATCCTGTATATACGGTTTTTCTAAATTTAAATAAAGTTCTGCTTTCTTTAATTCTCTTCCTAAATAATTCAAATGATATACGTCTTTAGTTAAATTAGACTGAATGATCTTTTTACTTAAAGCTTCTGCATTGTCCCCAATGAAAGTATGGAGTAGTTGATCATCATTAGAGAAAAAAAGAGTGTAAATTTTTTTTGAATAATGATTTGTGTAAATTCTAAAATATCCCTTATCATCCGGAATATAATCAGTAAGGAATTTCTGTACAGCTATTATATTACTTTGATTGATATCTGGTGATTCTTGATTTACTTTTCCTTTAGCTCTAAAAACTGAAATTCCTTGATTTATAGGTGGTGTTTTCCTATACTTCGCTACATGATTTAATTTTATACTTTCTTTCAACTCTCTTACTCCTCCCATTAGTTTCGTGCTATGTTCGACGGTAAAAAGAATCCCGATATCCAGTTCAATTGCAATACTTGCTAACAGTCCATTAATTCCAACAGAATCAATATCCATAAGCTCAACTACATTTGATATTCCAAAAAATAGAGGGAGTTCGAAATGTTTATATTTCCCTTCTGAAACCTTATTTTTATACAAAAAATAAGCTTCTAAAGAATTGCATATTCCAGGACTAATTGGCGTTTCCAGCAGTGGATCAGCAATTAACTTCTTAAAACCATTATTTTGTAATTCATTTGTTAATTTAAATAAATTTTTAACGCGAGTTTCAGCATCTTTAGGAAAATATGCTTCCTTAACATTAGTAGGAAGTATAACAATAGGAGTGGTCTTAGGGAGATGTAAAAATTCTTTATAGTTACCTAAATCTAGACTTAGAATGAGATCAATTCCTTCTTCAACAGCAGCATTTATCTCTTTGGAATCCATAGAATCTATACTTATTAAGATATCATAGTTGGATCTAATTAATTTGATTATTTCTTTAATTTTTTCTGGATTTGGCTTATTAGAGACGCATCCAATATCTATTATCTCTGCACCAGAATTGATGTAATGCTTTACTTTTTTTAGAATATTCTCATTACTTTTTTCAGTACAGTTTACAATCTCGGCAATTATAGGGGGTGGTAAATTCCTTCCAATTATGATATTAGATTTTTTTTCATTAAGGTAATATGTATGAGAGTCTAGATTTTTTTTGGCTGATTCTAGCTGTTTATTTACAATTTCAGTAAATTGACTTTCTCCTGAAATCTCTAGTAATCTATTTGCTGGTGTTTTATTTGATAATTCTATAATTTTTAAATTTTGTAGAATGACTGGTAAATCAGATGCGAATTCTGGACCTTTTCGAACTTTTATTGAGTATTTATCTTCTAAATCTTTTGAATCCCATTGTACAAAACCCGGTAATAATATCATGTCATAATTATAAATTTCTGTCTGCTCTAAGATTTTAGATGTCATAGGTTCTGTTAGAAAAGCAGAAATAGATATTGGCGCTTTTATTACTGTAATGTTATGCTCTTTAACAGGTTTAATAACCTTTTCTATTATTTTATAACTCTTTAGACCAGTAATTATAAGTATTTTAATCTAAATCACTTATGAGCTTTTCTTTTTCGAATGGAATAAAAATATCATCTAATATTGAACCAGTAGCTTCTTTTATTTTTAAATTGTTAATTATGGGCTCAAAATTTCCCCCTAAAATTCCATTAGCAATAAAAGCTGCCCCTTGAGCAGCTCGTTTCGCTATTTGACTAAAAGATGCCATGATTCTTACTGGAGCAACATCATTTAATCCACGTATCATTTTTTCTCGAAAATATGTTAAACTTGCTCCTCTCCCAGCTAATAATACTTCTTTTATTTTATCTTTAGATGAAAATGATGACGATATTCCAAAAACAGCTTTTTTCACACTTGATAAATAAGCTTTTAAAGCTAATTTAGTCTGTTCATCCTTCTCTGCTAGAAGTGTGATTTCTTTTAAGCTCAAATCGGAATATCCTGAAATATAGGCAACTCCACCTTTGTAGATATTTTTCTTATGGATATTTTTGATAAGATAAGCTAGCTCCCCATCAAGAGCACCACATGCTCTAAAACCCATAATATTTGAACCTCCTATTCCATCAATAATTTGACCATTTTCAATTGCCAAAACCGCTGTGAATCCATAACCTATTTCTACCATAATAAAATTTGTATCTTCAGCAGCAACTTTAAATCTTTCCATTTGGTCTCTAATTCCTGTAACTGCAGTGCAAATTTTATCTGCAGTACCCATATCAATTTTATTAATTTTTCGATATTTAGGAACAGTAGGTAAATGCTTGACTCCAGGGACAATAATTCCTGGGATTTTTTGAGCTTTAATTAATCTTAAAACCTCTCCCAGACCAACTAATTTATTTTTTTCTTTCTGATCAAATTTTAATAAAGTGAAAAAAATATCTTGTTCTGTTAATTCATGCACATCTTTTAAAGGAAGTCCAAACCCACTAGGAGCAACCATTAAATCAATATCCTTTACAGTTTTAATTATTGTAATAGCTTTTTGCGGATCATTTATAAGCTCTTTAGTAAGTAAGGATGTGTCTAAAATTACTTTATTATCTTCTAAACCGAAGAAATCCCAACTCTTCGATCCTGGGTCAATTCCAAGAACTTTATACAATGATAATCATACTAAATCTATTAATACTTTTTAAAAGATTCTATAATTTTTTTTATATTCTATTTTTTTTAATGATTGCTTTTAACTTATTTTGTTTTTAGAAATTAACTTAAAACTTTTAAAATAGTGGAAATTTCTAATAAGTTAATCTTTTAGATAATGTATTATAATATAGTAGGATAAGAGTAATAAACATCATAAAAAAAGGTGAAAGAAGATAATTGTTAAAGTGTATGTGTGTAAGATATGTGGAGAAGCTTATATTGGAGAGGAAGCCCCAAGTCGATGCCCATTTTGTGGTGCTTACAAAAAATATTTTGTAGAATCGACAGAATATGATGATACTGGTGCTTGGGATGTTGAATTAAACAAGAAAGATAAGCAAAATGCTGAAAAAGCTTTAGAAGTTGAGGTATCAAACAATATATTTTATAAATGTGCCAGTACAAAAACTCCAGAATTAGATGGTCAAAAGATATTTAAAATTCTTGCTAAGGTAGAGGCTGAACATGCCTCTGTTTGGAAGAAAATTTTGAAGTTAGATAAGGTAAAATTCCCTAAATATGATAAATGTGCTGCTGAATACAAACCTAATCTTGAAGAATCACATAGCAGAGAAGATAGAGCAATAAAATTCTATGGACAAGCTGCTGCGGAAGCTGAAAATCCACGTGTAAAAGAGATTTTTGAGGCTTTTGTAGAAGTAGAAACCGATCACCTTCATTTATCAGAAGCAAGACTTAAATAAATTATATCTTTTCATTTTTAAATTTTAATTTTTTTTTTAAATATTAATTTTGAGAAAAAACATTATTAAAAATAATTTAAAGTTTTAAAATTATAGTTGTTTTAAATAAAATTAAGAGAATATCTCTTAAATTAATAAGAGATTCAAAACTATTTATAAATATAAGTTAAAAAAGGTTCAAAATCATGAGTAAAACCAATGAAAATCAAGCTTATCAAAAAGGAGGCCCAAAATTCCCTGTTGCAGAGCCTCATAATCTTTCTCCTCGTTCTAAATGGCTTAGGGAATATTTCTACAAGGGATTAGAACGAGAATGGAATAACCAAATTCAACCGTATACTACTGGAACAGATTGGGATATCATTTTTCATGAGGGAGATTGGTATATTAATCCCGAAGTATATTATTATATTCAGATTCTAGGGAAGAATGATCAGGGTGCATTTGCTTCATCCTTTAGATCAATGGCTATACCGATTGAGTTACCAGATAATTATTGGGAATTATCTCTAACAGAACGTAGAGCTACATTTTTAGAAAAAGTTATGCTTAATTATATTCCTCAGGAAATTATTTCTGAAAATGATTTAATTGCAGGTGGGAGATTTAATACTCAATTAAGCAGATGTTTTAATAAGGAAGAAGCCAAAGAATATTGGAAAAGAAACATAAGAAACAGAGAAGCTGTTTTTAAATATCACAAATCAGGTTTTGGAAATGTAGGAGCGGTGCCTGGCCATCTTATACCTGATTATGAAACTGTGGTTAAAAAAGGTTTTAAATATTTCTATGAAAAAGCATATAAAACATTTGATAAACTTCGCGAAGACGAAAAAAATGGTCCTAAAGGAGAAGAACTTAAGGCAATGATGATCTCAGCAAAAATTCCAAAGAAATTAGCAAAAAAGTATGCTGAAGAATGTCGAAGATTAAAAAATAGGGAAATTAAGCCTGAAAGGGTCGAAGAACTTGAACATATGGCAAAAAATTTAGAAAGAGTACCATGGGAACCTGCTGAGACTTTTTGGCAAGGGGTTCAAGCAGTTTGGCTAATTCATATGCTGGTAATGGCTGAAGAATCATATCCTGGAGCAGGTCTCTCTTTTGGAAGAATTGATCAGTATCTTTGGGATTTATATAAAATTGATGTTATTGAAAAAAAGACAATTACTAAAGATTTTGCAAAAGATATTTTAGGTAGTTTTTGGTTTCACTGTAATACGGCATATGATGCAATGATTAGAGTTGGTAGACAGGGATTAAATTCAGGATTTGGTCAAATTATAACACTCTCTGGTTGCGGTCCAAATGGAGAGGATTTAACAAATGAACTCACATACACTATGCTTGAAGTTATAGATTCATGGTACCCTAGTCTTGAGCCAAAACCTAATATAAGACTTCATAGAAACTCTCCTGATAAACTTTTAGATATTTTAGTAGATATGGTTGCAAGATCTCAGGGTTCTCCATTCATCCTAAATTTTGATGAGAGAAGCATTGCTGGAATGATTAAAGAAGGTGTCCCTAAAGAAGAAGCCTGGAATTATGGAGTTGTAGGTTGTCTCGAAAATACTATGCAAGGTAATGATAGGAGTAAAACTGTAAATTGCAACCCAAATTTAACTAAATCTATAGAATTAACGTTATGGAATGGTCATAACATGCCTGGAAACGATATTGCTACTAAACCGGGTGAACAAATAGGCCCAGAATTGGGAGATCCTGAAAAATTTCAAACATGGGAAGAATTTTATGACGCTTGGGAAAAACAAATCAAATTTATTATTAAATATACTGTAGATACATATAATTTATGTGAAGAGCTTCGAGGAGATTTTATTCGCGCACCATATTTATCATCAATGGTTCGGGGATGTATAGAACAAGGTTTAGATATTACAGAGGGAGGTCCTGAATTGAGATTTATAACTGTTGAAGGAGTAGGATTTGCTACGACAGTAGATTCATTATTATCAATTAAAAAACTTGTATACGAAGAAAAAAAATATACTATAGCAGAAATTAAGGATGCTATTATGAACGATTTCAAAGGATATGAAGTAATGCAAACTTATTTAAGAAATAAAGCTCCTAAATATGGAAATGATGATGATGATGCGGATGAATTATCTAGAATAATAATGGAAACTTGGGCAGAAGAATGTTGGAAATATAAATCGCCAACTAATTATCAATATCGCCCAGGAATGTTATCATGGAACTATTGGGCTGGAGCAGATGCAAATTATACAATTGCAACTCCAAATGGACGAAATAAGGGAGTATTTCTATCAAATGCTATTTGTCCAACTGATGGAGCCGATATGAAAGGACCCACAGCAGTTACTAATTCTGTTGGTAAGGCATTAGGAGGTAAAACTGAATCTGGAGAATATATTAATTATTTACCAAATGGAGCAAGTCACACAATTACATTTAATCCTTCTATAATTAAAGACCCAGAACATAAAGAGAAATTTAAGGCTTATTTAAGAGGATATATTGAAAACGGAGGTACTGCTCTACAAATCAATATGATCGATGCTGAAATGCTAAAAGATGCTCAAAAACATCCTGAAAATTATAAGAATCTTTTAGTTAGGGTAACAGGATACAATGCATACTTCACTGTTATAGGTAGAGAATTACAAAATGAGATTATCGCAAGAGAATCTCATCGAATATAGAAATTTTTGATTTATTTTGAAAACATTATTAAAACTAAATGATAAAATTAAGATCATGGGAACCTCCGAAGCATTAATTTTTCAAATTCAGAAATTTTCAACTGAAGATGGTCCGGGTATACGAACAACCGTATTTTTTAAACAATGCCCTTTAAATTGCATATGGTGTCATAATCCCGAGTCAATACTTAAAATACCTCAACTTGAGTGGTTTAAACATAAATGTATAGGTTGCAGGACATGTATAGAAACCTGCCAACAAAAAGCATTATCATTTGACGAGGATGGATTAATTATTGATAGAAAAAAGTGTATAGGAAGCGGAGAATGTGTAGACGAATGTCCTTCTACAGCATTAAATCTGTTAGGTAGATGGTGGAAGTTAGAAGATCTTTTCTTTGAAATCGAAAAAGACAAGGTATATTACACTAAATCTAATGGAGGAGTAACTGTTTCTGGTGGTGAACCTACACAACAACCTGATTTTGTTACGGATTTTTTAAAAAAGTGTAAAGAAAATGGAATCTCGACTGCTATAGATACATGTGGATATGCTTCCAAAAAGGTTTATGAACAAATTTTACCGTATGTTGATTTAGTACTTTTAGATTTAAAACTTATAGATTCTGATAAACATAAAGAATTCACAGGAGTCCCTAATGATTTAATATTGGAAAACGCGATTTGGATTTCTAAAAAATTAGAAAAAGCTGGTAAAAAAATGTGGATTAGAACGCCAATTATCCCTCATTACACTGCTATTGAAGAAAATATTAAAGGGATAGGAGAGTTTATTGTAAAAAAATTAAATAATTTTCCTGAAAGATGGGATCTTCTTTCTTTTAATAATCTTTGTATCTCAAAATATGAAAGATTAGATATGGAATGGCAATTAAAGAACGAGCCATTAATGAAGGAAGAAGAAATGGAATATTTTTTAAAAATTGCAGAATCTAGTGGTGTTAAAAATCCTCATTGGTCTGGATTGACAAAAAAAATAGAAAATAATGGAAGAAATACTCCAGATATAGAAAAATCAAAATTAACATCTTGTTGATTAAATTAATTAAAAATATATATTAAAAAAAGAATGATGAATTATGAGTGAAAAAAATAATAAATTTGGCTGGTTATCTGAATTTTCAGATGCACTTATTGAATTTACTCAACCAGATATAATGATAAAATTAGTTTCAACAATAGACTCACGTGGTTGGCCCCATATTACTATAATTACATCAAATCGAGCGAAAACTAAAGACCAGATAGTATGGGGGCAATTCTTCGCTGGAACTAGTAAAGAGAATGTAAAAGTAAATCCAAAGCAAGGAATTTTTTATATGACAGCAGAAGCACCATTTAAATTTATCCAAGTAAAAGTTGATTATACTTATACAAAAAGTGAAGGAGAAGATCTTGATAATTTTAACCAATCAAATTTTTTCCGATATTTCACGTATGTTAATATTTATAAAGTCTTTTATAACAAAGTTATTGCTGTCACTCCGCTAAGAGAATTACCTCCTGGAAGTATACCAAGAAAAATTGCTAAAACTATTATAGAAGAAACAAAAACCAATCTAGAAGAACAGCGATTAAATGTTATAGGATATAAGCTATTTACAGATAAAATAGGTGTAAGAGCGATAGCATATATTGATCCTTCTGATGGATATCCAATAATCATTCCACATCTTCAACTAAATGCTGTTGATCACAATAGACTCTATTTCCCCTTGACAGCATTAAAGGAAGATTTTTTGAAGATTCCAGTTAATTCAAAAGTTGCTGTACTTGGTGCTAATTTCGATATGGCTAGCCAAGTAGTGAAGGGAACATTTACAGGTATTCAATCGGTTGAAAATATTGAATATGGATTAATAGATATTGAAGAGATATATAATAGTTCTCCTCCTATAGTCGGTAAAATTTATCCTGAAATTGAAACAAAACCTAAGGTAAATAATTTTACTCTTTAAATTTTTTCTTTTGAGAAGAAACCTAAAAAAGTTCAAGAAGAAAAAAATATACTGTCTTATTATTGGATCAAAATGTTTAACTATCACGATTTTGGACTAAAAGAAGGTAATTTATATGAAATTATAGCCACAACCTATTCTATAACAAAAAATAGTAATGAAATTAGACCCAATGCCTCTTGTATGGGGATAAGAATGATAGAGGGGGAACAAATACAAATATCTCCTTTCTACAGCACAACTACTTATAAAAATTTGAAGGATTATAGTATAATTGCTATCAATTTCGTTGATGATATATATTTGTATGCTCTAGCTGCATTGAAAGAACCAGAATCTCCTATTAATTTAACAGAATTTCCCTCTAAATACTATGATTTTAGATACTTAGAATCTCGTGCTGTAGATGTACCATATATAAAAAAAGCATGGGGAATTTTAATAGGTGAAATTTCACAAGAATTTCACAAAACCAAAAAGGATGATTTAGGAGAAATTATAGTACCTGTATTTAAATTAGATGTGATTTTTAACGAGAAACTTCGAGATACACATAAGTTGTTTAATCGGGCTGAAAATCTAGCTCTAGAAGCAACAATATTAGCAACTCGCTTAAAAATTGCTAAAAAAAATCAAAACGAAGCTCAATTTTCTAAAATTCATGAAAAGATTGAGGATTGTAAAGAGAATATTGAAAGATTTGGAAATAATAGAAGAGCGTTCAAATCAATTTACCTTATAGATAAATACATCAGTTGCCTAATGGATTAATCTTCTTCGATCTTAAGCATTTTACCTTCATATGGCTCAAATTTCCCATTAAATACAAAAAAAGTGAGTAAATTTATTAACCGTTCACATTCTTTGAAGTTTAAAGTAATTGATTGGTTTTTTGTTTGCTCAATAAATCTTTGATTTATTTTTATTCTTTTTTTATGTTTATAAAATGTTATATATGTCTCTTTAAAAGGAATTTTCTTCCCTTTTTTCATATTAACACTTATATTTTTTGTCTTCATTAATTTATACACTAAATAATTGATTTTATTATCTTTATCAACAAAATCATTTCTTTCAGTTTGAGGAACTTTTAGCTATTGAATTTTTTCAATATACATAAGAGGATATTGTAATTCTTCAATCCAGTCGATTTTTGCGATAACTTCAATAGCTTCATATTTTAAATTTAATTCAGCTCGAATAATTTTCCCAGATATTTCATCATAATCGAATTCTGTAGATTTATTTTTAGTAATTTTGTCTCTATCTAATATTATTTTAATAGATTTTACATAAGGTTGGCAAGAAATTGCTGCTTCAATACCATCTTCAATAGATTTTATAATTTTTTCATCTGAAGTTATTGGAATACCACAAAGTATATGATATAATGCACCTAATTTAATTCCAGTTTCAAAGCAGGCTCTCTCTCTTTCACTTAGGTCAGATGAAAAATAAATTTTTTCATTAATTTTGGGCATTTAATATCAGTCTATAAATTCAATTTTTGCGCCAATATTATTAGGTTTACAAATATAAATATGGCCTCCCCCATTTTTTTGATTTTTTTGAATTTCTCTTAATAATGTTTCTGCTTCTAAATCTGATTCTACAATACCAATAACACTTGGTCCAAAAGACGACATAGCATATGCCTTTAATTCATAATCTTCGAAAAATTTAAGAAGATCTCTAACAATTTCATCCTGCAATTCTATTTCGATCTTTTTAAACCCTATATTCTGAATTCTTTTTAATCCTTCCCCAAAGCATTTTAAATCATTTTTAATAATACCAGGTAAAATCTTCATTATTACTTGATGTGATACTTCATTTACTTCATTTTTAGGAATTGGGGCATAATCTTGAAATACACCGATTTCCTCATCACCGTAAGCACCCTTTTTTACGTTTGGTATAACAAGTACAAATCTCCAATTTTCAGGTATATCATGTCTAAAAATTGTTAAAGCGGGATTAGCTGAAGATGAAGCAGAGGAGGGTAAGAATGTCTCTTTCTCTTTTCCTCGTCCAAAATCATGACCACCATCTAAAATAAATCCCCCCGTGTTAAAACCTCTCCATCCTATTCCAGAGGTTCCTCCTCTTTCTACTAATTTAGTTAAATCTTTATGAGTTAAATGACTAATGTTCTTCAATTGCGTGATAGCTGTAGCTATAGCTAAAGATAATTGCGTTTTTGAACCTAAACCTACGTGTGAGGGAAAATATCTTTTAAGATTGAAATGAAAATTCTTATTACTAATATTATATCTTTTAAATACTTTAGAAGCTATTTCATTGATGACTTCAATTGATTCTCGATAATATTTATGAGCTTCAATTTTAAATTCTTTAGCACTATTAGAGGCTTCGAACACTACATTAGGACGGTCTAACATAAGACCAATACCACCATCAACTCTACCAGTATACCCATTTTCGTCTATTAAAGAAAGATG
>JBHLPN010000067.1:10046-11816 GCA_048939445.1 Promethearchaeota archaeon | reverse complement strand
TTTCCAAAGAGAAAATAACCAATATCATTGTAAAAAAATCTATAACTCTCATCTAATAATTCTTGAATTTCTTTAATTGTCATATCTGGTGTATTCATAACCGGTGTAATATCCCATTTTTCCCATCGAAAATCCTTTGGGATCCACCCTTTTTCAACAGCTTCGTCATAGAGTGGAGTACTAGGAAAAGGAGTAATGGGGTTAGTCATCATCATATCAAGTTCTAATTCCTTCATTAATTTAAATGTTCTCCATGTATCTTCAATATTTTCCCCGATATTTCCAATAATAAATGAACCAAAAACCATGATTCCATTTTTATGACAAATCTTAATACATCTACGAACTTTATCAAGTTTATATTTTTTTTGCATAGTATCTAACGATGTTTGCTTAAAACTTTCAAATCCTAAAAAAAAACAGATGAATCCCGCTTTATACATGGCTTTAACCATATCTGGGTTATTTGCTATATCATCAACTCTAGATTGACAGACAAAGATTAATCGCTTACTTAATTTTGTCTTTTGTAAAAGCTCACAAATCCTCATAACTCGCTTTTTCTGTAGACTGAAATTATCATCCGTGAAAAACACAAGTTTTGTTTCAGGTGGTACTAGCAATAACTCCTTTATTATCCTTTCAGGAGATTTAGTTCGATACTTACCTTTATGAAATTGAGTAACACAACAAAAATTACAATTAAATGGGCATCCTCTTGATGTTTCACAAACCCATGCTGGAACCCATATATAATGGTATGGTTTAGGTTTAACTAAATCATTCTTAGGAAAGGGTAAAATATTTAAATTCTTAATAAATGGTCTATCTGGATTATGAATCACAGCTCCGTTTTCTCTGAATGAAAGGCCAAGAATTTGGTGTTTTGGCTTTCCCTCAAGTAGTTCTCTAAAGGTAATATCACCCTCTCCACGACAAATCATATCTATACATTCAAATTTTTCAATTATATCAGGAACTAAAGTGGGATGAAAACCTCCCAAAATTGTACGAATGCCATTCTTACTAGCAATTCTGCATAAATTTAATACAACTTTGAAAGTATTTGTCATACAAGTAATCCCTATTAGATCATATTGTATTATTTTTTGAGTGAACCTTACCTTGTCATATGAATAATCTACATTCATATCAAGTATTTCAATTTCATGATCAAGATCGCAAACCGCTCCCGCAAGGGTTAGAAGAGAAAGAGGTGGGCTACACATCACCTTTCCCATACCTTTACCAACTTGAAAGGGGGGATAAATCAGCAATATTTTCATTTTGATTCAGTTTATTACCTTTTTTTTTTTATATTATTGTTGATTCTACCTAGATATTATTTTCTTTAAAGATCCCTTGTTTATAAACATTGTCAAATCTACATAGTTGGAAATCGCTTGAAATTTTCATAATTTAACATTTTGATGAATTTTTGAGATTTAAAAAAAAAATTGCTTGTAATTTTATACAAAAACGAAAAATTATTCCAATCTTTCAAAAAACCTTGACAAATCTTTATTATTATAAAAACAAATAAAAAGGATCAATTTTTTTCACCATTAAAACAAGATTTTTAAACAAAAGTGATGTATAATGGATGCAAAGTTATTTAAAAAAACATTTCCGTTTATCTGCGATAAGTGTGGTGAGTTCTCTCATACTGAAATGGCGTTTTGCGACAAATGCGGAGCGGAATCTTTAAGGAAGGCAACAAAAGAAGATTATAAAAACCATAAGCATTAAACATAACAGGGTTAGTTTTAA
>JBHLPN010000067.1:8564-9946 GCA_048939445.1 Promethearchaeota archaeon | reverse complement strand
TATATAATTCAAAAACTACATCCCATTTTTTTTGTTGTTCATGAATGTAAATTAAATTTCCTAAACAATCTAATAAATTATAAATATCATTATTATCTGAACAAATAGCACTGCAATTCAAAAAAATATCACATGCATCATCAAATTTACTTAATTTGATACAATTATTACCAATTCCTATTAAGCAAGTAATTTGCTCTTGAATTTGTTTTAATTCTTCATATATTTTATTCGCTTTTTCATAAGAATCTGTAGATTTTTGATAATCACCTTTTTTAAAATATAAAGTACCTAACATACCATAAACAGCAGCTTGACCTAGTCTATCTTTTTGTTTTTTAAAATGCTTTAAACAGATTAAATAATTTTTTTCTGATTCTCCAAATTTTTCTAATTGTAATTGGATTAGAGCAATATCACTTAATTCCGTAATATAGTTTGAATTTTTACCGATTTCTTCTAAATCTTTTAAAAGTTTCAGCTTTTTGCTTAATATATGTTCTAACTCCTTTTTTTTAAGCTCTATCTCATTCTCTGTCATAGAAATTTTATTTAAAATATTTTTTCATGATATAAAGGGATTATAATAATTCTTCTAAAATATAAGCAGCATTTTTTACATATTGGAGACATTTTTTTTCAAAAAATTCATTTTGATCATAATAATCTTTTCCTTCAGGTGTATTAATATCACAACCAAGTAATTCTTTACAAATTTCAGATCCATAAATTTCTTGAAATCTATTTGAGAATTCTCTTATAACCTGATATGTTTTTTCTTTTGCTTCTGTATTGTCGTTTAATCCCATCCCATATTTCAAACCAATAACCATAAAAGCTCCAGAGACTGCACCACATGTCCTACCTAAACGTCCCATTCCTCCTCCAAATCCTGTAGCTAATTTTAAAGCTGTGTCTCGATCTAGTCCATATTGAGTGCAGTAAGTACTCAATATAGATTGAGCACAATTAAAATCTCCCCTAAAAGAAGAAACAGCTTTTTCTATTCTTGACATTTTGAATAACCACTATTTTTGTGAATATTATAATTTATATCTATAAGAAATATAAAATTTCTTATCTATTATATATCTAGAGATACAATAAGCTAATGAATATTCAAATAAGGTAATTAATTTGAAAGTAAAAGCAAGATTATGGGAAAGTCTTGATGATAAGAAAGTTAAGTGTCATGTGTGCGCTAATGAATGCACAATTCTACCAGATAAAGTAGGAATATGTAGAACACGTAAGAATTTTGATGGAGAATTATTTACACTTATCTATGGATCATTAATTTCCTCTGGAAGCTTAGATCCTATCGAGAAGAAACCTCTTTATAACTATTGGCCAGGTGCTACAGCCTATTCAATTGCATCAAT
>JBHLPN010000067.1:0-8464 GCA_048939445.1 Promethearchaeota archaeon | reverse complement strand
CCTGATTTCAAAATGCCTTCAATGAAACGAACACCTTATGATACATTAGATATGGCTTACAACATCGCTAAAGAATCAGGATTATATTTTCCATATGTGGGGAACATCGCTCATGAGAAAGGAAGCAATACATATTGTCCCAGTTGTAACCATTTATTATTCGGAAGGAGAGGATATAGCTTTAAAAAAATTGATGTTACTGATGATAACAAATGTCCTAATTGTTCTTATGAATTAGATAATGATATTATTGGTGAAATTAATAAACATCCAAGCCATAGGTTTGTCTTCTTCTAAATTAATTAGATCTTTAAGATGGTTTTTTTAATGACAAAAAATAATAAAAAAGTTAAAGATTTAGAAGAGATAACCTATTGAAACACCTATCACTAAAACTAGAAATCCTTGAATAAAGCATAATCCGGCAACTATAAAGGCTATTGGAGGCCATGATAAAAATTTTGAGATTTTCATTAATCCTCCAACATAAAATTTCGCTGTCACTGCAATAATTGCAAAAATAATTATAAATAATATAATAAAGAATATTGTTGGATTCATAAATATTCCAATGACTTCATAAACTTTTCCAGGCAATACCATTACAAGAATTAATACTACAGCACTTCCTGCTAAAAGGCCGATTACACTTGGAATTGGAAGATCATTTAAGGGCTTTAAAAGTGTAAGAATTCCTAGAATAATTAGTAAT
This sequence comes from Promethearchaeota archaeon, assembly GCA_048939445.1. Taxonomy (GTDB): domain Archaea; phylum Asgardarchaeota; class Lokiarchaeia; order Sigyniarchaeales; family SOKP01; genus Loki-b32. The sequence continues at coordinate 7,752 of JBHLPN010000067.1, read as the reverse complement.
GCAGATGTAAAAATGCTCACTTCACCACTTTGAAATACCACACTTGGAGGTAAATTATACAGTAATCCACTAACTCCACTTAGCAAAGCAAAGATACCAATAACAAGACCTAAATAGGTTAAAACTTTAAGAAATTTTGTTACTTTTAGATCCCAATCTTCAATCTTCCTTTTTTTTACAGATCCCCTTCTTTGTGCTTCATATATGCCAAAAATTAACCACATAATTCCCAATATCAAAACAAAGAATCCTGCCATTAAACCCAAGAATTCCATAAAAGTTTGAAAAATCATAAAATTCACTCCTTTAATTTGATAAGGTTATATTGAATTTATTTTGTTATTATATATTTATTTTATTATTAAATTCTAATGGAGTCCAATAATTAAAAAGTTTAAAAGGATTAAGTAATAAAAGAGACAGATTTTTTAATGTAATCCATATAGAACTCAATTTCTTGTTTCTTTTTATTTTCATCCCACGAGTATTCATTCGCCATTATTTCAACAACTTTTCTAGCTGCTTCGAAAGCTTTTTTATGATCAATCCATAGCGACATTTCAGTTCGTCGACAAAAAACATCAATTAGGTGTGGAGTTGGTTCGTACCTTAAACAATAGAGAATTTCTGCTTTTATAAAATTATTCTCTTCAATTATTTTTTCTTTCAGAAATCTATCTTGCTTAATTATTTCAAGAATTTTAATAGCACCCTTACCATATTGTTGATATAAATGATCTGTAATATCATTATCCAATTTGAGATCAGAAATTTTTAATTCTGCTAACCAGTCTTCTTTTTCAAGGCCAATTACGAATGGTTTTCTACTGAAATGCTGATCTCGTTTAATATGTGAGAAAATTTCTTTTTCTTCTATTTTATTGAATAAATCCTCTGCCATAGCACGCCATTCAGTTAATTTACCACCTGTAATTGTTAACAAACCATCATCAGAGAAAAATATAGTATGAGTTCGGGAAACTTCACTTTCAGATTTACCCTTCTGCATTACTAATGGTCTTATTCCAGCATATGTAGAAAGTATATTTTCATACCCTAATTCCGCATTTGGGTAGAATTTTTGGGTAGATTTAATCAAATAATCAGCATCATCTTTAGTACAAAAAGGATTAGCTAAATTTCCATTATAATCAGTGTCAGTTGTGCCGATAATAGTAAAATCTTTATCTCTAGGTAGAACAAAATAGACACGACCATCAATTAATGAATAGAGGGCATTTGCCATTTTATTCTTGATATGCTTACGTCTATATTGCAAATGGACTCCCTTAGTTGGCCTAATAAGAGGTTTTGGAATGTCATCAGGATAATGTTCAAGCAATTCATCTGTCCAAATTCCTGTTGCATTTACAATTAAAGTTCCTTTTATTTCAAAGTGATTACCCTTTTCTATGTCTTCGCATTTAATCCCTATAATAATATTATTTTTTTTAACATATCCATTCACTTTACAATAATTTAGAACATCAGCACCCCTTATAACAGCTTCTTTTAATATTTCAATTGTTAATCTAGCATCATCAATATTAGTATCGTAATATATAGCTCCTCCTAAATTCCCATCTCTCAAAAATTCAGGTTCTAATTCAAAAATTTCTTCAGGAGAGTGCCATTTATATTTTTTAAAATTTTTGAATTCTGATTTATCATCACTTAAAAAGTCATAAATTTTAACTGCCGCAGTAATATCTCGTTTTTTATATTTTTCTCCCTCTATTAATGGTAGATAAAATGGTATTGGTCTAACTAAATGAGGAATATGTATTCGCATCCAATTTCTTTCTCTCGTAGCTTCTTTAACTAAATCCATTTCACCATAAGCTAGATATCTTAAACCTCCATGAGCCATTTTTGAACTTCTTGATGATGTACCCGCAGCAAAATCTTGCATATCAACACATGCAACTTTTAGATCCCTCATTGCTCCTTCTCTCGCAACCCCTGCTCCAGTAATACCTGCCCCTATAATTACTATATCATAATTAGTACCCTGTAATTTGGTGATTATCTTTTCTCTGTTCTTAAAATTCCATGATATGTCGAATAATTTATTCTCCAAAACTTCCATATTTATCATTTTAAAGATTTTTTAAGTTAAAATTAATCTTACATATTATTTCTAAATTACTGAAATATGTATTTTAAGAAAAATTTAAAAATTCTATTTTTTGTGCGAGTAATACATATTTTTGTTTTTAGAAATAAGCTAAAAGCGTTTTAAGAATTAATGGCATTGAATAAATATCGTAATAATTATGCTCAATGATTTCTTTTATTAATCCAATATATCTTTCAGCATTTTCCTTATATTTTCTGTAACAGAGTCCAACGAGATTACTTGGTAACATATTTTCCCTTGTCCAATTCAATAACTTTTCTTCTATATTTGTTAGGGAATATGTATTAAAACTACCTTTAAATAAACGACGACACTGATGATATAAATCAATATGATGGAACTTTGTATTGCATTTTTCATATGGGGGATCACTTGTTGAAATCATAGGATTTTCATCAAAAAAATATAAAAATCGATTTGCCAAATATGGTATGTCAAAAGTCTTTCCATTATAAGTTATGAAACATTTAAAATACGGAAATATCTTATTTCTAAGATGTTCATAAATTGCTATTTCCTCTTCAAGTTTTCTTGCGAAAAATAGGTGGATTTCAAATTGCGTATTTTTAAAGAAGCCAATTCCCACAAGAATAATAGGGCTATCAATTATACCTAGGGTTTCGATATCCAAAAATAAGAAATCTTCGATTTTAAAGCAGAAACTCACATCCAAATCATTTATGTATCTGTTTTTTATAAGGGTCTTATAATCTTTACTTTTTATTAAGTTTAAAATCTGATTTGCTGAACCGCTAAAATTTAAGTTGAATTTTAAATCAGTTAGAGTCTTTATTCCTCTCTGTTTTAATTTTTTCTCGATATAATCTCCGATATAATTTACTGTTTTAAGGTTATATAACAATTTTTTCTGAGTTTTGAGCAAATTTATTTCATTGGGAATGTCTTTTTCCTCCCAAAAGAATTCAATGAATTCACCCATATTATTTTTCATAATGCGATGATTTTCATACAACTCTTCTATTCTTTTGCCTTGATGTTCTTCTAATATTGGGGTAATATCAAAGGTTTCGAATTTGTAGCCATCCATTATCTATAATTAATTAAGAAATTTTATTTAATAATGTATTCTCTCAAGATTTATAATAAAACTGATAATCAACAGGTTGTTCGCTCTTCGGAAAATATAATATTTAACATTTTCATTCTTTCTTGAAGATGTAGGTATTCATATTCTCCTTACCAAAAGTTTCAGACGTGATTACTTCTCTCTCAAATTTAAGAAGTTTCATTCCAAAAGGAATAAAGATATTAAATATTTCCTGCTTAGAATACGGTCTAGAATACATTTTTTCACCTTTAAACTCAATGATCACATCTCTATCTATGTCAGCACCTTCTATCCAAGGTCCATTTAAACAAAGATAAAAAATTCCTCCTCTTTTTAGGGCGTGAACAATTTTTTTTGCAGTTTTTTTAAATAAAGAAGGATTAAGAAGGAGCATTGAGTATGAGGAGAATATTCCATCGAATTCTTCATTGAAATTTAGATCGGTCATAGACATTTCATTAAATTTAGCTTGGGGGACATTCTTTCTTGCTATTTTTATCATTTCAACTGAAATATCTATTCCTAGTACACTAAAACCTCTTTCTATTAATAATTTAGAGTATGGCAATCCTGTTCCTGAGCCCAAATCCAATATGTGCCCCTTTTTAGGGAGATTTTCACAAAAATAATTAAAAAGAGTGTATACTTTTCCATGAAATTCTTTGTTATATATTTTAGCAGCATTATCCCATGCTTTTTTATTAAGCTTAATTATATCCAAATCATCGTTCAATGCAATCGCATTATTTTTTTTTGAAAAAAAAATTAAAATAAATTCAATTTATTAGAAAATTTTAATGAATCTCTGGATTTTGTTTCTTTATCATTTAGTTTTAAAAAACCTTCTTGATTCCGCATCTCCAAGCACATAATGACTTCCACCACCATGAACCATACAGAATGCATCAAGAAGTCCCATTTGATTGCAATATTGCTCTGTGAAAGCACGTCCTCCCATTGTTCTAAATAAATCAATGGAACTCTGAAATGCTAATTCACAGGTTTGAATTTTTAATCCCATTACTTGAGAAGCCATTATTTTAGAACTAGCTATTTGAGTTCGACTATCTATCTCCCTTGCGTAATTTATTAATGCTGAAATGAATAAATTTGTTTGGCGCATATTTTCAGCAATTGGAAATCTGATAATTTGGTATTGATGTAATTTGTGCTTAAATTGTTCACGTTGAAGGGCAAAACTATGGGAAAAAAATAGTTTTTTAATACAATCACCTATAGCTTCAGCACTGATAACCAATCTTTCTTCTGTTAACTGATGAAACATTATATCCAATCCATCTCCTTCGAGAAGATTTTCTTTAGGAAGTTCAACATCATTAAACACTAATCGACTGACAAAAGCATCATTCATTCCATATGTTCTTACTCTTGAAGATTTGAAATTTTTCAATTGTTGGTGTTGTGTATCAACTATTATACCTCCCAGTCTTCCACTATTTAATCTCCCATAAAGAATAATATTTTCTGCCAACATACCATTAGTAATAAATAATTTTTTTCCATTTGCGATTACTTTTTCTCCTTTATCATTAAGTATTAACTCAATTCTCACAATATCACTACCGGCATTAAATTCTGTCATAGCTGAAGCAGCCATCAAGCCATTTTTTACTACAGGAATAAGATATTTATTTCTTTGAAACTCGTTAGCTTTATAATTCACTGGATTGCAATAAAGCGTTCCTCCCGCTAATCTACCCATTTCAATACTCCAATTCCCATTAACATATCTATCACTGTTTGGCGACCAGAAACCTCCACATAAAGCTAATGCAACAAGAGCATTTCTTGTAACATTTCCAACATCATATTGTTCAAAATCTATTACAGTACTATAATAACCCTTTTCTGCTAATTTTTTCATAAAATTAACTACTATTTCACGCTTCTTTTCTTGAATTGGTTCCTCAGCTGAATAATTTAATTCTTCTAATAACAGCAGATCTTTCTCTAGAGTTTCTTCCATATATTCAAAAAACTCAGCTAAAAACTCCTTTTCTTTTACATTAAGGATTGGGTTATTTATTAAATCCAATTCAGGAATATTTCGGCTGATTTCTAATTTTGGAAATTCCGGGAGTCTTGTATCCATAATAAATAAGACAATTTTCTTATGATTTTAAATTTTCTTCTCGTTCAAATAGGATATTTTTCCCATCTAATTTAATTCAATCAATTAGAAAGTTTTTAATCAAAATAAAACATAAGAATAAAATATCAAATCTAAAATAAACCAAAATCTAACTACAAAAAAGTATTGAAAACTCAAATTAAAAAAAGAAAATAAAATTGATAATAAAATGGCAGATAGACAAGTATGCGTTATCGGGATAGGCTACACAAATTTTAATTCAATTACTCCAGATATTCAATGGAAGGAAATCATGTATGAGGCTTGTAAGAAAGCTTACGTTGATGCAGGTATTGACGTCAGAAAAGATGTTAACAGCTTTATAACATGTGCAGAAGATTATTGGGAAGGCTTCAGTATTTTCGATGAATTTGTCCCAGACCAAGTAGGGGCACTCTTGAGACCTTGTTGTACAGTATGTGGTGATGGGATTTTCGGTTTAGCAAATGCTTATATGCAAATTAAAACCGGACACATTAACGTTGTAGCAGTAGAAGCACATAGTAAGATTTCTGATTTATTAACTTTTGGAGATATTATGCTGCATGCATTTGATCCTCGATTTGAAAGACCTATTTCTGGACCTATCGAAAGACCAAATTATGGAGGAAGCCCTGAATATACTCCAGAGGCTCCTAAACCTTTAGTAGGAACTTCTGATGAAAAAGAACGAATTCATCCATACTTCATGGCAGGACTAGAAATGCAACACTACTTAAAAACAACAGGAACTACAGAAGAACAATGTGCTGGAGTTGTTGTAAAGAATAAAAAAAATGCGTTTTTTAATCCTTATGCAGAATATGAAGCTCAAATTTCAATAGAGGATGTAATGAAATCGGAGTATCTGTTTAAACCTGTTAAAAGATTAGATATTAGTCCTAATGTGGATGGCGCTATATGTTTTGTACTTGCTGATGATAAAACTGCGAAGAATTTAGGGATTGAACCTATTTATTTAGCCGGTTTTGGATATTCATCAGAAACTCCTTGGCTTGGTACAAGAGGAATGGATGCAGGTTATGCCACCATAGCAGCAAAAATGGCATACAAGATGGCTAAAATTTCAGAACCGAGAGAAGAAATTGATATAGCTGAAGTTGATGATAGATTTTCATATAAGGAACTTCAACATCTTGAAGCTTTAGGGCTTGCAAGACCAGGTGAAGCAAAACAATTAATTGATGAGGGAGCTTTAGAAATTAATGGTTCTCTTCCTACAAACACATCTGGAGGTTCTTTAGGGGTAGGAAATTGTTTTGAAGCCACTGGTATGCAAAAAGCCCTTGAAATTGTAATGCAGCTTCGTGGTCACGCAGGTAAAAGACAAGTTGCTGATGCTGAGATCGGTCTTGCTCAAGCATGGCGGGGAATTCCTTCTGGAAGTGGAGCAGTAGCAATTTTTAGGAGGGGGTAAGGAGGTGTTAAAAAATTGAAAGAAGTAGCAGTTATAGGAGCTGGTATGACCCTTTTTCGTAGACATTTATTAGAAACTGGAAAGGAACTTTCCTTTTTGGCTACGAAAATGGCAATGGAAGATGCTGGCTTAGAAAAAGATGATATTGATATGGTAGTTATGGGGAGTGCTCCAGACGCCTTTGATGGAATCCACATGAAGGGTGAAAACCTTATAGATGGTTCTGCTGCTGTAGGTAAACCTTATGTGAGAGTATTTAATGGTGGTGGAACAGGTGTATTTGCTCCAATCGCAGGATGGTGGCATGTAGCTTCTGGTGTTGCGGATATATGTTTAGTTGTATGTGAAGAGAAAATGGGAAATTGTTATCCTCATCCTCAAACAGCTTTCAGGCATATCTGGGATCCAATCTTAGATAGACCTCTTACACCTAATCTTGTATGGTTATTTGCTATGGAAATGAACCGTTACATGACTGTTCATGGCATTAAAAAAGAAGACATTGCTTTAGTTTCAGTAAAGAATAAAAGAAATGCAGTTGGTCATCCTTGTGCACAATTAGCAGATCCAAACATCACAGTAGAAGATGTTTTAAATTCTGAAATAATGGCATGGCCTGTGAATAGATTAGATATCAGTCCACCTAGTGATGGTGCTGCGGCATTAATATTTTGCAATAAAGATATTGTACATAAGTTTACAGATGATCCAATATATGTTGCAGGTACAGGGTGGAGTATAGATAGTACTATGTGGACTAATCGTGATTTATATTTCCCTCGATATGTAGCACAAGCAGCTAAAATGGCATATAAAATGGCTAAAATCGAAAATCCACGAAAAGAAATTGACTTTGCTGAGCCTTATGACCCATTCTCATACAAAGAATTACATCACCTTGAAGGTCTCTTACTATGTAAGAAAGGTGAAGCACCAATTCTTACACGAGAAGGAGTTACCCAACGAGATGGTGA
>JBHLPN010000320.1:2606-3704 GCA_048939445.1 Promethearchaeota archaeon | reverse complement strand
ATTTAAAATGACTTCATATTAGAAGTAGTGATGTAAGAGGAATCTCCTATTGTAATGCTTTTCTTAATCAAATCTTCTAAAATTGTATAATCGCCCACAATACTTTCTGAAGATATAATCTTTTTTAAGTTTGCTCCGTCACCAATTACGGATTCAGATAAAATACATTTATCTAAAACTACATTATCACCAATGGATACATTTGGACCTATAACGGAATCAGAAATTTTGCTTTCTTCACCTATAAAAACAGGTGGAACGATTTTTGAATCATTAATATTTCCAGATTGAAAAAGCTTTTCATAAGTCGGATCCTGAATTTTTAGATCTTCTAATAATAGACGGTTACCTGCTATTAAACTCTCAGGTCGTCCAAAATCTAATATATTTTTTTTCATCTCATTAATTTTTAGTTTAAAACCTTCTTCGATTAGTTGTTGGATAATTGGAGTAATGGTATGCTCTTGCCCATTTTCCAATTGAGTTTTACTTTGTTTTTCTAATAACTCAAATAATCGTGATGTCATGCTCATTCCAAAAAGATATGCTCCTGATACAGCATAATTTGATTTGGGCTTATCTGGTTTCTCTACTATATTTTTAACAATTCCATTTCCATCTAATTCAATTACACCGTAAAATTGAGGATTTTCTACTTGTTTAACATTTATTACACCGTCGCAAATATCCTGATGAAAATTTAGTAAGATTTGTGAATAATCTTCTATCGGAAGTCTATCACTCAAAAAAATGAAACAATCATCATTTTGAGCAAAATCTTTGGCTAATAGAATTGCATCTCCAAGACCACTAAAAAATGGTGTATCTGCGTCATATCCTAATGGTTTTTGTTCTAGAAAATGGAGATTAAAATAATCTGAATGATTTTTTTTAAGATACTCTGTTATTTGTCTTTTTTTATAACCAACAATAAAACATATATTCGTTCCTTTTGGAAATGAGTTTTTCAACTTTATAAGAATATGATCGATTAACCTTTTCCCTGCAATCTTCAAGAAAGCCTTTGGCTTAGAATATGTGAAGGGCTGAAGTCTTTTACCCACACCAGCAATTGGGCAAATAAGGATCATTCTGCTA
>JBHLPN010000320.1:0-2506 GCA_048939445.1 Promethearchaeota archaeon | reverse complement strand
GTTTCAATTTTATCAATATCGCCTTTTAGATATGTTCTCTGATTTAACCAATCTTTAAATTCAATTATATCTTGTAAAAAATTTTCTCTTTCTGAAACTTCGCTCATTTTTTGCTCTTCTTTTTTAACCATATCTCGAATCTTCTTCTTTTTCAACTCCTGAACTTCTTCTTTTGTAAGTTTTTTAAAAGCTTTCTCTCGTTTAATTCTTTCTTCTTTTGTGTATTTTTCATTAAGCCATTTATCAATCGACATCTTGGTACTCACTAATATAAAATATCTACATTAATAATTTGTTTGTTATTAAGGATTTAACAGATATGATGATTTCTTACTTATATTCTACTTTAGATAAATTAAAATTGAGATTCCGTTTTTATATTTATTGACACTATGACAATTAAGGGAATTATCTTCGATTTTGGTTTTACACTATTCTACTTTGATAATCCATCTGTCGAAAGATATTATGAATGTTTTAAAAAAGGTTTACTAAAATCTATTGATGTATTAAAAGAAAAACAAGTTTGGAGAGAAGAAATCTCCAACGAGTCATTTATTAAGAGATTTGCTAAAAAAAGAGAACATTTTTTTAGAAAAAGTATTAAAACAAAAACTGAATTTCCAACAACTCTGATTTTTAAAAATGTATTAGAATCGCTTAGAGAAGAAAAAATTATCAACAATATTGATCATATAGATTCGAATACATATGAAAAATTAGCTGAAATTTATCATTCTTGCGAGGAAGAAGAGTGGGAACCTTTTGAGAATACAAGAGAAACACTTGAGATGCTGAACAAAAAAAATATTAAAATTGCATTAATTTCCAATCATCCCAATCACCAAACTATAGAAAATATGTTAAAAAAGCATGATATTGCCGGATTTTTTGATTTTATTTTGACTTCTGCTAAGTATGGAAAAAGAAAACCAGATCCAGATATCTTTCTCTACACTCTCGAAAAGATGGGGTTAAAAAATCAAGCTAATTCTGTTATTGTGTGTGGCGATGAATATGCTGATATTATTGGTGCTCAAAGGGCTAACTTACAATCAATTCTCCTTAAAAGAAAATATAAATTTCCTTTCGAAAAAGAAATTAATCTATTAAATCTTCGGAAAATCAATAATATTTCAGAAATCTTAGACTTTATTGAATAATTCTAATAAAAGAGTAGGTAAGAGTTTTAAGAATGAGTAGCCCGAGAGGGATTTGAACCCTCGATATCTGGCTCCGCAAGCCAGCGCCCTATCCATACTAGACTACCGGGCCGCTATTATTTTCTAGTTGTAATTCTTAAAAATTAATAATTCTCTATAATAATTACCTAATTGTTCTTTATAGTTAAAACTATGTTTAGTGATTATTGTGTTATTTTTGATATGGACGGAGTTTTAGCAGATACTGGATCCATTCATTTTAAAAGCTGGGTTAAAATGGCAGCAGAAATTGGTATGGAGTTTACAAGAGAAATGTTTGACCGAACTTTTGGTCAGCAAGCAACCACAATTACTCGTAAATTAGTAGGGTCAGAAGTAGATGAAGCTCTTGTTGAAAATTGGGCTAACCTTAAAGAGAAATATTATCGTGAAATGGTAAAAGATAAGTTAGTACCTTTACCAGGTGTATTAAGAGTTATAAAAGAATTAAAATCAAACGGTTTTAAATTGGCTATAGGTTCAAGTGGTCCTCCTGAAAATGTGGAATTATTATTATCTCATTTAAAAATCAAAGCTTACTTTGATGCTATTATTACAGCAACTGAAGTTAAGAAAGGGAAGCCTGAACCAGATGTCTTTTTAATTGCTGCGAAACTTTTAAACATTAATCCAAAAAATTGCTTGGTTTTTGAAGATGCTCCAGTGGGTATAGAAGCCGCAAAACGAGCGGGAATGATGTCGATAGCCCTTACAACGACACATAGTAAAGAAGAGCTTCTTGGTGCTCAATTAATCATTAAGGATTTAACAGAGATAAACGTTGCTGACATAATAGGTCTATTTAATATCAAATAAAATGAAATTTTATATTTTTTATAATAATAGTTCTATTAATTATATTAAATTCTTACAACAATTTTCCAAAAAAGTGATGGATTTATGTTAAAAACAAAAATAACAGAAATGTTAGGGATAAAATATCCAATTTTCTGTGGAAATATGATGAATATTAGTTATCCCCCATTTGCTGCTGCTTGTTCAAATGCTGGGGCTCTTGGAATAATGGCTTCTGTGATGTTTAGAACTCCAGATGATTTAAGAGAAGCGCTTATAGAGCTCAAATCGTTAACAGATAAGCCAATTGCAGTTAATTTAAATTTATTTCCTATGTTGAAGCCAATTAAACAGATTGATCACGTAAAAGTAATGTTAGATGAGGGAATTAAAATCATCGAGACTTCTGGTCATCAAGCGCCTGATAAATATATTCCCTTATTCAAGGAGTACGGAGTTACATGGATACACAAATGTGCAGGAGTTCGTTATGCAAAAAAAGCAGCTTC
>JBHLPN010000319.1:0-3707 GCA_048939445.1 Promethearchaeota archaeon | reverse complement strand
ATTTATGATGGGACTCCAATCAATATAGAGAAAATTAAATAGTTCCAATTCATGATGGATGCTGAAGAATTATTCAATAAATTGAAAACCTATTTTCCAAATAATTCAGATTTAATGAGACATCTTAATATACACGCATGTTGGGAATATTTTATCACTGAAAAATCTACCAATAAAGAGGATTTCAAGCTACGTTTTTTTCTGTATAAAAAAAAAGAAAATCATCTGGAAATGACTAGAAATGATCCAAATATTAAACCGGATTTAATATTATACTTTACTGAAAATGCAATTTTGGATTTAATTAGAGGGAATCCTAGTGCTGAAAAATACTTTATTCGGTATCGTGAAATAATGAACAATCCTAAACCTGGAAATGAAGTGGATAATAAAGTAAATAAACCACGGTTGAAATTATGGCAAATCGGATATAAGAAATGGCAATCTGAATTTAAATTTTAAATCAAATCATAGTTAAACGTGAATAAAGAAGAAATATTTCATGTGTCTGAAATGGCAGAGAAAATTAAAACAGAAGAATTAAATCCACTTTAGATAACAGGAGTTATAATAAAAAGAATTGAAAATAGAAACCCAAAAATCAATGCCTATTTTACGACTACTTTTGATCCACCACGAGATATGGCAAATAAAGCAGATAATAAAGTAAATAAAGTAAAATAAGGGGAATCAATAAAAAAAGAATAGAGAAAATTATTTCAATATTTAATATGTATTGTACAAGATGCAAATAAGTATGTTAAAAAGTAAATAGTAAAAAGCCAATTATCGGGTTTTTAAGCTTATATCTTGAAAGACTTTCTGAATCATCTTTATCTTTTATGAAATTTATGTGGAATGAAAAAATAATGTTTTTATTTCCATTTCGTTAAGATCTCTTCTCGTTGAAAAATCGCTCGGCTGGTAAAAAATAAACCTAAGTCGATTATAGCAAGGATTCCTGCAATCAATAGCAATGTGTTAACGTCGAGTGTAATTACACTAAGTTCGGTAAGTAAATATAGTGCAACTAATGGAATGATTATAAGGGCTGCTAATTGTTGGGCGGATCGAACATCATTCACGCGAGAGGAAACTAAGACGCTGAATTCTATACTCATAATGCAAGCTAATGGAGAATTTAAAAGAATTATAATATCGAAGCTCCAATTTGGGAAGTATAAATAACCAACTTTCGAGAAAGTAAAAATATCCATGAGAACCGTGAATATAACAGCACCCATAAATATCATGATTATTACAGGCAGAAATGCCGCTAAACTCTTTCCGAGTAAGATTTCATCGTCAGTAGTTGGAGTTGCTAATAAGGGTTCAAGAGTTTTTTCAGTTTTTTCCCCCACGAAACTGTAAGATCCAATGACAGTTGGAATTACCGCGGCAAGGATGAGGAAGAAGAAACTAAACGCATTAAAAATTGGAAATAAGAGCTGTACTGTGACATTTCTGTTGTTTGTAACATACCAGGCTATCATGGGTAATCCAATTGAGAGAGCTAACGGTAAAATCAATGCGGAATACAAGATCAATTTCTTTTTAATAAAAAGCCCAATATCTTTTGTAGTTATGGTCCAAACATTTTTACGATTCACTTTACTCTTTCCTCCGTACCTTTTTTAAATAAATATCTTCTAAGCTTGGAAGGAGTTCTGAAATAGATTGAACTAGTCCTCCAGCATCTTGGATTTCCTGTATGATGGAAGGATTATCTTTGCGAGGATCATTAACATCAATCGTCATTTTATTGTTATCTATCGAAATTTGCTCAAATCCGAGAGATTTTATGCTTTTAAGGATGTTATCAGTAACAGCATCCACCTCAACAACAGACTTCTTTCCCAACAAGGACTCCCGTAATTTTTCGGGGGATCCAATGTCTAATAATTGGGTTTTCAAAATTCCCACGCGGTCACAGATCCGTTCCGCCTCATCGAGCATGTGCGTATTCAAAAAAATGGTCCGTTTCTCTTTTTTGAGTTCGAGAATGTAATCCCTAACCATTTTAGTGGCTTCTGGATCCAGATTTGCTGTCGGTTCATCTAAAAATAAGATTTTTGGATCGTGAATTAGGACTCTCGCTAAAGCCAATTTTTGTTTCATGCCTTTGGAAAATGTTCCTGCAGCTACATCTTTTTTATCCCATAGATCAAACATTTTTAGATAATATTCAATCCGATCTTTCCGTTGACTTTCAGTGCATCGGTATAACTTGGCATAGAAATCCAAATTCTTATAAGCAGACAAGCTTTCATAAAGCCCCACATTTTCCGGTAATAATCCAATTATTTTACGAATTTCAATTCTATTTTTTTTATCATCGATGGATAAATTATTTAACACGGCATTCCCGCTTGTTTTAGAGATCAGACAACAAAGCACCCGAATAGTGGTTGTTTTTCCAGCACCATTAGGACCGAGTAACCCAAATACTTCACCTTCTTTGATTTGCAAGGAAAGTCTATCAATCGCTATCAAATTACCGTATTTCTTGGTTAAATTTTCAATCTTAATCATTATTTGACACCTTTTAGGTTATTTTTCGATTTATAATAGCAATAAAAGATATTTTATTGTCATCAGCAGTCAATTTATTATATTGTTAAATTACATTTTCTACAATTGTGTTTTCAGAAAAATAATAATATAAATCTTCTAATTATAAATTGTAAATTTTTACTATTCTAATTAAGTTCCTATTTGTGCCTTTTTTAAGTATGTTATCATCATTGTTTTATTGCGATTTAATGAAAAAAATGATAAAAAAATAGAAAAAGAGATGAGTTAATATCAGGCTTTTTCGGTTTCCATCAAATTTCAAAAATTACATTTACTAGGATAATATAATTTTCAGTTCAGTAAACGAAGATTATAACAATTAAAAGAGATAAATATTAATCATGAATAAAGAAGATATTTGTTTTATGTCAGCTTGTGATGTTGCTGAAAAAATTAAGACTCAAGAATTACCATCTCAAGAAATTACGGAGATTGTTATTGAAAGAATTGAAAAGATCAATCCTATTATAAATGCTTTTTGCATACCTACATTTGAGATAGCAAGAGAAGCAGCTAAAAAAACAGATGAAGCAGTTAAAAATGGAGAAAAAATAGGAACTTTGCAAGGAATTCCTATTTCAATTAAAGATGAAATGCCAATTAAAGGAGTACGAACAACTTATGGATCAAAATTATACGAGAACAATATACCAGATGTAGACGATGCATCTGTAGAAAGATTAAAAAAAGCGGGAAGTGTAATTCTAGGAAAAACCAATATGAGCCCATTTGGTTTTTTACATATTACTGACAATTTAATATTTGGAGAAACTCACAACCCATGGAATTTAGAAAGAACTCCTGGTGGATCAAGCGGTGGTGCTGGAGCGTCTATAGCTTCCGGTTTAGGATATCTAGCATTAGGGGCTGACGGGGGAGGTTCTATTCGAGTTCCCTCAAGCTTATGTGGAATTTATGGTATCAAACCAAGTTTTGGAAGAGTTCCCGTATATCCAACTCATGGAGTACATTTCGAATCTTTAATTCATTATGGTCCAATTGTAAGATATGTAGAGGATGCTGCTTTAATGTTGGATGCAATAAAGGGACCCCATAATGGAGATATATATTCTTTACCAGATCAAAATATTAATTATTTGGAAAAAGTCGATGAAAGACCTAAACACTTAAAG
>JBHLPN010000318.1:0-3712 GCA_048939445.1 Promethearchaeota archaeon | reverse complement strand
ATTTTCATCCAAAAGTTTAAATGGAGAAGAAAAAAAAGAAATATACAATAAAGTAGAAATTATCCTATTGTATTCAATAGTTGGTAAAGTTTAACAAGGTTTATTTTACCAGAAAGAGTTTTTGAGATGAAAAGAAAAAGGTATTTTTATTTAATCTCCATATCTTTTATTATTTTCATAGGATTAAGTCCTCGAGTCTTTGCTGTTCTTCTTCCTGCATTTCACCCTGAAAATATATTCATAATGTTTCTGGTTTTTGGAGGAATATTCATACTCAGTGTATCTATTGAAATTTTAATTATAATCATTTTTATTAGGAAAAGTTTTTTGTTCCAAAAGTCTAAATTATTCTTTAAATCTGTGGTTTCTGTTAATCTCTTAACTTTTGTAATAATACAGTTGCTAGTCTTAGTCATATTAGCAATTCCGGCAATTAATTTCTTTGAGTTTTTCTTATATTGTACTTTAATTGAAATAATCCCTATTATCTTAGAATGTATACTTTTTATGGAGATCTATAGAAATCTAAATAAAATGTCTTATTTTCGATACCCAATTAAAAATAAAACAATTATTCTATCTACGATTATCGCAAATTTAATTACTGTTTTTATTGGTGCAGGCTTACTTTATATTTTTCCTCAAATTATATATTAATTAAAACAAGAATATGAATGATAGAGATATAAAACGTCAACTAAATACGATACTTTTTAGCGCAATTTTGATTAATGTTATTATTTTTAATATCTTAAGTAATATAGTGATGTATGAATATGATTACGATGGGTGGGCTCCTATGCCTACCCTATTAGTTGGAACTCCTAATGAGCCTTCTACTCTTGATCCTACAGATTCTTGGGATAAATATTCTAATAATGTAATTGAACAAGTGGTAGAAACTTTATTTACATATAATTTAAGTGACCCAGAATTCCCATTGGTAACCTTATTAGCGGAATCTTATACATGGATAAATGCCACAAATCTAGAAATTACTGTAAAAAATAATGTATTCTTTCACGATGGTAACATATTTGATGCTAATGCGGTTAAGTGGAATTTAGATAGACTCAGGTACCTAATGAATCATACTGGTGAATTATCTTCTGATGCTAGAGTAGTAAAACCTCACTCGTTATATGAATTTCCTGATGGAACTCCTATTTTTGATAAGATTATAATAAAAGATCCTTATACCGTAGAAATTCATTTAGTTGCTCCTTATTCACCGATTTTGGACGTTATGTGTTATATTTCATGTGGAATGCTATCTCCTAACTCAACTCCGGATACATCAATAATCAGTTTTACAAATGGAGCCCTTGTAGGAACGGGACCATATGTTTTTGATTCCTATATTTCTGGCCAGGTTACACTTCTAAGATATTATAATTATTGGCAAGGGGCATCTGACTTTGAACGTTTAATTTTTAGCATAATCAATAATCCTCACACTTTAAATTATGCTATGCTTGCAGGAGATATTGACTATATTATTGAATCAGCGATAGATTTCCTCCCCTCATATAGAGAGAACAGCTGGATTACTGTTTATGATGTTAACAGCCCGGGTTTAGCTTATAATTATCTCGTATTCAATAATAAGCGAATAAATGTAACTTGGAGGAAAGCAATGTCATACGCAATAAATTATACATATATCATCAAAATTATGCTTTATAATAATGCTTTTAGATCATATGGTCCTATTTCATCTAGTTTCGGTGATGCTTACAATCCCTCTATTAATGAAACTGCTCCATTTTACAATTTAACTCATGCAAGAGAAATCATTATTGACAATATATCTGAAGCTGCTGGTCGAGATCCTCTTAATGATAGTCACTGGGGGCTTGGATTTAATACACTTATCTCTTTTAATTATTCTTATAATGTTGATGATCAATTTAGAACAGATTTGTATCCTCTTTTAAAAAATTGGTTTACAAATATAAGCATTAATGTTATTGATGGAGGGACTGATTGGACAAATTTCGATTTACGATACAATGATTATATTCCAAGTAGTTTTAATAATTTAGAACTTTTTTGGATGAGTTGGACTCCAAGTTTCTATGATCCTGTTAATGTGTTTTTCCCTTTATTTTCGAACACGTCACAATGGAACGTAGCTCAAGTAAATGATTTCAAATTAGAAAAAATGATGGTAGAAAGTTTATTAGAATATAATAATTCTCTTAGGTTTGAAATATATCAAAATATTTCTCATTATCTAGCTGAAGAGTTATACCCTCATGCATTTGGGTTTCACTCCAAAATTCACATTGTACATGCAGCAGATTTATATAATGTTCCATATAATCCAACAGGAAAATTTTATGCTTATCCAATAATAAGAAATGAAACATGGATTCCGAATTTTTGAAACGTGCAATAAAACTATATTAGATAATTAATTTTATATTATTGAAAATTAATTTGTTGAAACTTACCCTAAAATGTTTGTAGAATTCTTCTATTATTTGAAAGAACGCTTGCCAGTAAGTATTACTGAATATATGACGTTAATGGAAGCCCTCAATAAGGGGCTCATCCATAACATGGTTGAATTTTATTACACCTCACGCTCAATCCTATGTAAAACTGAGCACCATTTTGACATCTATGACATTGCTTTCGCAAATTTTTTCAAAGAAGCAATGGTCAAATTTCCCGAAGATATTAAACAAGAAATCTGGGATTGGCTCAATAAAGATATTACTCTCCCAGAGCTTATAGAGGGTTTACAATTAATCCTACGTGAATATCAACAATACCTTAATATTGAAAATTTAGAACAGTTCCTTGAAGAACTGTTAGAAAAATACAAAGACAAATTCGGTGATAATCTTTTAATTAACGCACCAAATGAAATTAAGGATGAAATCTGGAAATGGTTGGAAAAAAACTTTGACTTCTCGAAAATAGAGGGCTCATTCCAAGAAATGATGAGTCAATTTTTTGATCTCGAAGAAATGCAAAAAAGATTCGAAGAATTAATGCAAAAACAAGACGAAGAACACCATGGAGGAAACCACTGGATTGGGACTCAGGGAGCTTCTCCTTTTGGTCATGGAGGTCAGAATCCTATGGGTATGAGAATTGGTGGATCTTCAGGTGCACGAATGGCTGTACAAATAGCCCAAAAAAGAATCTTTAAAGATTATCGGAAAGATATTGTTCTCGATACCAGACAAATTAAAGTAGCTTTAAAACGTCTCAAAAAACTTGAGGAAATTGGAAAGAAAGATGAATTAGACTTGGATAAAACGATTGATAAAACTGCTAAGAACTGTGGAGATATTGAAATAGTATTTGATAAAAAAAGAAAAAACAATGTTAGATTGATACTCTTAATGGATGTTGGGGGAAGTATGACTCCATATGCTCATTTGGTTAATCTCCTCTTTTCTGCTGCAAATAGTATGTCACATTGGCGCGAGTTTAAACATTATTACTTCCATAATTGCATTTATGAATCAATTTACTTCAATGCTCGCAGAAATCCAGATGAAGCAATTGAATTTAACGAATTTTTGAAAAAATACGATAATAAATACAAAATTGTTATCGTGGGAGACGCAGCAATGGCCAGCTGGGAACTTACAGAAAAATATGGTTCAATATATTATTATCATAGAAATGAAATGCCAGGAATATATTATATCAAAGAACTCGCTAATCATTTTAAAAATAATGTAGTTTGGTT
>JBHLPN010000317.1:0-3719 GCA_048939445.1 Promethearchaeota archaeon | reverse complement strand
AAAGCACCAGATATGTATCACTTTCATGTTGGACCAGCTTTATGGCTAGTTGATAAAATAGTAGAATCAGGATGTGACGGTATTGTAGCAACAGGTACAGAAGGTGGTGGTCATCAAAGCTATGAAGGAGTGACAACATTAGTATTAGTACAACAAGTTGCTCAAAAGTATCCCGAAAAGATGTTGATAGCATGTGGAGGAATTGCTACTCCTGAGGGTATTGCTGCAGGATTGGCTATGGGTGCTGATGCTGTTGCTATGGGAACACGATTTATCGCTTCTAATGAGAGTGAATTTCATCAAAACTATAAAGATCTTATTCCTCCGGCTACAGCTCGAGATACTATGCTTACTACTGGAGGTTTTGGACCAATTCGATTATTAAAAAATAAATATTGCCTTGATCATGGTGTAGTCATGACTAAAGAAGAAAAAATATCTCAAGAATTAGCTTACGATATGGATACATATTTAAAAGATCTTATTGCTTATGAGTTAGTTTATACTAAAGGTGATACTGTTGATGGTGCTATCCCAGTAGGGCAAACTGTTGGTTTAATAGACTCTATTCTTGATGTTGATGATATTGTCTCGGGTTTCACAAAAGAAGCTGAGAAAATATTGAAAAAACTATGTTCAAATATATCCTAAAACTAAATTCTTTTTCTTTTCTTAAAATAAAAAAAAAATTAAAAGATATTACTCTTGTTTTCTTAATTCTCTTCTTAAAATTTTACCAATTATAGATTTTGGTAATTCTGGAACTATCTGTACAATTCTTGGATATTTATATGGAGAAATATTATCTTAATAACAATTTAAACTGAACATTGAACCTAAATTCTCATTTTATATAAATTCTTATCTGGGACATAACTCATCATAATTAAATCGTCTCGAATATCCCATCCCAAATTTTTATAGAACTGGACAACCTTTTTATTATATTTCTCAATAAATAAATGAACTTTATGTATTCCTAATTTGCGGAATCTATCTATTAATTCATCTATCAATGCCTTGCCATAACCCTTTTTTTGAAAATCTGGATCAACAGCAAGATGATGAACATATCCTCTTCTCCCGTCAAATCCTCCCATGACTACGCTTATTATCTTTTCATCTACTTTTCCAATTAAAAAAAGTTGAGGATTCCGTTTGACCATTCTTTCGAGTTCTTCCTCTGTATCCGTGGATCCTACACTTATTCCTGCTTTTCTCCAAATTTCAATGACTTCTTTATAGAATTTCATTGAGAATTTTTCAATTTTCATGGTAATGAGATAACATAAAATTATTTATTAAAAGATTCTAATGATAATTTTTTAATTTTTTTTTTAATTTCGATTTTTGAGTTGATTATGTTACTGACATTTTGTGAAATTTGCTTCCTTTTATTAATATCAGAAGGCATAGGTAAAACTAGTTCTATTATCCGATTTCCTATGGTTGCAATCGTTCCTTGGACAAATGTAATTGCTTGGATTTGTTTTTGAACGATATCCAAATTAAGTAAGTACAAAAGAAGGTATGGATCAATAAATTCGTTATTTTCTAACGTTTTAATCTGGAATATGTGACTTTGGATTATGATTTTTGTGTCTAATTCTGTTATGTATGCTGTTTTCCCTATAAGATTTGGACCGCCATCTTTGACTAAAAGAATATCACCTTCTTCGATTTTCTGTTTATATTTATATTGTTCAAATACTTCTTCACTAGTTTTTTTATATGAATCTAAATTTATTTCCCAATTATTGATGTCACTAGTTCTTATAAATGGGATATCGCCTAAACCGTATACATGTGAACCAATTTCATCCCCTCGAGGAAGATACCCCCCTTTATTGGTATAGATAATTTTCTTATTTATTAAATCTTTAAAAGTAAGAAGAGTGTAATTCTTATTGCTCGCAAGCTTTTTTAACGTCTTTTCTACTCCAGCGTAATAATTCGGGATGAAAATTTTATTTTTAATTTGAGTATATTTAATTTTAAAAATTTTTTGTTCTTTAAAATGATTAAATTCTTCAGCTTCTTTCATTCTTAAATGCAAATCTATAAGATCATCATTTACTATAGGATTTTTCGCAGAATCTAATTTCTTACTTCCATCCTTATTCATTTTATAGAGAGTTTTTCCATCTTTATCGTGTCCTACATTATCTACAATTGCAAAATCAATTAGATAATCTTCTGGTATATTGTTTAACTTCTCAAAAAACAAGATACTAGTCTTATTGCATGTATAAGGCTGAAAAGTGTTTTGATCTAGTGAAACAACACCTAAAATTTTACCACTAGAAATTAAATATTCCCAAATGTATCGATCTGTGGGATTTCCGAAAATTCCCTCTGGCAAAACTATAGCTAATTTCCCAACATTGCTAAGTAACTGAATACATCTTTCAATAAACAAAACTTGAGGAGATTGTTGCTTTATTAATTTATTTTGAATTTCCCATTCATCATCAACATTTTTCCAAACATGAGCTACTTGATAATCTCCTAAAATTTCTTTGTCATTTATAGGAATTTTAACACCGAAAGGAGGATTAGTAAAAATATAATCAAACGTGTTATCTTTTATAAGTTTCTTTGCTTGAGCTCTATAGCTTTTTGGATCTAAAGAATCTTCACAAAAAATATTAGATTTTCCATTACTTAATATTTCTAAATATAACTTACTGATTTTTGCTAAGAATAAATCTTTATCAACTCCAAAAAGATTTGAAATTGATTCAATCCTTTTATCTTCTGAATCGATTTTTGACCATAATACATTTTTTGCTTCGAGTAGAAATCCTCCATGACCACAAGCAGGATCCAAAATCTTTGAATCAACGACTGGATCCAAATAGTTAACCATAAATTTTACTACATTATTCGGTGTAAAAAACTGTCCTGCTTCATCTTTTAAAATCTTACTCACAAAAATTTCAAAAGCATCACTTAAGATATCTTTAGATGATTCAAGAAGCGAAATGAATTGCAATTCTTTTACTATTAAAAATATAAGTTCTTTTGTCAATGTGATTTGTTCATTTTCATCCATAACATCATTATATTTCTCTCGTACATTCCTATTGAAAAAAAGCTGAATCCTCTTAAATAACTGTTTATTAGTTTCACCATTTCTTATGCAAAACTCTACTTCTTCTTCAGGTTTTTTACTTATTTCATCTACTAATTTACATAACAACAGATTAACAATTTGCTTGGAACGTGCTCTTGTATCTGTATCTGTATATTTCAATTTTCCATATAAATGTTGATTAATAGTATTAAAAACTTGTTTCAAGTTTGAAGTCTTTTTTAAATCTTTTTTCTTTATTATACTGGTTTTTTCCTCTATATAATCTGTGATATGAACTGGCATATATGATTAATAAAAGAGTTTTTGCGTCTTATCAACTTATAGTTCTCTATAATTCATTTATATTAAACAATTTATTATTGTTTTTTATTAATTGAAAATTAAGAATAATTATGTCTTCAAATAATTTTCAATTTGGAGAGTATATTGATTTCACTGTAAAAAAGCGATTTGGAATTATAACTCTAAATCGAGTACATAGAGCAAATGCATTCGATATTACACAATTTGAAAATTTAAAAAAGGCTGTAAAATATTGCCAGGATGACGAAAAAATTAGAGGACTAATTCTAACTAACAATGGAACTTCTTTTAGCACAGGAGTTGATTTAGGAGCTATTGA
>JBHLPN010000316.1:0-3723 GCA_048939445.1 Promethearchaeota archaeon | reverse complement strand
AATATTAATCTTCTATCTTGGAAAAAAAAATTAGGATGGTGTTTAGTTACAATTTTCTGATTATCATATGAAATATTAATAAGGAGTTTAAAGTCTTTTTTATGAGAAACCAAATGTACCCCTATTATTTAGATAAGATCTCTTCAAAAATATCCTCAATTGGGTCAAAAATTCCAAGGTCTCCGTCCCAGTTTAGTAGAATATTCTTATATACTTGTTCAATTTTTATAACTAATTGTTTTATATAGAATTCGATATTTTTAGACTCTTTCTTGGAAAAAATTACACCTGTTATTAGATCACTCGGAAAGATATAAGTAAGTTTGCCTTTTTTTTTAATCACCGAAACTTCTCTGGATTCAGGTTTCAGTATCTCCTTAAGCATTATATTTACCAATGAAATTGCACCTGAAATGAGATTCTCATTATATGAATCCACTTTTTCAATGTAGGATTTATAGAATAAACATGCCCCATGTTTATTTATTAGAAGAACCTCTTCAATTTTATCTTTCCAATCAAATTCTGAAAGAGTTGGAAATTTTAAAAAGAAAAAAGCAAAAAATGCTATTCCAAGCAATTGAATTAGGGATCCGATTAATCTGAACTGCAATTGCAATAAATCCATTGAATAGTCAGATGTTAAAAATAATCCTATTAACAATAATGAAAATGGAATTATTGATGTTATAATTTTAATTGATAAACCATTTTGAATTTTTACTCTTTTAATAAATTCAAGGTAAAATAATAGAAAAAACGTAAAAGTAATAGAGAGAAAAAGAATTAAATCAAAAATTATTAATTGGTTATTCAAGAAAGAAAGGAGTATAAATAAGAGTAATAAAATTGACAAACAGATGGAAAAAAAATATTTCTTAAATAAAAATAATCTTTGTTTTTCTTTTATAATTATAAATACAATAAAACCCGAGTATAATGAGATCTGACTTAAAAAGTGATGGAATGCTATTGTAGTACTACTATATGAAAAATAAGAACCAAGAACTGAAAGAATACTTTTCAAAGAAAGAGCAAAAAATAATAGGATATATCCGATATCCTGAGAGTATTTAAGTTTATGTTGTTCTTTTTTATGTCTAAACCAAAACAAAAATCCAAACTCTAAGCATATAACTGCAAAAATCCATTCAAAAATCATAAGAATAAATCTGAAATCACCACTTATGGGAAAATCTGCAAATATCATAATAATCAGCTCTTATTGATTTAAAATATCTCTCAACATAATATCAAAACTTCCAAACAATAATTTTTGATTTGCTTTTAAATGTTCTAGGTTCAACAGGATTTCCCGATAAAAAGCCTCAAATTGATGTTTTATTGAATCAAGAAGATGTTCTAAACTTAGTAAATCTTTTCTTATTATTAACGCGTAGGTTATGTATGGTATGACAGAACTATAATTTAATAATATAACTGAATCTTTTTGTTCTATTTTATGAATTTTTTCTTCTTCTGTATTAGTGATTGTTGCAATAATACTCTCGATACCTAGAATTCCACCGGAGTGAAGTTTAACTTCGTCATCTAGAGATAAATCGTCAAATAGGTCAATTTTTTTATCCTCAAGCTCAAATTTCTCAGTAAAATCATGATAATAAAGGTATTCTCTAGTTGTTTGATTTATTATAAATAATCTAAGTAAATTCTCTCTCCACTCAAATTCATAAAAAGGAGGAAATTCATATACCGAGCAAGTTATAATTATAAAGCCGAGTAAAAGAAATGCAACACCAGTAAAATAAATAATTTCATTGATAATAGGAGGTAAAACTCCAATACCAACTAAAATGGCAAAACCTAAAGCAGGAAAGCTTACCAATGCTCCTAAAAGGAACAAAAGAAATTTTCTTTTAATTTTTCCAACTGATTTTCTTACTAAAATTATTTGAAATCTTATTACATTTATTCCATTTAATACTACAAAAATGATACTGACTAGGAAGATTGGAGATCTTGTGGATGGTGTAAATATTAAGACAATAATGGGAATTAGATTCAGAATTATTAGGATCTTCACAACCTTAATATTAATTATCTGTGAAAACTCTTCCTTTATTATAAATAAAGAGAACCCTATTGTTGATAAAAAAGCAAAAGCCCATCCTATACGAGAAATTATTTCATATAGCTGAGAACCTTCAGTAAGAAAATTTCTTGATATTTGGATCCATAACGGCCCAATTACGATAAATAAAATAAAAGTCCCGAAAGCTAATAAAACTCTATTTAACTTTAACTTAGCATCTCTGATTTTAAAATATTGATAATAAAAGTAGAAAACTAATTCAATACCTATTGTTACTGGAATTAAATAAAACAAAAATTGGAATTCTTTTAACTCTACAGATTGGTACAGCATTATTAACTAGATTTTTATAACTCGATTATGTTTCAATTTAAATAAGTTATAAAAAAATTATTTAATATATTTTTATTTATTAAATGAAAAGATAAGTCAAATTCACTCAATATTTGACATTAATGACAATAAAAATTACTTGGTTGGGTACTGCATCTTATATCTTATCATTAAATGGTGTTAATCTATTATTTGATCCCTTCTTTTCTCGAAATGATGATTCAACCCCTAAATTAAAAACCCAGAAAGAAGATATCAAAGATATTTCTGGAGTATTCATTTCACATGGTCATTTTGATCATGCATGTGATGCAGGGTGGTTTGCTGAAAATTTAAATATTCCTGTATATTGTTCTGAGACTGCAAAATGTAATATTATAAATTGGGCAGAAGGAAAGGTTATCGAGAATCATATTGAGAGTCTTTCAGAAAGAGCAAAAAACAATATTAAGGTGTGTAATTTTTATGATAAAGTCAAAATATCTAAAGAAATATCAGTGGAATTAATTAAATCTGAACACATAAAATTTGATCTTAGAACTGTGTTATCTAGAGTTTTTTCTTGGAAGTTTTTAAAACAAGTTAAGTCTATCCTGCCCTACGGTAAAGGATTCCCTAAAGGAGATGTCTTTGGATTTTGTATTTACTTTAATAATTTTAAAATCATATCATTTGGAAGCTTATGGCATAAATATACAGAAGAACTAAAAAAATACCAACCATGTGACATTTTCCTAGTTCCATATGCAGGGAATAGTAAGAAACATATGGCTAAAAATACAGGTAAAATGGCTAAAATTTTAAAACCAAAAATTATAATTCCTCATCATTGGGATAATTTCTTTCCACCAATTAGTAGGACAGAGGACTTGGAACCACTCCTAAAATTAATGGCAAAAAGTTTTCCTAACATCGAAGTATTAATCCCTAAATGGGAAGAAGAAATGACTATTAACGTTTAGATTCTTTTTAAAATTATAGATTTATTAGAACGTTAAAATTTTAAAGGAAATACACTATTGATGCAATTCTAAGACTTTGAAAGAGTTTCCTCATTAATGGGATAACTATGGGTAGGAAGCTTCGAAAAGTTTTTCAAATTACTATTCTTTATTCATTTATATTTAATAAAATATTAATGTGAATTCTAAAATGAACGGTCCTGTTGAACCCTTTAAAATTAAGATGGTTGAACATGTTAAAATTCCCTCTGAGAAGAGAAGAAAAGAAGCGATTAGAGAAGCCGGATTTAATACATTTTTACTTTATTCTGATGATGTATTTATTGATTTATTAACTGATTCTGGTACAACTGCTATGTCTGATAACCAATGGGC
>JBHLPN010000315.1:0-3740 GCA_048939445.1 Promethearchaeota archaeon | reverse complement strand
GCATCAAAATAAGGATTACCCCAGTTTGTAGTAAATGATCCCATTGCGTGAGCTAATGCATCCAACCCTGTAGCCATGGTTAAAAAAGGAGGTAAATCTTTAACGAATTCAGGATCTAATATAGCTATATCTGCTAATAATTCTTCATGCACAACCTCAATTTTTTTTGGAGGATCTCTCGAAGTATCAGTTATTAAAGCAGCTGTAGCAATTTCAGATCCAGTTCCTGCTGTAGTCGGTATTGCAATCAGATATTTAATTTTTTGGCGTAGTCCCAGAGCTGCTCCTATACTTGGCAAAATCATAAAAAGATTTTGCTCCGGTTTTTCATATTTTACCAAAACCATTTTAGCTGTATCCATTACACTCCCCCCTCCAATAGCAATTATTACTTTTGGATTATATTCTTCACAAACTTTTGCTCCTTCGTCTATAGTTGAGATTGGAACTTCTGGTAAAACACCTGACCAAACACTATAATCCATATTTATTAATTCTAAAAAATCTTCTAAATTTCTAACAAATTTTTTTGTAAATGAATCAGTGATTATTAAAGCCTTTCTCTCCTCCTTACTAATAGTCGCTTCTAGATATCTAGCAACCTTGAGTAATGCTGATTTTCCTGTATATATTCTCGACAAGAAGAAATTAGTTTCTAAACCTCTAACAGCTCTTGCTCCCAAAATCGGCATCAGATCTTTTATTAATTGTGATTCATACCAAGTAGGCATCTTAATGTATCTCCATTATAATTTTATTTGATTACTTTTTAGAATAATAAATAATAAAGGCTGATTCAATAAAAAAACATTTTTAATATCATTTTTCGATATTATCTTAAATAAGATAATCATTAATGGAAACTCAAATTATAACAATATAATTTATAATTCCTTGGTTTTAAAATTATGAAGATAAGATTGAATATGAACGAAATGTATAAAGTTCCTCCAAAAGAAATATTAAATCCAACAAAAAAAAGCATTAATCAGATTAATCGATACACTCCTCAAGAAGATGTGGATCTACTAGTGGATCACTTGTCAAATTACGCAAAAGTTCCTCAAGAGTCAATATTTTTGAGTCCTGGTTCAGATCTCTTAATTAAAGAATTTATCTTTCTTTTTTCGAGTAACAGACAAATCATAATCGCGGATCCAACCTTCATTGTAATAAATAATTCTGCTCAAAATACAAACTCGGCTTTATTAAAAATTAAGCTAAATGAACCAAATTACCAATTCTCTTTAGAATCTTTAATTAATGAATTGGAAGCTCCAACTTTAATAGTATTTGATAATCCAAACAATCCAACTGGAAATTTAATATTAACACAAGAAGACATTGAAACCATTTTAGATCATAAAAATGTTATCTTATTAATTGATGAGGCTTATTATGAATTCTGTAAAGTTAGTTACGTTGAATTAGTTGAAACTTATCCTAATCTAGCAGTATTGAGAACTTTGAGTAAATCTTTTGGATTAGCAGGATCAGGGATTGGATATTTAATTGCTGGGGACTTAATCCGTAAGAAATTCCAAGGATTAGAAATAATGTTGCCATATCCTAGCGTGATTGCTGGAATAAAAGCTTTAGAGCATCAAGAATATGTAGAAGAATATATTAATGAAGTAGAAGCGGAAAAAAAGAGAATAATCAGTTTTAGTTCAGAATTAGGGATGACTGTTTATCCAAGTTATACAAATTTTTTATTTATGAAAACAAAATTACACAATATATCAAAAAAACTAGAAGAACAAGGAGTTTTAGTACACGATGTATCACATCAATTAGGATCAGAATACATCAGAGTTACTATAGGTTCTAAAAAAGAAAACGATTTTTTTTTAGAATCTCTTAAAAATATTATTATTAATGCGAAAGATTGATTAAAAATTTATTAACAATAACAACATAATTTTTTCAATTAATTTTTAAATTATAAAGAGTTGAAATTTAAATTTAAGGTGATAATATGGATAATAAAATTACTACAATTACTATAATTGGAGCAGGATATATGGGTCGACAGATTATTGAGAAATCTGCTTTATTTGGATATAATATAAATATTTTTGACATAAGTTCTGAAGGATTAAACGAATTTATTAATAATGTAAAAAAGAAAGCTAAAAAGAATAAAATTAAAGTTGATATTACGGTTTTTGAAAACATTTCTGAAGCAGTAAAAAATACAGATTTAATCATTGAGGCT
This sequence comes from Promethearchaeota archaeon, assembly GCA_048939445.1. Lineage (GTDB taxonomy): Archaea > Asgardarchaeota > Lokiarchaeia > Sigyniarchaeales > SOKP01 > Loki-b32. The sequence continues at coordinate 1,522 of JBHLPN010000315.1, read as the reverse complement.
GTTCCAGAGAAACTTGAATTAAAAAGAGAAATTTTTCCACAAATAGATAAGTCAGCTCCGCCCCATGCTATAATAGCCTCTAACAGTTCCTCTATTCCGATTTCAAAAATAGAAGATGTTGTTGAAAGGAAAGATAAAGTAATGAATATTCATTTCTACAACCTATTTACAATGCCGTTGGCAGATATCATGCGGGGAACTCAAACAAGTAATGCTACTTTCCAGAAAGGAAAATCTTGGGTAGAAAGTATTGAAATTACACCTCTAGAGGTTAAAAAGGAATGTTATGGTTTTGTTCTTAATAGAATCTGGAGAGCTATTAAAAAAGATTGTCTAAAGATCTGGGCAGAGGGATATGCTGATCTTGAAACCGTTGATAAAGCATGGCCTATTTTTTGTCAATATTTTATCACAAATAATTATGGCCCTTTTCAATTTATGGATCGAATTGGCTTGGATGTAATTTATGATATTGAAATGTCATATTTTAAAAATAGTGGTTTTCGGGATGATAAACCACCAGATATTCTTAAAGAAATGGTTGATAGAGGGGAATTAGGGATTAAAGCAGGAAAAGGGTTCTATGATTATAATACCAAATAATTTTTTTTTGATTTTTAATTTCGAAAAGTAATTCTTATAATCTTAATTATATTTAGTAATACAGATGCCAGAAAAAAGGAAGCAGGAAGTTCATAGGATTAAAGAACTTGAGAGTATCAATCTAGCAAGAGAAGAAATTAGAAATTCAGTTATAGAGACAAAGAAAGAAGTTGAAAAAGATAATGAATTATTAGCAAAACAAATAAATGACGATCTTAATAAAAGAGGTATAAAATCTATAGATATAGTTGGTGCAATAGGAGCAGGAAAGACAGCACTTTTAGAAAAAATAGCTGAAAAATTATCCAAAAAATATAGGATCTTAGTGATATGTGGTGATATTACTACTAGAGTTGATGCTAATAGAATTGAGAAACATAATGTTGATACAGTTCAAATAAATACTGGGCGTGAGTGTGCTTTAAACGCATATCATATATATCAAATTCTGAATAATAAAGACTTAAATGATTATAACTTAATATTTATAGAAAATGTTGGAAATCTAATTTGTCCATCTGATTTTACTCTAGGAACTGACAAAAGAATCACTGTTGTATCAATTACAGAAGGAGAATGGGTAATTGAGAAACATCCTATGTTGTTTAAAATGTCTGATATTGCTGTTATTAATAAAATTGATCTTCTAGAGAGATTAGGAACAAATATTGATAAAATGAAAGAGGATGCTAAGAATTATAATCCAAATATAAAAGTAATAACGACAAGTGCAAAAACAAACAAAAATGTTGATTTATTAATTGAAGCCTTAGAGTTATAGGAATTATTGCTGTGAAAATAATATGAAGAACGAACTAAAAGAAATTGAGAAAATTATTAATAATCTTGAGTTAAATTCCCAATCTCAGATTCAAGATTTATTAGAGAATTTCTTAGGAACTTATCTTAAGCGAAGTAA
>JBHLPN010000314.1:0-3740 GCA_048939445.1 Promethearchaeota archaeon | reverse complement strand
TAAAAGAATCTTGTCATGAGTGTCAACATAAAATAATCGATAATAAGTTGAAGAACACTGATATTCAATCTCAAAAAATGCGCGTCATTAATCTCCCTATAAATGCTACTGAAGATAGAGTAGTAGGAACAATCGACATTAAAAAAGCACTAGAAGAAGGATTAAAAGCATTAGAGCCGGGAATATTAGCTGAAGCAAACAGAAATATTCTCTATATAGATGAAGTAAATTTACTTGCTGATAATGTAGCAGATGTTTTATTGGACAGTGCAGCGATGGGAATTAACATTATTGAACGAGAAGGTATTAGTATTCATCATCCTTCTAATTTTATCTTGGTAGGAACTATGAATCCTGAGGAAGGAAATTTAAGACCTCAACTTCTAGATCGGTTTGGATTAAGTGTGGAGGCAAAACCTATTTTAGATATCAACAAACGAGTTAAAATAATAAAATTTGTTGAAGATTACCATATAGATCCTCATAAATTTCACGATAAATTTGAAACTAATCAAAATGAATTAAGAGAAAAAATAGTTAAAGCGCGTAAAATTCTTAATGAAGTTAAGATTTCAGATGATCAATTAGAAAACATTGCAAAATTATCTATTAAATTAAAAATTGATAGTCATCGTGCAGATATTACTATAAACCTTACAGCAAAAACTATTGCGGCCTTTCACGGAAGAACAAAAGTTTTAGATGAAGATATAAAAATAGCAGCAAAATTAGCGTTAGCACATCGCTTAAGAAAACTTCCATTTGAAGAACAATCGATAGATGAGGAGGATATTGAAAAAATATTTGATGAACAAGATAAACAAGAAACGCAAAATTTGAATAAAAATGAACATGAACATCTAAAACATGAAGAAATTTTAAATTTAAAAGAAGAAGTTTTCGGAATTGATACTGAAATATCTACAGATAGAATACTTGAAAAAAAAAGATTCCTAAAAGATTTGAATGTATCAGGTCAAAGAATATTACACCCTACTCATGATAAAAGAGGCAAATATATTGGTGGTCAAAAACCTAAGAATTTTGATTTTAAGTCATCTTCAGATATTGCAATTCTAGAAACAATTAACAAAGCTGTATTAGAGCCTGATAATAAAATTGCTCTTTCAAATGGAGAAAAATTAGAGATTAAAAATGAACATATTCATATTAAAAAAAGAATAGGAAAATCAAGTTATTTATTTATTTTCTGTGTTGACGCGTCAGGCTCTATGGGAGTTAGTGAAAGAATGAGAGTGGTTAAAGGAGTAATATTTTCTATACTTCAATCTAATTATGTTTATCGTGATAAAGTTTCATTAGTTGTTTTTCGTAAAGAGAATGCAGAAGTCATTTTACCTCCTACTCGAAGTACAGATTTAGCATATAAATTATTAAAGGAAATACCCACCGGAGGCACAACACCACTAATTAAAGGGTTATTACAAGCATTAGATATTGCTATTGAAGAGAAAAGAAAAAAAACAGGATACATACCATTGATTATTCTTATTTCTGATGCTAGAGGAAATGTATTTTATAAAGATGCTATTAACGATATACTAAAAACTGGTGAACAAATTTCTAAAAATCAAATTGATATGATCATAATTGACACAGAAGGCTCGAATGTTAGATTAGAAATAAATAAAAAATTGTCTGAGTCATCAAATGCGAAGTATTATCATATTGACATTATTAATAAAGAAAATATGAATGAAATTTTAAAAATAGAAGGAATTTTAGAAAATATTTGATTGTGAATATTACTAATGAACCAAAATACAGATAACCAAAGAGATCTACCTAAAATAACCCTAATTACAGCTTCTGTGTTTCTAAAATGGTTAACTGAAGGTATTATTGATATTTATAATCAGTATGGAAAAATATTTGATTTTAAAATCTTTTTTCTTAACGACTTAGATTCAGGAAAAATATCAAAAGAGGAAGTTCAAGAAGTTATTTATGAATCTAAAGTTCTATTAATTGACATCCGAGGAAATTCTCCAACAGTGGAATTTCTAGTAAAATCTTACGAACAAATGGAAAAAAATCAGCCAGAATTATTTGAGACAAAAGAAATAATTGCATTAGTTGGAGGAAATAGGGAAATAAGAGGTTTAACAAAAATGGGGCCTTTTCAAGCCCGAAAAATACCCTCCCCTCAAAATAAAGATTATAATATTGATGAAATCCCAGATTTAACCAAAGCGGTAAGATTTGGACAGAGAATGACAGATTTTTTGAAATTTTTAGGAAAAGTCTTCCCTTTTAAAATATTAAGACATGCACGCTATTGGGTTGTTATGATGGATTATTGGGTCTATGGATTGGGAGGAATTGCTGAGAATCATAAAAACATGCTATTATTTCTGTTAAAGCATTATTTAGGATACAGAAATATTAAAGTTCCCAAACCTAAAAAGATTCCGTCTTTTGGTATTTATGATCCTCAATTGAATGAATATTTTAACAATACTGAAGATTATTTTAGTAAAAAACCAATAGACCATGACAAACAAACAATAGGAATATTTTTTTATGGGGGGTTATACTTTGAACAATCCTTACCTATAGTAAAAGAGTTTATGAAAAATTTCTCAGAATTAAATATTTTACCTGTTTTTTCTGATGTTTTAACGAATGTAGAAGCTTATAAAAAGTTATTTTTCAAAGATGGTGTAAAATTAGTAAGTGCCGTTATTAATCTTCAATATTTTCAATTAAATGGGGGACCCTTTGGTGGAGACGGCTCTATAACTAAAGAATTATTTAAAAAATTAGATATCCCACAATTTAATCCAATAATTCAATATGATATGGCTTTTGAAGAATATAGTAAATCAAATGAAGGAATTAATCCTATTAACCAAGTTATAGCAATTGTGATGCCCGAATTAGATGGGCGAATAGAAATGACTACCGCAGGCTGTCTTAGAAATTTAGGATATTCTGATAATTTAAAATCCGATATTTTAGAAGTCCAACCAATAGCAGAAAATGTTAAATTTTGTGCTCAAAGGATCAAAAAGTGGTTAAAATTAAGGTTAAAAGATAATTTAGAGAAAAAGTTAGCAATTATTATATATAATTATCCACCTGGTGAAGATAAAATAGGTAATGCTGCTTATTTAGATGTTTCTGAATCAGTTAAAAATTTGATTATTGAGTTGAATAAAGAAGGATATAATACAAAAACGATTCCCGAAAGTAAGAATTTAATGGACTTATTTATTGATTTAGGTGTGGTAAATACACCAAAGTATATGAACATACAAAATTACAAAGGACATAAAATCTCTGTAAAAAACTACCTTAAATTTTTTAAAACTCTCCCTTCATATTTACAGGATGAAATCATTGAATATTGGGGAGTTCCACCGGGTAAGATTATGTTAACTAATTCACATCTTAAATTACCAATTATTCAATTTGGTAATATATATATTTGTTTACAACCCTCTAGAAGTAAAGTATCTGGAGATCCTAATGAATATCATAATAAGAACTTACCTCCTCATCATCAATATATCGCTTTTTATCGTTACTTACAAAAAGTTTTAAAAATCGATGCTATGATTCATCTAGGGACCCATGGAACTGAAGAATTTCTTCCAGGCAAGGAATGTGCGGGATGGATTTATGATTATAATTTAAACTTAATCAGTGATATACCAAATATTTATTATTATCATATTACAAATACTAGTGAATCAGCTATCGCTAAAAGAAGAGGA
>JBHLPN010000313.1:0-3750 GCA_048939445.1 Promethearchaeota archaeon | reverse complement strand
GAGGGAGTTCCTAGCACTATTGATTATCCTGAAATGAATGTTTATGAATTTCTTGATAATTCAGCAAAAGAATTTGGTAGTCGAACAGCCATTTGGTTTATGGAAAACAAAATATCTTATAAAAAGTTAAAAGATGCGGCTGATAGGTTAGCTACAGCTCTAATAAATTTAGGTTTGAAAAAAGGAGACGTTGTAGCAATCATGATTCCTAACTTTCCTCAGTTTATAATAAGCTATTATGGGATACTAAAGGCAGGTGGAATTGTTACTGCTTGTTCAGTATTGCACACCGAACATGAACTGTCTTACCAATTAAATGACAGTGGAGCTGAAATCATTATAGCGTGGGACAACCAAGTGGAAAAAATCAATAAAATAAGAGATAGAACCCGTCTTAGGCATATAATTATTACCAATGCGTTAGATTATGGACCAATGGCTAAAAAAAATCCACCAGAAATATCAGGGACATTGCAATTTGTTAACTTAATCGATAATACAAAACCTAATCCTCCTAAATTCGAGACCAATGCGAATGAAGATATAGTATGCCTTCAATATACTGGAGGTACTACAGGATTACCCAAAGGCGCTATGCTAACCCATTCCAATATTGTATCTAATTGTGTTGCAGTATCTACATGGGCTGGTGAAGGATTTAGAATGGGCAAAGAAATTCTCCTTACTAACTTGCCATTATTTCACATTTATGGTCAGACAGTATGTATGAATTTACATATTTATAATGGTTCAACTATAGCATTAAATCCTGATCCTCGTGACCAAAAATCTTTATTTGAAATAATAAAAAGAACACATCCAACAATGTTTCCAGGGGTACCTACAATGTATATGCGTTTATTAGAAAGAGATGATCTTGAAGATTATGCTAAAGATTTGAGATCTATTAGGATATGTAATACAGGAGCAGCTCCAATGCCACCAGAAGTTCAGAAAGAGTTTGAAGAGAGGACCGGAGGAAAAATACTTGAAGGTTATGGAATGACTGAGACTTCTCCAGTAACACATAGTAACCCATTTTTTGGTAACAGGAAAATTGGTTCTGTTGGAATGCCAATTCCTGATACAGAAGTAAGAATTGTGGATATTGATGATTATACAAAAATAGAACCCATTGGTCAAGAAGGAGAAATTATAATAAAAGGACCTCAGGTTATGAAAGGATATTGGAATAAACCAGAAGCTACTAAGAATCAATTGAAGGATGGTTGGTTATTAACTGGAGACATTGGTAAAATGGATGAGGAGGGATATTTTTATATTGTAGATAGAAAGAAAGACATGATAAATGTAAGTGGATTTAAAGTATACCCTCGAGAAGTAGAAGATGTATTATTTGAACATGAGGCTATTGAAAATGTAGCAATTATTGGTGTGCCAGATCCAAATCTTCCTGGAAGCGAGAAAGTTAAAGCCTATATAGTTCTGAAAGATGATTATAATGAAACAGAAGAAATAAAAACTGAAATCATAGAATTTTGTAGAAAAAATGTCTCACCTTATAAAGTTCCAAAATTCATTGAATTTCGTAAAGAATTGCCAGAAACATTAGTGGGTAAAGTACTAAGAAAGGATTTAAAAGAGATCGAGGCGAAAAGAAGGGGAGAAGAAGTATAAAAATATTTTTTAAATTTTTTTAAGAAAGGTTCTTTTCTTTCCATTTTTTTATAAAATCTTTAAAATTATTCCCAGAAATCCCGAGAGAGTTAGTATTATCTTGATCTACTGTCTCTTTTGATTTAGGTTTATCTCTCAATGATTGCTGCCAATCATAATAACTTATAGCTTTTGACATAATTCTTATAATTAGTTTTGAATAAATAAATCCATATAGAGTGCAAATTTTCTATTATCCATTAAATTACAAGCCATCAAAAATAATACAAATTTCTCTATTTAGACTTAATCTTTATATTCTATATAAAGTGTCAAAAAGACAAAAAAATTAATTTTACAAAGATATTTAACTAAAAAGTTTTAAACACGATTTAGTAGGGAATCTCCCGACAAAAATATTGAATTTTATAGGTCTTAAATAATATTTTTAGATTGAAAATAGTTTTTTTGATATTTAATTTTCTATAATAGAATACAATCGTTTAGGTCGACCTGCTTTTTCTCCTTTTAAAACCGTTTCTTCAATTAAACCTTCATTAATTAAAAACTCTAGGATTTCTTTCAATTTAGTACCTCCTATTTTTGATCTGCTACTAAGATCTCTAGTCTTTATCATTTTAGTTTCTTCTATGGTCTCTAATATTTTTTTAATTGGTTCAGGATATTCAATTTCTATTCTTTTAATAATAGTTAGCACTTCTAAGTAGTTTTTAGCTTGTTTTGCAAAAGGGCTTCGAAAACCATCAATATGGAAGGTTACATCCTCTTTAAAGATAATAGAGTTCAAGTAATTCTCGTCTAAAAGCACGTTTCCCATATTTACAATTTCATCATTGTATCTGATAACCTGACATGTTTTCTGTTCTGTTTGAATTATCTCAACTCTAATATTTTTCAGAATATCTGTGATAATTTCAAGATAATTAGTTATGATTTCAAAATCTGTTAATGAAAAATAGAGCTTAATGTGGATCCCTCTGCTGTACGCTTCAAATAAACTTGGTTCTAATCTTTTTAACAAAGAAGGAGGTAATGAGGTCAGTATGATTTCCTTTTGGGTCGTTTCGAATAAGTTATAAAAATTTTCATATGCAAGATTGACATCAGAATAATGGTAAAAACTAACATCCCTAAGACATCGTCCAAATTTGCTCTCTTGGGCTTTAAGTTCCTCAGTAATTTTCTCTATATCTTTTTGAAAATTACTGAATTTCTTATTAATCAATGCAGTTAAAGCTATTTTTGGGTTTATTCTAACGAATACTTTTGGTTTCGATTCTGAAGAAGATTCCACAAGGTTATTTTCCTCTAAATATTGAAGATTATGATACACTTGAGTGTAAGAATAATTCAAATCTGTTTTAATATCATTTATTGTTCCAAGCCTATTTATTAAGAGATAATTATAAATCTGAATTTGAATATCAGAAAATCCAATTTCCTTGAGAAAATGAAGTATATTTGATTTCATTTCCATAAGAGATATTTTTTGTTATTAAACTAAAATAATTTGTGACAAGATATAAATAATTTTTGTAAGATAAAAAGTTTTTTATTGTCACAAATCATATATCCTCTTAATACTTAAAAAATAATTTTGATGTGATGAAAGAATGGCTCAATGTAAAGATTGTAAATTTTACAAACCAATAGATGAAACAAAAGGAGATTGTTTTGGTCATGAGGTTCCAGCTACTCTTGATGCTGCAAACTGCCCTGCTAATTCTTTTCAACCCAGAGAGTAATATTTAACAATACAGTACAGGTGAAATAAATGCCAACGAAAGTAGATTTTAAAAAATCAATGAAAGATTATTATTTACCAAGCGCAAAGGAAGTAGTTTTGGTTGACATCCCAGAAATGCAATTTTTAATGATTGATGGAATGGGATCTCCAGGTGATTCTGAAGAATATTTGAACGCTCTTGCCGTATTATATTCTGTTGCTTTTAAAACAAAGTTTTTGAGTAAAGTAAAAGGTAAAGATTATGTTGTTCCCCCTTTAGAAGGTTTTTGGTGGGCAGATAATATGAAAGATTTTACAGAAGGAAATAGAGATAAATGGAAATGGACGATGATGATAATGCAACCCGATTGGATAACTCAGGATAT
>JBHLPN010000066.1:10292-12010 GCA_048939445.1 Promethearchaeota archaeon | reverse complement strand
TGGCAAAATACTTATTTGGTCTAAGTATGCAAATTCAGTATCTTCATTAAGGAGTAATTCTTTACTTTTTTCATCCTCAAATGATAGATTGCCCACAACATCCCGAACTTTAATTATATTATACTTTTTCTTATGAATACTTGCAAAACCAATTATCTTTCCTTCATTATCTTTTGCAACATAAATGTCAGTATGAGGTTCATTAATGAGGTCCCTATAATATTCAATTCCTACTTCTTTTCGTAGGAACCCCTCCTTTTCCAGTTCTTTCTTTCGTTTTTTTGTAATTTCATCAAAATCTCTTATTTCTATAAGATTTTGCTTAAGTGCTTCATGAATTCCAAGTGCATCTTCTGAACTAGCGATATTAACACTAATTTTAATATTTTTTATCATTATAAACCTTGCTTAAATATACTTGAAAGATCTCTATAATAGACTTAATAAAAAGTATCATTTTTATATTTTCTTTTTAAATGAACAAAATTATAAATTGATGAGATTATATTGATTTTTAAAGTAAAACATATTTCAAAATATAGAGGTTGAACAAAATAAAAACAAATGAAGAGGAAGTGAATTACTCTAAATTATTCAAAAATGTACTTTTAAGATGCCCTGAATGCCAAACGCAGAGACATTTAAAAGTCCCTTCAAAAATAATTGATCAAAGTCAAAACGTAATAACCATTAGCATTCCTTCAGGTATGATGTGTGAACACCACTTTCAAGCATTCGTCGATCAGAATTTTTCAGTAAGAGGATATCAAGTAGTAGATTTTGAATTTCCCAAAGTAGAATACTTTGAAAGTAGAAGAGTAGAAGGAGAAGAAGAAGACGTTAATAATTTACTTTCTCTACCATTATTTCAAAAGATAATTAATATTTTAAGGGATTGCGTAAATGAAAAAGAAATATTGGGGACTGCAATATTTACAGTTGAAGGAGCTATTTTATATACCTCTATCTCTCAGGACACCTTACTAAATACAATCAGAGAGTTCGAAGTAAGGGATGAAAAAAAACTGCATAGCATTTCAAGAATGTTCCTTGAATTAAGGAATCATCAAAAAGTTTGTGCGGAATATATTAAAATCAATAAAGAAGAATTCATATTAGTTTTGATATTTTCAAGATTCGTAAATTTTGGACTGGGAAATTTACGTCTAAAAAATATTACACAAGAAATAATGGAATTAATCTAAATTCATAGAGAAAAGAAATATCTTCTTTTACTAATTATAAGATTAAATTATTAAACTTGTTATTAGTTTTTAATTAGTATTATAAAAATTGATGATTTTGATTTTAATAAAATGAGATTATTTTAAATTTTTGAGAAACATAGTATATATTAACAATTGTTAAGGGATTTTTATGTCATTTTCAATGGTAGAAAAGGAGTATACATTTAAAGTAACTTTAGTATTTTGGAAATTCTATGAAATTGGAGAATATTTTGAGTTACCAGAATTAAGAAGATTTCTAGAGCAGGAAAGTTCATATAAAATCTATGATACATATCATTGCCAATTAAGCCATCCTATAAATGGAGAAAAATGCCATCAACCGTTAAAATGGATTTCAAGCCAAGCTTATAACTATTCCCCTGTATGTTTTAAAATAGGGAAATCTGACAGATTTTCTTGCGCTTCTAATCCTAATATTATAGGCAAAATTCGATTGGAGGGACATATTCACTATGGATCTGTGCTTGT
>JBHLPN010000066.1:5026-10192 GCA_048939445.1 Promethearchaeota archaeon | reverse complement strand
CTATTAGATCCAGATTCTATGAAAAATTTATTTATTGACACACTCTTTGCTCCCGAAGTCGGAAACGTACAACGTTTTCTTATTTTAATGCATATGGAAAACATCCTTGTAGTTGCTGAAAAATTTGACAAAATTTTATCAGAAACAAGAGCAATGGAAGAACATCTCACATTGAATGATAAAATCGATAAGTTGGAGAAATTAGAAACAGAGCTTAATAGAATCATATTAGAATTAAATAAAGATGTAATAATCTCAAAAATCACTCGTTTATTGTTTACTAGCACATTTAAGACTAGCATGTTCAATGAGCAAATCGATAAATTAGACGGATTTAAATTTTCAAAAGCAACTGATGATGTAATTGCGAGGATTAGGAAAACGTTAAATAGACAAAGGAATACTCTTAATACAAAATCATCAGCATTAGAAAATAAATTTCTGGCAATTCTTAATTATCTTGCAGTGTTCGAAATCGCTATTTTGGTTATTTCCTTGGCATTAGGAGATTTAATCGGGCAAGAGTTTTCCCCGATTGTAGGAAGTATTCAAATATTTATTGCTTTTCTCATCGTAATTTTCGCTTTTACTATATACAGATGGCAAGCGAAAAAATTATAATGAGGAATTAAATTTTTTTTTATTTAAGTAAAAGATGTAAAATTAATTAAAGGATTATCATGGTTGATTTCATTAAATTAGAGGGAGGCCCTGCTGAAAGGGGTTTCCAGCAAGGAGAACAATTGAAAGATAAAATTCATAATTCTTTTGATGTTATATTCCATTCAAAGATGTTTTCGGAGGTAACCCCCAAATTAATCCCACTCTCATTAATTAAGCTTGGATTGGGTGCTTGGAGTAAAATGAATATAAAAAAATCATTACAACAATTATTGCCAAATCAATACGAGAAGATGTTAGCTATAAGTAAAGGAGCAAATTTAAAAAAGAAAATCATTTTTGGGGGTCATTTCATGGAAGTTATTGCGGGGAATCCCAAATCTACTTATAAAAATCCACCAATTCAAGCATGTTCAATGATATTCGCTCTTCCAGAAACCACTTCAGATAATTCACTGATTTTTGGGAGAAACTATGATTTCCCTAACGTTCTCCAACCTTTTCAAGTGGTTCGTGAAGAAAGACCAGATAATGGTTATAAAAATATAAACTTCACTCAATATGCTCTAACAGGTTGTCATATGGGGTTAAATGATAGAGGTTTAGCAATTGGTTATAATTATGGACGTTCTTGGAAAAAAGATCCACTTGATTTTAAGTTAAAAGGTGTTCCTGCCACTTTCATTATACAAGAAGCTTTAGAAACTTGTGCTACAACTCAAGAAGCTATTGAATTTATAACTACCTTTGTTGGTCGCTCAAATGGGTTTCATTGCGGACTTACGGATCTTTCCGGAGATACATGTGTCATTGAAACTACATGCACTAGGCATGCAATTCGTCGACCTAAGGACGGTGTTTTAGCTCATACTAACCATTACCAAACAGAAGAACTTAAAGATGCTAATTTACCTAATTATGTACGGTTTAAAATGGATGATATGGATATATTTCCTCTCGAATCTCCAATAAGACGTTACCAGAGAGGAATTGAGTTGTTAAAAAAATACAAAGGTCAAATTACTATGGAAATAATTAAAAAAATTTTGAGTGATCATGATAACCGAGAACCAGATGATTTCACAGTTTGTACACATGGAACCGCAGCAGGAACCTTAGGATCAATAATTGTTCTTCCAATTAAAAAGGAATTCTGGGTTACTGATAATCATCCATGCAATTCTGAATACGAGAAATTTAAGTTATAATAAAAAATAAAAAAAGAAAATAATATTATACTTTTAATATCTGGTTCTTGTTGCTTGAATTCGAAGTTTCGCTTTTGTATTTTCTTTTTCGTCTTGTAAAATAACATATTGTGTTTTTGAAGGAAGTTTTATTTCAAATTCTTGTTCACAAACAGTATAATCTTTTTTCAGATGATCTCTTTCTCTTAGGATAACTTTTATTTTTTGCACATCGGGATCATCTACATGAATTGTTTTAAATTGACTCCATAGTGACATGTCAGCTTTACTGGTAAATTCTTGATTCCTTTGTAATTTAATAGTCCCTTTATTTGGCCATCGGGCTTTAAACATTTTAGGACCATCCACCTTAAAGTAAAATTCTCCACGCCATCCAAGAATATCATAATCTTTTAATGTTTTTAAACTCATTAATTCTATGCTAATTAAAAAGCGTTCTTTTTCTTCTCCTACTTGATCTTGTTCAAAAGTTTGATCTTTGGCATAGGTCTTCTTAGATTTAGCATAATAACGCCTAGGCATTTTATATTCACCTTAAAACTGTAATTATTTCTGAATAATTATTTTAACTCTAATATAAATAATATCTATATATGCTTTTTTGTTAAATAGATGGTTATTCGTATATTAGTAAATAGAATTTAATCGTAATATTAACTATATTTATTAATAGAAAAACATAACTCGGTAATAAACAAAAAAACAAACTTAGACAATTTAAAGTGAATCTAATGTTATTTCAAGTGCCATTGGATGAATTATCCCAATTATCTGGAATTTTTGGGTTTTTAGCTGTTGCAATAGCTTGGTTATATGGTGGAATTGTGCTCTACAAATACCTCAAAACTAAGCAAAGGGTATTATTTTATTTCTTTTTAGCTATAATCTTCACTATGTCTCCCTGGTACCCTAGTGGCTTAGGATATATATATTGGTTAATCACAAGAGAAGAAATTATATATCCCGTTTATGTTTTATTGGGAACATTAGGTGTTCCGATAGCTTTATTATCATGGGTTCAAATTTATATGCCTGCTCTACATCAGAAATGGAAACGTGTTGTTACTTGGGTAATTATATGTTTATCAATAGTATTTTACATATATCTGTTTTATTTTCTATTCTTTGCTGTAGGGGCTCCGGTACAAGGATTAATAGGCATTAAAGATAGTGCAATTGATATCTCATTTAAAGGTTTTGTTTTAGGTTTTCTTGCTTTTTCTCTACTTTTTAGTACTATTACAGGAAATGATTTTGCCCTTGCTTCGTTAAAAGAAAAAGACAATCCCATTTTGGTATGGAAAGGGAGATTTCTACTATTATCATTCAATTTATTTGCGATTGGTGGAATTGGAGATGGATTTCTCCCGTTAACTCCTGCAACATTGATAATATTTAGAACATTAATGATGTTAGCAAGTACATTTTACTATATTGGTTTTATCTTACCTAGCTGGACAAAGAAACTTTTAAAATTAGAATAACCTAATTTATTTTTTCTCTATTTTTTTTCATAATTAATAATCAGAACAGCGACTAACACTATAAATCCACCAATTATATTCCATAGAACAATTGTTTCACTCCTTTGAAGTAATAAAGAAAACAATAATGTAAGGAATGGTTCAATATATAAGAACGAAGCAACTTTTGATGACTTTAAAGCCTTTTGAGAATTCTGCCATATATAATAGCCTAGGACATAACAGCCCAAGCCTAAATACAAAGCACAGAGGAATAACGCAACATTTAAAAAGTTATTAATAAAAATAAGAAGCTCACCATTAATTAACACAAAAAAAATAAGCTCAAATGTGCCAATATAGGCGATGTACTTATTCATTGTATTGCTAGAACTTGTCTTAGAAATTTTTTTTGTTAATGTAGAATATATTGCCCATAATATTGGTGTTATTAATGCAAATAAATACCCAAGAAAATTAGGAGATTCTGGAGTAAGTGTATTAATATCCCCTCCAGTTACTAGTAGAAAACCTCCAATTGTGGCGATTGTAAAACCCAAAATTTTTAAAGTGTTTAATTTTTCTTTGAAAAAGATTAAGGCGAGAATTGTTATTATAACTGGTGTTATTAAGCAAACAAATAAAGCGGGGAGTGAAGGCCCTATTACTTGAATTGCGGAATATTGAGCAAGAAAAAATAAAGATATTCCTGTAAAGCTTGCAAAAATCATCAAAATCCAATCATTTTTCGAAAATTTACTATTTATACTTGTTTTATTAATTGAGTTTTTTTCCTTATTCTTTTTGAGTTTAAAATAAATATCGATCAGTAGAAAAGTACACGACGCTATTACAAATCGATATAATGCGATAGACAATGGAGGGATGAATTCTACAGCGATATCTACAATTACAAATGAAAAACTCCAGATAATAACCATAAAAATTAATTCAAAATAAACGCGTAGCATTAAAATTCCAATAGTGATAAGTTTGTAATCATTATGTAAACAAAATATTCTACTAAAATGATTTATTAAAATAATTTAATAATAGAAAATTAAGAACAATAATAATTATTTTTGGAATGAATATCATTGAAGAAAATTAGCTATAGCTTGCGGATGGGAATCATTGGAAATATAGAATCTATAAAAGAAATTTTCTTAGAGAATCTAAACAAACATGCTATAGAATCTACTCTTTCTGATGATATTTTTGAATTTTTAATAGTTTTTAAACAAGTTCCAATTAAGATTAGGGTATTTCTAGAAAAAAACCTTGAAAATCTAATTAATAATTTTGAGAGGATAGAGAAGCTTGATGTCATAATCCTCACTCTTAATTTATATGACAAGAGGTCATTGAGAGATGTAAATAAAAATGTAGTGGATGAGTTTAATGATATATTCTTGTTTCAAGGATTATCTGTTTTAGTTGGTATGGATATTGAACATATTTTTAATAGGTCTCCTTCAAAAAAGTTTAAAATAAGTAGATTCCAATTAGAGAAAACCACAAAAGATCTTGATTTAATATATTGTTTTGAAATATTTAACAAAAGTAAAGATGTAAATGAGATTTATAATACATTATTTAATGACTTCATTTTAAGATTTCAATATTCAAGCCCAGAATTGTTTGAAAGTGCAAAGGATTATGGAAAAAGACTAGTAAGGTAGCTGAGAACTTTATTAAGAAGAATGTTTAATTACAAGAAAAAGATAAAAAATCGAAAAGTTAAAAAAACAATAAGATACAAATTTAAATATAATTATTAAAAATGCCATTTTGGATGAACTTATATCCATAATATGACATAATAAGAATGGAGTTGGAAAGTGTAAAATGGGAGAAGAACCAAGTGGTCTATT
>JBHLPN010000066.1:1776-4926 GCA_048939445.1 Promethearchaeota archaeon | reverse complement strand
GTACGAATTCTCCAGATTTATGTTGCTCAAGCACTCATTTTTGCGTGGTTTGTTTATTTAGCTTATCGAATTCTTAAACGAGATAGGAAGAGATTAAACTTAATATTCGCGGGATTTTATATCTCTGCTGCAATAGGGATTGTTTTTAATTTCATTTATGGTCCCATTGCATATGAACCCCTAGTTCTGATTTTGAATTATTTAACCAATTTCGGTTCCTTTTATGCACCTATTTTCTTTGTGGTATTTAATTTAATTTTATTAAAATCAGAAAAAATTGTTACAACGACTAAACAATTGATGATCTTTATTGGATATGGCATTTATATGTTTTGTATGCTTTTTTTTGTGTTAGCAGGGCCAGATTGGGGTGTCGAACTTAATTCTGGTACTTCTTGGGCACCAGTTTGGGCATTACCTTTCTTTCTCTACGTATTCTTGGGAGTAACAATATTTACAATTGTACCCTTGTTATATTTATCATTTCAGATTTATAAGAAATTTGAAGATGAACAACTGAAAAAGAAATGGAAATTTGTTATTTACGGAGTTCTTGGGTTAATTGGATTTATGTATACAATTTTCTTTTCAAATTGGTTAACTCCTTATATTCCCTATATAAGGTACATTATCCTCCCGATTGGTATAGTCTTAGCTGCCATCAGTGGCTATTGGATGTATAGTGGCGTGGGGAGGCAGCTAGAGAAATAAATATCTAAATATTTTCTTTTTTTTTTTTTTTCCAACTTAAATTTTATTTTGACTAATTAACATTATAATATATAATTAGGTTCAAAATTAGCAATGTAAAAAGATTTTCTTGATTGAAGAATTAATTCGAGTTCGAGGCATTGGTCCAACGGCAGCTGAAAGGTTAATTAATGCTGGTGTGAAGTCTATAGAAGAGATTGCAAAGTCTAAACCAGAACAGTTAGCATGGATTAAGGGGATTGGTATGATTTCAGCCGGTAAAATCATCCACAATGCCAATGAATTAATAAATTTAGAAAAAGGAATACAAAAAGTTTTGAATTCAATCAAAGAGAACTTCGCTAAAAGCTGCCCTAAATGTGGCGGAGATATGAGTGAAAGATTAATAATTTTAGGACCAGAAAGGAGATTGAGGGCTAATCAATGTGTATTATGTAAATTTTATATGCCAGTTTAAAGAGAGTTTTGAGGAGAAAAAATCACACTCGTATCCAAAAGGAAAATAGAAAGACATAGGATGCAAAGTAAAGTGCGATAAATAATATTCCTGCTTTTTTATCAACTTTTTTTCTTGTAGCAATTATAGTGAAAACAATAAAGCTTGATATTAATGTATATAAAACTGTAGGAACAGCCAGCGCTGCCGTTACAGTTTGTGGAAAAAGAACTTGCCCAATCCCTATTGATAAAGTAGAATCAACTATGCATGAACCTACAATATCTCCAATAGCAATTTGGTGGTGCCCTAATCTTAAAGCATTGATATCAACGGCTAGTTCTGGAAGTGAAGTACCCACCGCAACAATGAAGAAACTTATGATATATTCATGAACATTTAAAAGTCTTGAAAGAACTATGACAGATTCAACGATCATAAATGATGCTAATGTAACTCCTCCAAATCCAACTGCTGCTATTAAAAGATGAAAGATCTTTCTTCTAGGAGCTTCTATTTTTTCGATCATCTCCACTCGTTGTAAAATGCTTTCTTTATTAGCATTATAAATCAGCCAAATATAGATACCTAAGCTTCCCACCATAAGAATTGCGTTTAATCTAGTAAAATAGCCTTTTTCCACTACTGAATAAATAACAATTAATGACAAGATTTCACTTGCACCTAAAATAATTATATCCTTTCTATGAATATAAATTGCTCCTGAAACTAATGGTAATATTCCAAATATTAAGGTAAGTTGTGTTAAATCAGACCCCACAGAATCACCAACATCAATATCACCATGACCTAAAGCACAAGATATTATAGAATTAAATATCTCTGAAATATCCGTTCCAATAGAGACCAATGTTACTCCAATTACTAAGGGTGATACTCCTAGAGCAAATGCTAAAATAGCAGAGTGTTTAACGGCTTTTATACTAGCGTAAATAATGAGAATGATTCCGCCGACAAGCCCGAAGATGGCTAATATAATTTCAATCATTTCCTATTTTTTAACTCTATTGAATTTTGTTTCTATTCCAAAATATTATAGAAGAGGTGAATAAATGAAACCCCCCGAGTTTCTAAGATATAAAGCTATTAAAAAAGTATTTTTTATCACAGAATCTCTATGTAATAATTTTGCAAATCCTATAATGGTAAAGTAATATAAAAAGTTATCCATTTTTTATCCCGATAGATCCATATATAATCCAAAAATAGAAAGATTATTAAACAAAAATATTAAGAAAATAACTAATGGAAAATGAAAAACATGAATTCCATATTTCTATTGAAAAAGATATATTTGATAAATTAGAAGCTATCAAAGATTATCATGGAATAAAAAATATCACTGAAATTATCAGATTTTTAATAACTAAGGAACATAGAGAAATCAAAAAAGTTGAATGAATTCAAACTTTTTCTTTAATTTCTAAATATTATATTAAGAACTAATTATCTTAAGTAATTCAGTAAAAATTTCTCCAGCGTTACCTTTTAGAAACACATCAGCTAGTTCATCCATAATTGTATTCTCTCGATTTATAAAAATAAGTTGAGCACCATATTGTTTAGCTATGGATGGTATAAAATTGGCAGGTGAGATTAAAAGAGAACTACCTACAACAATTAGACAATCTGCATTTGTACATTCTGCCATTGCACCGTCTAATACACCGTAAGGCAGGGATTCTCCAAATAAAACTACCTTCGGTTTGATATATCCAGAACATTCACACACAGGAAATTCTACATTTCTTGTGTCGATTTCGTCAAAACGGAATTCTTTATTGCATTTAACACAATGAAGTTTTCCATACTCTCCATGTAGCTGGTAAATTTTCGCTCCATATTGCCCACTTCCTGCCTTTTGATGTAACATATCAATATTTTGAGTAATAACAGCTTTTACTTTACCCATCCTTTCTAATTCAGCAATAGCTAAGTGTGCTTGATTAGGATCTGCTTCACCAACTAGATCTTCAACTTCC
>JBHLPN010000066.1:0-1676 GCA_048939445.1 Promethearchaeota archaeon | reverse complement strand
CTAGTAAAACTCCAAGGTTTTGTGGGATCTCGATTCTCATGGTTAAAGGTTACATCTTCGATTTTATGAGCTTTTCCATCATAAAAGATGACATTTTCGGTATGAGTTGATAAATCTCCAAATCCATACCCTATATTAAAAGCAACTGGGACACCATTTACAATCCCACAAGCAGAACCCCATAGCCAATGTGTATGATAAGGCCAAATTCCACGTCCCCAATCCATGAGACCAAAAGAAGTTTCAGGCTTAAATACGTAATCTTTATCACCAATCTGAATCGATCCTTCAGCAGGCATAAAATTAATCTTATGATTGTAATAGAATAGTCTAGGATCTTCCTGATAGCCTGTAACAACCACCGTATTATCCATTTTAGGATAATCTTCAAGAGTAATTGTCCCTCTGAATCCTTTATCTTGAAATTTCGGATCCTCAATTGATATCATGCGTTTATCCTTACTCCTTGATATTGTAGCTTTAAATTTCTTTGTTGGAAATTCAATTTTACTATCTTCTAATGAACTTAACGGTAATAGTTTAGATTTTGTAAAAAATTTAAATACACCTTTCCCATCCCTTTTCTTGTTTTCGAAATCAAGCCATACATAACTCATCTGTGTAAGATATCCAATATCTCCAATAGTAAGTTGAAATCCAAACTGTTTATTCAAAATTGAATAATGATCCCATTCTTTTATGCGGAACCATCCCTTACCAATATTTTCTTTATTATATTTCAATATTGGTTTTCGTGCCCACCCACGTTGTACAAGAGAACCATCTTTTTTAAATAGGTTTGAGGGTTCCGTAATTTCGTTTTGTTTTCCCATTTTTAATCCAATTTAAAAATAGTCCTAAATAGATAATTTTAAAAAAGATTTTAGACAAGATAAAATATTTAATAATTATTAAAAATATATGTGAATCCAGTGTCTTCAGAATTTGAACAAAATTTAGAGAAATATGCTGAAGTAATATTACGTGTAGGTCTTAATTTACAACCAGGTCAACGCTTACTGATAGGAACCACACCTTATAATTACGGAGCTCCAATAGAATTAGCTCCTTTAGTAAGATTAATTACTAAAAAAGCATATCAAATGGGAGCGAGATTTGTAGAAGTTTTTTGGGATGATGATCAATTAAAATTAATTCGATTTCAACATGCTCCAAGAGATTCTTTCGAAGAATTTCCCATATGGCGACCTAAAGCAGAATATGAGTTTGCTAAAAGTGGTGATGCTATGTTATTTATCGTTGCTTTTAACCCAGATCTCCTAAAGGAACAAGATACTAACTTAATTATGACCACACTTCAATCCTACATAAAGCACAGTAAACCCTTCAAAGATTTACGTCATCAAGATGCAATGAATAACTTAGTTATTACAGCTCCAATAGAAGGTTGGGCTGATAAACTTTTTTCAAATTTACCAAAAGAAGGCAGACTATCTAAATTATGGGATATTATCTTTGATATTTGTAGAGTAAAAAATCAAGATCCAATTTCAGCATGGGAGATTCATATCAAGAACCTCGAAGTTAGATGTAATTTCTTAAACAAAAAGCAATATAAATATTTAAAATTTGTTGCTCCAGGAACAGATTTAACGATAGGACTACCAAGGAAACATAATTGGCAGGCTGCTCGATCTATTAGTAAAAATGGAATT
>JBHLPN010000065.1:0-12027 GCA_048939445.1 Promethearchaeota archaeon | reverse complement strand
GATGCTGTGGGAGTTGGTGCTGCTGGGCTTCCTCCAGATCTTAATGATATCATTTGATTGTTAAGAGAATTTATTTGGTTTTGTAAATTTGATACTTTCTCATTTACAGCACCTAGAGACTGATCAACTAAATCGGGGATCCGTAAAACAATTGACATTATTTTCTCAATGATATCCCCAAATGCATTTAATTTTTCTTCCAATGGTGCTTTTCGAGTACTATCTAAGAAACTTGCAAATTCTTCAGCACACATTTTAACTCTTTTTATGTAGTTATTTTTTATGTTTTCTATTAATTTAATGGATTTTTGTTTAATAAATTTAAGTCTATGGTTAATTTTTTTTTTTTTGAAAATATAAAAATGCAAAGGAATGTTTTATCTAGCTCAATTCACTAATAGTGTCTTTTAGTTTAATCCAGAGAGAATTTATTTCGTCTCTTACTTCAGTGAATTGATATATTTTTTTTATAAATATTTCTCGAGCCCTATCAAAATCTCTTTGAACATCATTTAATTGTTGATCAAGGATATTTAATTTATCCCCATCAATTAATTTATTTTTCGCTTTTTCAACATCTAATGCTTTTTTTATTACGATAGATCTCTTGCTAGCAACATCCGCTAAGGCATCGACAAATTCTTCTTTTTTTTGAACTAAATACTCTTTTTGTACAGCAAGATCTTTAATAGCATTTAAATATTTAGTGTTTGCTTGGATATAACTATCATTTTTTTGAATAATATCTTTATACAAATTTACTTCCTCATCTTTAATGTTTGATCTATGTTCTCGAGCAAGAGTCTGCATTTGCTTTAATACATCTCTAAAAGTTCGATTTAGCATTTCTCTATTAATATTTGCCTTAGAAATATTTTCTGCATATCTTATTTGAGAACTAATAAGTGCACTCTGTGATTTGGCCAATTTCTTAAATTGAGAGACTAATTCTTTTTCCATTTTAGCAAGTTCTAATTCATCCTCATGGGTTATAATTGGACTCATTTTCAATCCCACTTCATTATTTTTTAAAGAATATGATAAATTTCATTTATGATTTGCTTATTTTGATTAATATAATTTTTTTAATATTTAAGTTTATATTGAAAAGAATGCTGTTAAAATATTATCTTTATAATTAGCTTTTATAATTTTTGTTTCAATATCTTTCCCAATAAATTTTTCAGAAGATATGATTGGTTTGTTTAAGAGGACCTTTATACCATAATTATCATCTATTTTGCCAATAAATTCTCTGTTCCAACGCCCTTTAGAGATAACTTTTAGTTTTAAAGAATCATTTTTTTTAACATTTAAAGATGTAACATTTTTCCGTTTATGAATTCCAAAATCATGCGGACCTAATTTTAACTTAATATTGTATTTTTTTTCAAGATTAGATAATTGATTATAGAAATAACCCCAACTTTTAGGTCTGATTTTCTTCAATTTTCTTCCTGTTTTATATATCAAATATTTTTGGATGCCAATTTGAATTTTCTTTTCGGAATAACCTTTTTTCCTTAATGCTATTACATATCTAATGATGTCTTCAATATCTTCATCATTTTCTCCTGGAAACCAGACGGGTGCTATTAACACATCAATTGCAGTATCCAATATAAGCGATATATTTTTAATTAGGCTATCTAAATCGTAATTCTTACTGTTGCATAGATACTTAGCTTTTTCTAATGTTAGTGAATTTAAACTAATATTTATTCTAGTTATTTTAGCTTCTTCTAATTGATTAATAATTTCTTCATCAAGTAATAGACCATTTGTCTGTAATGATATAGTTTCGATTCCTTTTATAGTCCAAATTTCCTTAATTAAATCGAATAATTTAGAGTAAAGGAGAATTTCTCCATACGGAGCAAAATGAACTTCAATTTGATAATGTCCTTTAACCTCAATAATTTCTCTTAATTTTTTAAGTAAATAGTTAGGATCGATTATAAAATTCGTTTCATAAGCTCCAGCGCTTACAAAACAATACTTACATTTTAGGTTGCATAAGGTTAGAGGCTTTAGTTCAATAACATTAGTCCCTCTATCGATTATACCGATAAAATCTACTCCAGATAAGGGAATCCCTGATTTTTCATTCACATAAATAATTTCAGTAGTCATAGATACTTTTTATAATTTATATCGTAAAATTCCAATAATTGAACCTAAACCTACTAGTTGTTCACCAGTAATATTTTCTGTGCTCATAATGTTGATTTCTCCACCAGTATCTTCAACATTAGTGATAATTTGTTCAATTTTTAATTTATTCTTTTTAGAAGAACCTCTAATTAATACATCAGCTATCAATAATTCTTTAATTGCTCCTTTTTCAGAGGCTTCATATACTTCATCAACACCAATAACAATAAGATCAGCATCATCCGCAAATTGTGTCATTATGTTTTCGATCTTTTCTGCTTCTTGTAGAATTTTTATTTTATTTTTAAGTTTAGCTAACTTTTTTGATTTTAAAGTTTCTCGAATTGCGCTTTCGGTTCCAGAACTTGCATCACAAGTCTCAATATTTCCTTTATAATTAAAATCAGGAGTTAATTTAAGAAATTTTACGAAATTATATTTAGTGTTTCCAGGTCCGCAAAAAATTAATAAATCAACCTCGATATTTTTAATATTTTCTATAATTACTTTTTGTATATCTCCAAAAAATTCCTCTAATGCTTGATTTCGATAGGTTTGTTTATATCTTTTGCCAGGTATATTTTTTTTTATAGATGCAATTCTTTTATGACTATAATTTGTAATAAGTGCCAACGTCGCTAACCCTGTTTCAATTGCGGTAATTATAATAATGAAGTTGGATTCGAATTTTGAAGCCTCTCTCAGTCGTTTTAATTCGTTTTTTAACCAATCTTCTTTAATTATTGTTACCTTGTTAGATACTTCTATATTAAACGTGTGATAAGTTCCAAAGCTAACAAAGTCTTCAGGACCTTCCAAAATTTTACCTTTTATCCTTAAACGATTTGAGAATTCATGAAAAGACACATCTTCAACTTTTAAAGTTAATCTCATTAATTTGCGTTCACCCTTAGTTCCTTCTTTAAGAACAACCCTTCTTTGAGTTAGGGAAGAAACTATATCACCTTTATTTATAATATTGTATAGTGACCACAAATCGTTAAGATTCTCTGTCTTAACAGTGATATCTCCATGTTTTTGATCCATATTGAGAATTTTCAAATCCTAAAACTGACTCCTCAAAGAATTATACTTATTTATAATTAATTCAAAATATAAGAAAAGCTTGATTTAATTTAAATTGAATAATATTCCAAAGAAAAATAAAATAAATAAAAAAGATAAAACCTAACTCTATTAGATATATAAAAATTCTTTACTTTTCTCCTAAAGCTGCTTTTACTTTTTCTAATTCTTCCATGCGCTTCCTTTTTTCTTCTTCTCTCCTCTTTAATTCTGCTTCATCGACTTTTTGGAGTGTAACGCCTCTTTTTATTTCATCTTCTAGTTCTTTATCTAGTGGAGCCACTCTTAATAGACACCTTTTATTTTAAATTCATCTAAAATTATTAAATTGATATTTACACAAATTATAATAGAATTTATTTATAAGTTTTAGTTTATAGAGATTCGATTTCTAATTCCATAAAATAGGCGTTTTCTCCTGATTGATAATAGTTTTCCAGAATTGTGGGATTTCTTTTAAAATTGAATTTTTCATATAATTTAATTGCTGTAGAATTACTTATTTGGACATTTAACACAATTTTTTTAATTTCCCTTATTTCTTTTATTTGATCTATTGTTTTTTGAAGAAGATATGAACCAAAACCTTTATTTCGAAATTCTGGTTTAATAAGAAAATTAATGATATTTGCCCTATCCTCTTTATCCTTTATAGCTATAATGAAACCAATTAGTTTTTTTTTAACTTTTCCGATTTCTAATTTTAAAAAGAGTGCATTATTTTTTATTAAGTTCTCCATCAAATCCTTTGAAAATGCATTCTTTTTAAAAATTTGTCTCTCAAGACTTACAATCTGCTTTAAATCTTTAATACTTACCTTTTGAATTTCCATTGAAACCATATTCCTTTTTAAATAATTTAATAGGAGTCTTTTCTGTTATTTGGCTATATTTTGCATGTCTAAATGGTGTCATTTCTATGATATAACCTTTTAAGCCAATCTTTTCCATTACAGATATGACTTGATCTTCAATTGAAATATAAAAAGGCAATTTAATATTTTTCTTGTCATAGGATATAAATTTTTCGTGAATTTTTAAATCAACTAATAAAATTTCATAAAAGTCATCCAGTTGCTTTTCTTCTCCCTCTATTTGAGCAAACAGTAAAAGTCCTTCTTTAGTAATAACTTCATAAGGTAATTTAATATTTTTAGCTCTCCGAATATATCGATTCTTCAGCTGATGATAATCTTTAGCCCTTATTGAACAGAAATGCATTTTTATAGAAATTTCAGGTCCTAATTTTCGAATTAGATTAATGGCTGTTTCTTGACTATTAACTACAGCGGCAATTGAATCTTTTTTTAAAATGAAACCTCGATCTTTAAGCGATTGACTATTAGGAAAGCAATATTCGAATTCATTTAAATTGATAAAATCTGCACCAATATTATCCAAATAACGTATTAAATCCTCGAGATATTTCACATTATCATATCCAGGGATGACTGGAAGTTCTGCTCCTACATTCATTTGTTTATTTAAAGCTTTCTTAATATTAGCCCAATCTTTTCTTGCAGGATGGAATCTTATCTCATCTAATCCGGCAAGAGAAAGTCTTTCTGCAATATTTTCATTAAAATTAAGACCATTTGTATACAAATGAATATGAAACTTTTTTCCTTCTATCCCTTTAATATATTTAATATAATCGATTGTTTTTTCAAGATTTAATTCTGAAAGTGGTTCTCCCCCTGTGATACTCATTCCTCTTGCATTAATCAGATTAATCTCTTGAAGTAATTCTTCTTTAGTATTAATTTCTATTTCGTTAGCAAAAGTTAGATTTTCCCCTCTCCTTTCTTCTGAAATTGGACAATACCAATAGCAATGATCTGGTTTTTGACAGATACCATTTAAAAATAAAACTACTTTACTTCCATTTAAACAATATTTACATCCTTTAGGAATGCCCATTCCTTTTATAAAATAAGTTTCGTATTCTGATTTCGCTATTTTTACCTTTTTCATTATTCTAATAGTTTTTTTCTTATAATGGATTTCTTGTCAGCCAATTTTTTTAAAACCTGTTCAGTAGTTTCGTTAATCTGAATTTGCTTTTTTAAAAATACTCCGGTTCTTCCATACTTCTCTCTTCTTAAAAGCACCTTTTTTCTTTCATTTAACGTATCAATACTAATTCCTACTTCTTTCGCAGCATTAGCTTCATTGCCAATTATAGAAAATTCTTCATGTCCTTGAGGATTTGGTTTGATTAATACTAATCTTTTATCTATACCACTCACTCTCAAATCTAACTGCATTTGATTTATATCTATTTTACCACCAAAATCATAAAATTCCATAGTTTTTTTTCCTAATTTTGATAATGGTATTGTAATGCATTCTAGTTCACTTAAATAGATATATAGCTTTAGAGCATCTAAGGGAGTGGCCATAATTATCTCTCTAAAATAATTTTTGATCCCATTTTTATTTAAAATAAGTTCTATTTGAAAGGACGGTATTTGTTGGAAAAAGATAATATCAATATCACTATTCTCATGGATATCACCACGAGCAATACTGCCATGGACGTATGGATTAAACCCTTCTCTAACGAACATTTCTAATAAGGAAATCGCAGTGTCCCTTTTATTTTTTAAGAGAGCCCAATCTTCCTTAGAATAAATTATTATTTCGTTATGTTCTCTTAAAATTTTTTCTTTTTTCATAACCCAAAATTAGGTTTTTGATTTTAGTAATTTATTCTCTATAATATCAATTATCATTCCTAATAAAATTGTTTCATAATACTTAAAAGAATATGTGGCTTTCCTTATGGTTAAATATTTCAAATTGTTAGATTTTTGAGAAGTAATTTCTTTTTGAAATTTCTTTAAATGTCTATTATTTAAGAATAAATTCGATTTACTACTAAAAATTGCATATATTAAAGCACTTGAGGCGTTATTTTTAATGTAATCGTTGTGATTAAAAAAATCCTCTTTAATTGGTTTGGGGTTAATCAATATAATCCCCAAATTATTGGCATCTGATAAAATAACTTTATGAGAGATAACTGATTTTGAAAAATTTATAACTATATATTTAAAATTTAATATAACTTCTGTTAATTTCACTTCATCTATAATAAGTGAAATAAGTAAATCCCACTCATCATTTATGGCTTTTTCTAATTTAGCTTTATCAGGAAGACGCTTAAATTTCGCTTTTATAATTATAACGATAAAGCCATAACTACATAATCCTTCTGCTAAAGCCATCAAAACCTTTCTTTTGTAATTCTTTCTAAATAAAAGAATATAAGGAAGATTACTTTCCTTTAGGGTCGAATTCCAAGTCAAATACCACTTTTTTGTTAGAATAAAATGATTTTTAGCCTTATCACGCGGTTGAGAGAAAATTTTATATTTTAAAGATTGATTTGAAAAAGAATTACGCCATCGATGAGTAATTTTAAATATCTTTACGCCAGAAAGTAATAAAAGTAATAAAATAATAATGATTGCATCAACAAAAATCCAATCTATTTGAAAAATACTTGTCATAATATTAGAAAATCAAATTTAGCATTATTTTACTACTTCAGTAATCCAATTTAAATATTTCTCAGAACCCTTTTCGATCTTAAATCCAATACATTCTGGGGTGTCATAACTGTGAATTTCATTGATTTTTTGAATTATAGATTCACTATTTTCCTCAATAGTCTTGATAAGTAATAAATGCTCATTATCTTGTTCAATTTTATCTCTCCATCTATAGATAGAAAAAATGTTTTGAATGATGTTCACACATGCAGCGAGTTTGCTTTCAACTAAAAGATTTGCTATTTTTTTACCTTGTTCTAAATTTGGTACAGTTACAAGGAAAATATAATGATTCATATTAGATCTTTTTTTAATATTTATAATTCTGATTAATTTAATACATCAGTATTAAAGAAAATTATTATTATTGAACTTAAAAATATTTTTGGAGGAAGAAAAAATAAAATAATGTCTATATCAGATAATAATCCATTTTTATTTGGTGAGCTCTAAAATATAAGGTAATTTAAATAGGGTATTGTAGATTAAGTGGTATGTTTTTTTATAAAACGGTTTATATGAAATGTCCTTATTGTAGATTTTGTGTAGAAGTAGATTCAAATTGCACTCTTTGTTCTATGTATGGTGGGTCTTTAAGTTCTCTTGATGATTTTAATTCAGATCGGTAAAATATCCTAAAAAATATGTATCTATCATAACTAAAAATGAGTTACAGCAACTTTAGTATAATTTATAAAGAAAGAAAAAAAAATTGAATTGTAATATTAAATTATAATTTAACCAAGACCAATCATGCTTAGGGCATCTTTGGCTTCTAATACTGGATATAGAGTATATTTATAGCCCGCTATGTCCATATATTGAGAGAATCTTTTAGTAATTGCTTTTAAACCTTCAAAATATTTACTTTCATCTTCAATCTTAAAAATAGAGAAAAATGTATAATCGCCCGCCGCTGTGTTAAAAACATGCTCAATTTCTACAAAATCAGGCAATTTTTCAAGTTTTAAAAAGGCTTTTCCAACTTCCCTTCCAACATGAGATGGGAAGCTTCCCATACATACAACATAAGCCATTGGGTATCCCTCCTTTTATCATATATTGCATAATTTTATGAGTTAGAAAATTCTAATTAGATTTCGGTATGTGGTTTAAGACCATTTTATATAAAACTTTTATGAAATTTTCGTCATAATTTAAAATTTTCATCTTTTCGTAAAAGATGAGACTAGAGCTTATAAACTTCCAAACAACACATGACAACGATGATTCCATTCTAAACACTAAAAATTTTGCTTATTTCATGAGGGATCAAGGAAAAAATTATGATAAGTTTATGGAAAGTGTTGAATTGGCTAAGAAGGCTATTTTTAACAATGAGATTTGCGAAATATTAAAGGAAAAGGCTATTAAAGGTATTAAGGTAATTATAAATGACCAAAATCAATTAGATCATTCTACTAAAGAATTTAAAGAATTTCTGAAATACAAAAATTAAAGTATTAGTTTTTTAATTTTTTCAATACAAAGTTGGGCTCTTTATAGCAGAAATTATAAATATTAAGATTGTTATTATTCATAAAAAGTATGTAAAAATACAAAGTGATTAAAATCTTACATAATTTTTACCTCATTCATCAGTACACAGGGATTTGTTTAATCCATCGTAAATACGGGACAATTGAGTTTAATCAAGATTTAGTTAGCGGCTTTCTTACAGCATTAAAGGATTTTAGTGTCGAATTCTCTAAAGGTAGTGGCGAATTGAAAGTGATAGATATGCAGATATTCTATCTGTTATTGGTTTTTAAGGAGGGTGTCTTGTGTACTGCTGCTGCTGATAAGAATGATGATGCTAAGATTACCCATAAGGCTTTAACTGAGATAATTGATGGGTTTGTCGGCAGATATGGAGATAAACTTGATGAGTGGTCAGGAGACGTCCGTATCTTTCGTGATTTTGAGCCGATTATTGATAATATATTGAAGAATGGTAGGGTTGCTGAGATCCAGTTAAAACTTCCGATTTTACTGATTTTCAAGAAGGATTTTCTTAAATCCCAGAAACGAATTGCGAAGAAAGGCTTAGTGTTATCAGAGGCTGATTTACGTGAAGTTAGGGATGTTAAACCAGAATGGACAGCAAAAAGATTACCAAAACAAGTCATAACGCAGGGCTTTTTAGAAAAAGATGAGTATAAAATTGCACATTTAGCCGATGGTTTTCATACAATAGCAGATATTGCTGAAAAAACAGGTCGTCCAGAGACAGAGATTCAAAGGATAATAAATAATCTTGACAAATTAGAGTTGCTTTCCTATATAGATATAAAGGCTTAATTTATAAATTCATCATATTAAACTTTTTTTAATAGATACTCTATTTTTTGACATTTTATACAACTAAATGAAAATCTTTTTGAAAACTGTTATACTTATAATTTTAGTATGAATGTCAATAAAATTGATGACAATATCTATGAGATTCCTCCAAAAACCTTAATGACACGGATTAAAGGAAATATCGAGAAATTTCAGATGAGAGTCCCAGTAAAAATTTATGCTAATGACTATATTTTGGAAAAAATACGGTTAGATCGCACTTTAGATCAGATATGTAACGTTGCTTGCTTACCTGGCATACAAAAACATGCCATTGCTCTTTCGGACGCTCATCAAGGATACGGATTTTGTATAGGGGGTGTTGCTGGGACAGATGCTGAGAATGGAATGATTTCTCCTGGCGGTGTTGGATATGATATTAATTGTGGTGTAAGATTATTAAGGACGGATTTATTTCTTAATAACATTAAGGGAGTACTTCCAAATCTGTTAAATACAATCTTTAATAATATCCCCTCAGGCTTAGGATCAAAAGGTAAGTTAAATATAAGTTATAATGATTTAGATAACGTTTTAAATAATGGTGTGAATTGGGCATTGGATAATGATTATGCTTTTGAAGAAGACCTTAAACATTTAGAAGAAAATGGATGTTTAAAGGATGCTGATGCTAGCTTAGTTTCACAAAAGGCAAAACAGCGAGCAATAAAACAGCTTGGTTCTTTAGGAAGTGGAAATCATTTTCTTGAAATCCAGAAAGTTGATGAAATTTATAATAAGACTATTGCTAAAACTTTAGGAATACATGACAAGAACCAAGTCACTGTTATGATTCATACAGGAAGTAGAGCTCTTGGACATCAAGTATGTACTGACGCCCTACGCAATATTGAACTAGCAATGAAAAAATATAACATTAGAGTGCCCGACAGAGAATTAGCAAGTGTTCCAGCAGATAAACCAGAAGCTCAGAACTATTTAAAACAAATGGCTTGTGCAGCTAATTTTGGTTTTACAAATCGACAATTAATTAGTCATTGGATAAGAGAATCCTTCCAAAATATTTTTAAAAAGGATGCAGACGCTTTAGATTTACATTTAATTTATGGTGTTTGTCACAATATTTTAAAAATAGAAGAACATGAGATTAATGGTAAGAAAATGAAATTAAATGTTCATAGGAAAGGTGCTACAAGAGCTTTTCCACCAGAGCATCCAGATCTACCATCTGACTATAAATCTATAGGACAACCAGCATTAATCCCAGGAACGATGGGTTCTGCTTCATATCTCTGTGTTGGTAAAAAGAAAGCTATGGATTTATCATTTGGTTCTACTGCTCATGGTTCTGGTAGAATGATGTCGAGATCAAAAGCAACAAAGAAATATTGGGGAGAACGCGTTAAAGAGGATCTAAGCAAAAAAGGTATCATAGTACGTGCAGCTTCGATGAAAGTAATTGCTGAAGAGGCGCCTGGTGCTTATAAGGATATTGATCAAGTTGTCCAAGTCAGTCATGATCTTGGAATTGTTGAAAAAGTAGTCAGGCTAGTTCCTGTAGGAGTAGTAAAGGGATAAGGCCATCAGCAGCATTAATTTTAATCTAAATATCAAATACAATATTAATTTTTACTGTTTTCTTTTTTTCTTCGATGGTCATGAAAGAATAAGTTATAGCTTTGACTTCTGTACCGGGTTCATGAATGTTTTTATTAAATTTTCCTCCTTTAACGCTTGCCTTTAAATAGTATTTATCTTGATCCTTTTTTATAGAATGAATTTTAATTTTATTGAAAATAAGTTCGTCTACATCAAAAATATAAAGAAATTCGGATAAAAAGTCAAATAATAACGCTTCCTTATCTTCTGCTTCAATATTAATGATTCTTTCAATTTCGATTGGTATTGATTTTAAACTTGGAGTAATTGTTTCCATTAAGCTATAGGCAGTTTGTTCAAAAGCTTCTTCCAAGTTTCTGCCTTGAGATTCAACTGAGACATCAGCAGTATGTTCCAAAAACTTATAACCAGGTATCTTCATCTTACTTCTGCGAATTAATTTGAATTGTACCATTTAGAAGTTGTTGATATATATAAGATTTATGCAATTAAATAAATTTCTTAGTAGTTTAAATTGATTATGAGAAATAATACAATATGTTTTATACGATTGCGGATGATTTGGTTTTTTATCAAATAATATCATTCAAAAAAAAATTTTCAAACTTTGAACTTAAATTACGAGAGTATTTTTATGAAAAAACGCAGGGAATATATCCCGCGTTTGTAGTTGTTATAAAGCAGTTTATTTTCTTTTTCGTTAAGAAGCAGGATTATTTTTCCTCTAAAGTGTATTTAGATTCTATAAGAAGAGAAATTGGGAATAAGAAGATTGTAATTATAAGGATTGAAAAAAATCTTATCAATGTGTTATTTAGTTTTTTCCCTGATTTAAATATCGAAAATATAAAGATAGAATTTGATAATCAATCTGGTAAAAGAATAATCTCAATATACTTTCTTTTTTTTGAAGATAGAGGGATTGCTATCGGGCGTAATGGAGACTATATTAAAGCAGTTAATGAAATTTTTAAAAATTATATTATTTTTGAAAATAGAAATAATCCATTAAAAGTTAAATGTAAATTCAAGAATTAACGTCAATTTGCTCTTTCTTTTACCAAGGGACATCTTTTAAGCCAATAGCATAGGCGACAGTGTTAGCGATAATACTTACTGCAGGGGTCAATATTATTAGAAAAATTATGATGAAAATATCAGGGAGTAAGAATAAATTAGGTGAAATAAATCCTGGAATTGATACAAAAAATATTGCCATCAAGGCAAAATCTAGTTGATCTACAACCCAAAAAGGCGCTCCACTCTTAATATCAAATCTTCTTTTCAGAAAAGAACCAATTAAGTC
>JBHLPN010000312.1:0-3775 GCA_048939445.1 Promethearchaeota archaeon | reverse complement strand
CTTTGAGTTGATTCAAAATCAAGCATCCCTGGTCCAGAAATCATATTAATACCTGCTAATCCTGCTAAAAGAGCGCCCATACCTGCTTCAAAACCAGACTGACTGTCAGGTATTTTTGAATCACTCAATGACATATACGCATGAGTAGGTAAATTCAAAAATTTGCCCATCTCAACATCTCCAAGATTTATCATCATCGTTTCTATAGCTCCCATTGGTGTAGTTCCTTGTTTCATATCAAAAATCGCAGGGGAACCGCCCCAAATTAAAGGAGCGCCTCTTTTAGTTAATTGTGCAATTACAATTCCCGCAAGAGATTCGGCACAATGTTGAGTAATTGAACCGATCAAGGTTATTGGAGCACTAGCTCCTGCTAAAGGCATCGATACAAATTCGGAAGGTATCATGCTTTTTGCTGCATCGATTAAAGATTGAGTAGTGAGATCAGACCATTTAAGAGGAGGGCTGGGACATGCATCAAATATGGCTAACGGTTTTCTAGCTAAATCCCCTTCAGATAATCTGCATGCTAAAAGAATTTCCCGCATAATTGAAAAACTTTCTTTACGAAATGTTCCAGTAATGATTGGTTTATAACAATTAGATAATGCGAGATATAATCTATGCCAATCTTGTGCTTCTTTTGGAACATCTTGGTAAATTAAAGCTGTACTTTGAGCATCAATATATTTTAATTGCTCAACCACCTTAGAAAATCGAATAAAATCCTTTGACAAAGCCTCTCGTATATTTCCTGTTTCCTCATCAAGTATGAAAATTGCTGCAGATCCAGGATCAAAATTAACATTATCTTCCTTTAGTGAAATACGTTCGTTTCCTTCTCGATCATATAATATAATTTCATGAGGAACAGTCCTTAAGCATTTATCAATTAAATCCGGTGTAATATAATAACGAGAATCCTTATGAGTAATCCCATGATGATTGAATAATTCAGCAGCTTCTTGATTTTCGATAAAAACACCTTGGGTTTCAAGAATCATTTTAGCTTCTTCAAAGATCGTTCTTTTATGTTCTTCATCTAAAATTTTTATCTTTGGTCTTATGATTGGCATTTATTTATACTCCTGATGCTAATTTGTTTTTAAAGAGAATCAATAATTTTACGGATTTCACTAATTGTTTTTGGAGATGTACCGCAGCATCCTCCTACTATTTTTGCTCCTAATCCAATCATTTCCCGAACATCATTAGCAAAATCATCTACAGATTGCTCATAATAAGTTTTATTATCTCTAATAATAGGCTGACCCGCATTAGGTTTTATAGAAAGTGGTTTGTCTGTAAAATTTTTAGCATTCTTTAATAAATCAAGCATATCACTGGATCCTAATGTACAATTTGATCCTATCACATCAACATTTTCATTATTTAGTGCTTCTATACATTTTTCTAATGAATCTCCCATTATAGTAAAAAAACCTTTTTTGGTTTTTTTATATGTCATTGAGGAAATTAATGGTTTCTTAGAGATATCACGAATAGCCCTAATTGCTGTTATCATTTCTTCTAGATCTGAAATTGTTTCAATATGCCACAGATCTACACCGTTTTCTAACAATTTTGCTTGGGTTGAAAAACTTGAATACCATTCTTCACTTGAAGCATTTCCCACAGGAGGTCTAAATTCTCCTGTTGGGCCAATATCACCAACAATTAAGCTTCCAGAAGGGCATGCTTTTTTGATATTTTCCAAAGCTCTCTCGATAATTTCACTAATTCTATTTTCGAGATTATGGCGTCGTAGATTTAATGGAGTTGAACCAAAAGTATTTGTTTGACACATATCTGAGCCCGCATCATAATAAGATTTATGAATTTCGACAATTGTATCTGATTTTTCAATATTTAACAAATCTGGAACTTTTCCTGGCTCTAATCCTCTTTTAATGAGTTCTGTCCCCATACCACCGTCAAATAGCACAATCTTAGACTCATTTTTCAACCAATCTTGAAATATCATACCTATTTTACCTCCTTATATTAAATTTTTATTTCCCAAGTAAAGATTTAACTAATTTTACTGCATCAATAGCATTTTCAGCATATCCATCAGCATTGCATTCTTCTACCCATGCACTTGTTACGGGAGCGCCACCAAAAATTACTTTAAATCTATCTACTATACTCTTTTCTTTTAGTAGACTTATTACTTTCTTCTGACCAATCATAGTAGTTGTTAAAAGAGCAGAAACGCCAATTATATCTGCTTTTTTCTCTATTGCCTTATCCACAATTTTTTCAACAGGAACATCAGCACCTAAATCGTAAACTTCATAACCGTATGCTCTTAACATTGTGGCTACAATAGTTTTTCCGATTGAATGAATATCTCCCTCAATAGTTGCTATAACTACTGTACCATTTGAAATTTTTTCCAATGTATTTTGGAGATGAGGCATTAATAGATCCAAACAATTTTGCATAATTTGTGCGCCTCTCATTAATTCAGGTAAAAAATAATCACCTTCTTCCCATAATGCTCCAACTTTCCGAATTCCCGCAGCAAAACCTTTTTCAACAACATCAAGTAAGTTCATATTGTCCTGTATAGCTTTATTTGCATATTTAACTGCTTTTTCCTCGTCTAAATTTACAATTGCATTTGATATCTCATTATAGAATTCCTCTTTTGACATTTATATCTCTCCAAAAAATTAGTTAAATCACAATTAAGGTTCAATTAAAATATTATTTATTTACATATAATAAATTAGAAAAACCTTATTGTTAAATCGAAAAAAATATTTGTTAAGTTTCTTTTTTAAATCTAATTTAAATTATATTAAACCGAAAATTAGATGTCTAAGAAGTTTTCTAAAGAACCACTTAGAGGAATGGATGATTATTACCCAGCTGATTTGTTAGAAGTCAATTGGATAATTGAAATCATAAGAGACGTTGTAGAAAGATATGGCTATGAAGAGTATGCGACACCACAGTTGGAACCAGTTGAAATTTTTGCAGCTAAATCTTCTGATGAATTAGTTAATGAGCAATCATTTATAGTCGAAAAAAAAGAAGGAGAAAGACTTATATTAATCCCGGAACTTACACCTTCTTTAGCTCGAATGGTTGCTAAAAAGAGTCAAGAATTAAAAAAACCTATTAGGTGGTTTTCTGTTCCAACATGCTTTAGGTATGAAAGACCACAAAGAGGACGCCGACGTGCTTTTATTCAGCCTAATGTAGATATTTTAGGTGAGCAAAGTCTTTATGCTGATCTTGAAATATTTAATATCATTATAGATATATTTACTGAATTTGGAGCCACCCCAGAACAATTTCAAATCTATTATAATAGTCGACGATTCATGGATTCAGCATGTAAATTTATTCTTAAAATAAATGAAAAAAAAATACCTATAATTTACAAGGTACTTGATAAATCAGATAAAATGGAAGAAGATGAGTTTGAAAAATTTGTATTAGATACATTTCAAGATGAATTCATTACGCAAGGTATATATAAATTTAAGGATGCTAGATCTGTTGATGAATTATTGGAGAAATTTGAAAATATTCCAGAAGCATTTTATGAATCTGAAGGGTATCTTGAGATAACTAATTTTGAGCGATTAATTAAAGAAGTAGACTTTTCTAATTATTGTACATTTTCTTCTGGAACAGTTAGAGGCCTTGATTATTATACAGGAATTATTTATGAAGTATTTGATACTGGAAAAGAAAATATAAGAAGTATATTTGGTGGAGGTCGCTATGATGATCTTTTATCAATGTTCTCAGATGAAAA
>JBHLPN010000311.1:0-3781 GCA_048939445.1 Promethearchaeota archaeon | reverse complement strand
CAACCGTTTAGAAGAATTTTTTGATTGAGTATCTAATTTAAAAATGTGTAAAATATGAAATGGGAGATATCTGATTTTGATGCGTTAGGAAGACTTGGGAAATTAACTGTAAATAATAATCAAATGATTACTCCCAACTTATTTCCTGTAGTTCATCCTTATAATAATCTTATTTCCACTTCAGATCTAAAGAAAATAGGTGCTCAATGTGTTTTTACAAATGCCTATATCATTTATCAGAATACTCAAATACGAGATAATATCTTAAGAAAAGGAATCCATTCACATTTAAATTTTGATGGAATAATCGCAACTGATAGTGGAGCTTTTCAAAAATATATGTATAATAAAAATGATTTGGAAATTCAGGCTAAAGATATTGAAAAGTTCCAAGAGGATATTGGCACAGATTTTGGGGTAATATTAGATGAGCCTGTTCAACCAGATGATGATTATGACAAAGCCAAGAAGAAGGTTGATATAACTATTGAGAGAGCCAAAAACAATATTAGTCGAAGAGTAAAGGATACTTGCCATTGGTTTGGACCAATTCATGGAGCAAAATATGATGATTTATTAAAAACAAGCACTATTGAGATGAGTAAATTAGATTTTAGTGTTTATGCAATTGGGGGTTTGGTTAAATCACTTTTAAATTATAGATTTGATTTAGTAATTAGAATTCTTTTAAATGTAAAAAAAAACATTGTATGGAATAAACCAATTCATATGTTTGGATTAGGTTTACCACAATTCTTTTCATTAGCTGTAGCATGCGGATGCGACCTAATGGACTCTGCAGCATATATTTTATTTGCAAGGGAAAATCGATATTTTACATTATCTACAGGAACAAGAAGATTAGAAGAATTAGAAGAGTTTCCATGCCATTGTCCTATTTGTTGCGAAAATAATCCTAAGGAAATGTTAAATTTCGATAGAAAATTGCGAACTGAATTAATTGCGAAACATAATTTATATATATCATTTTCTGAATTAAGAACAATACGTCAAGCCATTAAAGAAGGTAATTTATGGGAACTTGTTGAGCAACGGATTCGAAATCATCCTACTTTGGTTAAAGCATCAAAATTGGTTAAATCATATTTACCTTTATTTGAAACCAATGAGAAGTTGTACAAAACACGTGGTAGATTATACTCTTCTCCCGAAAGCGTCAACCGACCTTTAATATATCGTTATATATCAAAACTACAGAATAATTATAGAGTTCCAAAAGATGCGAAATATTTAATAATTTTACCTGAATTAGATGTAAAAGGTGATCTATCACCAATTATTAAGAAATGGCTAGATGAATTAGACACTAATTCAATAATTCCTAGGAAATTTATTCATGTCGTATATTTCTCTGATTTTTATGGAATTATACCATTAGAACTAAGTTCTACCTTTCCTATGGGACAATATGAATCAATAGATCTATCAAGTGAAAATGATATAATTTATCAAAATTTCGAACAAAAAGTAGAATTATTCTTTAATCATTTTGTAATTCATTATTCTAACTGTGGAATATTAATTCCTGAAACTTTTACTAATCAATTTGATGAAGTTGTAAATTTTTCTAAAAAAAAAATCATAAAAGATTTAGCTGAGAAACTAAAATCTAAATTTAAGTTAAAAATTGCTTATTTTAGTGAAATTAATTCTCTTATTGAATATTTCAAGCGTGATGAACAATAACGATTTTCGATGAAATAAAAGCATATGGTCATGAAAATATTAAAAGTACTCATAATACAACTATAGAAATTACTAAGGACAAAAATCTATCAAAGAAAGGCAACTGCATAATAGGGGTTAATTCCACAAAAGCTTGTTTTGATTTAAACCCTGAATTGAAAAAAAAGATTAAAAATCAAAGTAAAGTAAAAATTACAATACAAGTAGAAAATCTCCAAGACTCTTTTTATGGGTATGGAAATAAAGAATTAAAACTATTAGATAAAAATGATGTTGTATTTCGTACAAGTACTTATAAATGTGATAGAACTGTCTTAATTAACTGTACCAAATCCTCCCTCGATATAAATCGTGATTTAATTGAAAAATTAAAAACTCCTGGAAAAGAAATCTCAATAATATTCGAAATAATTGAGTAAAATGGGAAACATCAATAATCAAGAAATTCCTTATATAAGATTAGAAAAGAAAGATGCGCAAGATTTTATCAATTTCATAAAAAATAATCTTAAAAATAAAGAGATTATTAATCAAAAATTTAAAATTTTACATGAAAATGATTATATATTATTTCCTATATTTGATAATCAAGTTATCAAATATGAAATAACTAAAGCAATAGATAACCAAATCAGTTTTGAACTTATTTCTAAGGAAGGAATACCTAATGAGAATTATAAATATAGAACTCTCCAAGAAGCATTAGAAAATAAAATTCCAGATAAGTATTTAGGTCTAATTCCTAAGTCATATGATATTATAGGACATATTGCAGTAATCGAGTTTGATGAGTTTAATTATATTAATGATAAAGAATTCAATGAATATAAGGAAAAGATTGCTAAAGCGATAACAGGTGTAAACAAAAACGTCGAAACTGTTTATGAGAAAAAAAGTCAAATAAAAGGAAAATATCGCTTAAGAGAATTAGAACATTTATATGGTGAGGATAAATCTGAAACAGTCCATAAGGAAAATGACTGCGCTTTTAAATTAGATATTAAGAAGACATATTTCTCTCCAAGATTGGTTTTTGAACGACGTAGGATTGCTTCAAGTGAAATAAAGAATAATGAATTAATCGTTGATCTGTTCGCTGGAGTTGGAACATTCTCAATACAAATTGCTAAAAAAAAAGATGTAAAAATTTATGCCTTCGATGTAAATCCTAATGCCTATAAATATTTAAAAGAAAACGTTAAAATAAACAAAATTAAAGGAGAAATATTACTAGAAGTTGTTGATGTTAAAGATCTTCTTGAATCAACCAACCAATTAGGCAAAAATTTATTCCATAAAGCAGATAGAATAATTATGAATTTGCCTGAAAACTCAATTAATTTCATCGATGTAGCTTGTTTCTTAATGAAAGAATCGGGTGGAATTTTGCATTTTTATCAATTCTCAGAAAAACCAGATCCAGTAGAAAAAACTTTAAATAATCTGGAAAAAGAATTAGCAAGATTAAACTGGGAAATTGAGACTTCTATTAATTCAAAAATAGTAAAACATTACTCACCAAAATCTGAATTGGTTGTAGTTGATTTGAAAATAAAGGCTTCAAATGAATGGCGGACCTAGCAGGATTCGAACCTGCGACTTTCGGATTAGAAGTCCGACGCCCTATCCAGGCTAGGCTATAGGTCCTGTTTTTAGATTTTTTCTGTTTTTTACTTATAAAAAAAATCTAAAATTATGTTTAAATTTTATGATAACTTGAAAACACCTTTAAGTAAAAATGTTTAAGTCTTTTAAATTTTATATCCTGTCTTCAAAAAAAGAAAAAGAAAACATATATTCCGCAGAGTGGAATGATGCCATTGGAAGGACTTCTGTTTGA
Organism: Promethearchaeota archaeon; assembly: GCA_048939445.1. Lineage (GTDB taxonomy): Archaea > Asgardarchaeota > Lokiarchaeia > Sigyniarchaeales > SOKP01 > Loki-b32. The sequence goes on along the minus strand of JBHLPN010000311.1, from coordinate 234 downwards.
CCATGCATACTAAAGCCGAATAAATTTGTTTAAATTAAGGCAAGAATTATAATTAGAGGATTCTTTTACTGAATGATTCAATTAATCAATAATGATTTTAGAAACTGTTATTTAAGCAGAAAAATTCAATATTATTTGTTTTTTTCATTAATCATTGAAAAAAAAAAGAGGAAATGAAAAATTGATTCCTAAACGTGGAATCATGTCTATGGTAAAATAGTTCCTTGACCAGGC
>JBHLPN010000064.1:0-12097 GCA_048939445.1 Promethearchaeota archaeon | reverse complement strand
TTACTTGTGTCTTAAAACGATTTTTCATTTTCTGATTCTCCAATATTTTTATTGTATTTGAATAATATTCTATTTTGATTTTATTTTTTTGATATTTAATTAAAATAAAATTATTTAAGGAATTTGAACGTAAGTTATTATAAATTAGTAATTTAAAATTGAAATTTTAATTCAAAAATTTTAATTTTTAATAAATAAAAAAAAATAAAAAAAATAAAAAAATTTAGGGATAAATAAAATGTCTGAAAAGCAAAAGTTTGATACACAAGTAATTAATGATGAGATTCTTGAAAAGTTAAATCTTAAAAACAGATATAACTTTGTTAATAACAATCTAACTCCATTGTTAACTCAAGAACAATTCAATTTCTTCCGTAAGATTCAGCGGTTTTGTCTAAGATTTGAAAAGAAAAATAATATCACTCATGGTCCCGGTGAGGATGTTTATGATTGGATTCCCGCATTCGGAGCTGAAGGGTATATCACTCGACAACATAATTTTGAAATGATTGATATAGACTATCCTGAGTGGGGATTAGCTGCCGATATGATTCGTACAATTGCAATTGATAATTTTGATCCACAATTTTCAATGGCAGGTGGTGCTACTGTCTTAGCAATAAATCCTGTTTATGAACACCATGAAAATGTGCCCGAAAGACTTGAAGCATTAAACGAATTGGTCACAGGTCAAACACCAGGCGCAATCCTTATTACTGAACCTGAAAGAGGCTCAGATGCGGTACATCAATTAACTACATGTGATGAACAGGAAGATGGAAGCTTTATTTTAAATGGGGAGAAAGTATTTAATACAAATGCGCCTAAATCCAAATGGGTTGTTGCATATGCTACTGCCGAACAAAACAATGGTAATATGATGGCTCAATTTCTCATAAATACGAATTGGGATGGGTGGAGATGTGAGCGAGTAGGAATTCCGTGGGTTCCAAAAGTATGGATAGGAAAAGAAAAATTGGAGAATTTAAGAGTCCCAAAAGAGTACATTTTGGGATCCGTCGGCAAAGGAAGAGAACACCTGTTTGAAGGACTTGTTCCCGAGCGAATTGCGATTGCTTATGGAGCAGTTGCGCAGTGTTGGGGATCACTTTCACATGCAGTGATTTATGCTAATCTGAGAAAACAATTTAATCAAGAGATCTTAAAGTTTCAGGGAGTAGGGTTTCTTTTAGCAGATCTATGGGCGAAAACTACTAACATTACCTTTGGTCTTTTGAAATTCTGTGAGAGCTTTGATGAGAAATTTAAGAAATTTGAAGGAAATATCCCACGCAATATCGGTCAAGCAATGGTCGCCTCTGCAAGTCAATTTAAATACCAAACAACCGCACTTTCAAAAGAAGTGTGCTATGAGGCAGCTAATGTAATGGGAGGAGCAGGGCTTTCAGATAATACAATTATGGATGATTATCTAAATATATCACGGATTCAAGAAATTGTTGGAGGTAGTCGTCAAATCCAGCAATATATTATGTCTCTTTCCTTGAGAACTCTATTTAAGATGTCAGTCTCGTAAAATAGTAAAAAATTTTTTTATTTTTAATTTTATTATTTTTTTTGACATATTAATTTAAGAAGTTAACTAATCTTTTTCACTTAAAATTTAGATAAATATAAACTGGTATCTCAGTTTAACTTATTTTAATTAATTTAAAATTTAAAAAGAAAAAAAAAGAAATCATAGCATTTTAAATAGTTGTCTTAGGGCCATGCTCATAATGTATTGTTGGATCTGCCTTGAACCCCCAACAATTTCTTGTATTCTTGAAATGTTTACATAATCTTGCATTAAAGTATTATCCGATAATCCAGCACCGCCCATTAAGTTTGCGGCTTCATAACATACTTCTTTTGAAAGATTTGTGCAATGATATTTAAATTGACTTGCAGAGGCGACTAATGCTCTTGAAATATTAGCTGGAATATGATCTTCGAATTTTTCCATTTTCTTATCATATTCTTCGCAAAACTTAAGCAATCCTAATGTTAAATTTGTTGTTCTTGACCAAAGATCTGTTAAAAGAAACCCTACTCCCTGAAATTTTAAGACCTCTTGATTAAATTGCTTTCTCATATTAACATAAATTGCAGCATGAGAAACGGCTCCCCAACATTGAGCAATTGCTCCGCATGCGATGCCAATTCGTTCCGGAACGAGTCCTTCAAACAGGTGTTCTCTTCCTTTGCCGACGGATCCCAAAATGTACTCTTTTGGGACTCTTAAATTTTCTATATATTCATGACCCAGATAAAGTTTATCAACATAAGGTATTCCAACTCGTTCACAGTTCCATCCCTCCCAATTAGCATTAACTAAGAATTGAGCCATCAAATTACCATTGTTTTTCTCAGCTGTAGCATATACAACCGCCCATTTGGATTTAGGAGCATTGGTATTATATATTTTTTCTCCATTTAATATGTAGGAGCCATCCTCTTGCTCTTCGCATATTGTCAGTTGATGTACAGCATCAGACCCTCTTTCGGGCTCTGTTATGCATATACACCCAGCTGCTTCTCCAGTGACTAAATCTTTTAATGCTTCAAGTCTTTCTGGTATATTTTCATGGTGTTCATAAATAGGATTTATCGCTAAGACAGTAGCACCACTTCCCATGGCAAATTGAGGATCAAAATTATCTACAGCAAGATATCGAAGAAAATCAGCTACTGCACCATAATAATCATAATTGATATCAATCATCTCAAAAGTGTGAGCTCTGGTAATATATCCTTCAGCTCCAAATGTAGGAATCCAATCATAAACATCCTCACCGGGACCATGAGTGATATTGTTTTTTTTCTCAAATCTCATGCAGAATTTTTGAACTTTTTTCAAATAATTAAACTGTTCAGGTGAAAGTAAAGCCATTAGATTATTATTCACAAAGGAATATCGATTTTTAAGGCTCAATTTATCAAGGATTTCATCATTTATAGCTTGATTCATAAACTTTGGCATTTATTTAACCCCACTTATTAAAATTTGATATTTATTAGATAATTAATTATACTAGGGAAAAAGTGTATACACTTTTTAATTTTTGGTAACCAAATTTACGATATTTAAAATATCATAATTTTTTTTTAAAAAAAATATTCGTGAAATGAAAAATGGGGATCATTTTTTGAATAAATAGGTTAATTAAATTTAGCAAATTAATTTCTGTATCCTATTTGAAAAACGTTTTGAGATGACTAATCCTGTCTCGAATGGACAATTACTTCTGAATTGGATCACTGATATAAAATGTTGATCAATGCCTACTAAAGAAAGCACACCAAAATTCTCTAATGATATAAGTTCATTTACTCTATAATTTCCTGATATAAATCTTCCCTCTAAAAGTCTAATTATTTCAGAAAGGATATTAACTTCTAAAGATGACACAATAACTCTTCCCGTTTGGGTTAAAAGCGCGGATGATACAACAAAAGAAGAAAAGGTATGTAATTCATTAAACACACGTAATAGCTCCTCTTTAATTTCCTCTGAGACTAACTGGCCATGATTCTCCATAATTTCGTTAATGTTTTTTTCAAACTCAAAATATTTCGAAATTTCTCCATTGAAATTATCACTGAGTAGAGTAAGATCGTATTTCTTTATAAATTGATTTTTTATTTCTCTCAATTGATTTCTAATCTCGACTAGGTTATCAGTTCGGTCGCTAAATAATGCAAATAACAATTCATCATTTCCTATTTTTTCAATTTCAAATATAAACCTAAATGGTCCAACTTCTATTTCAGACAATTCTTCGGTTTTTAGCGTTTGCTTTACAAATGAGAAGATTGCACTTAAAAAACTACTAGTTAACTTAACATTAAAGATATCTTCATAAGTTTTATAGAAGATTAATTCGCCAGTGTTCCCTTTCATTATGAAGATATTTTTTATCATTTAATTTAGAAATGTGTTTTTCTAGAAATGTATATTCTTTAATTTCTTTAATAATAGTCCATCTATAAAAATTCTTTTATAAATCAATTTCTTTAGGTTAGGATTACAAAAAATCGACAAAATCTTACTAGAATATCTAAAAACGATCAAACAGAACTGTTTCTAAAAATAAAAGTAATGATTAATGTTAAGAATTTATGTATTACTGTAAACGTTTAATTCAAAAACCATCAAATTTTGCCCATTCATCTTCTTCTTCTTCCTCTTCCTCATCAACATATTCTTCAAGCTCCTCACTTTTAACTCCTACTGAAATCTCTTCTTCAAATTCTTCAAGCTCATCTTCAAAACTAATAGCTTTTTCTATATCTGTAGTAGTATCAGCAGAAACCTTTACTTCTGGAATGGGGCCTTCAACTGGTTTCTTCTTTTCAACTAATTTAAGGTAATCTCCATGAATTTTAATGGTTATTGGAGTTTCTTCTTGTAGAAGTCTCACAACGACCTCTTCACTTGCGCTTGAGTCGTGAGGCATACGCATTACAATTGCTCTGGAACCTTCAAATACTCCACTTATAATTTCAACAGTATCACCTTCTTCTAAGTATTCTGTCACACTTCTTGGTAGCAATACATGTTTCAATTCAGTCAATTTAATGTTTTGCACAATTCTTCCCTTAATATGAGGTATACCTTGCACAGCTATTTGTACATCTCTCTTCTGTGGGGCTTCAAAGAATATATAACCAGGTAATAAAGGAGAAACGAGCATTGCTCGTATATCAGGAATAACATCTAAAATCTTAAATCTATAAAAAATTTGTTTCAAAATATTGCTTTCTTGATTAATTGTTGTTCTCACAGCAAATAGGGTAGTTAAATCTTCTTTTTCTTCAAATTCTTCCCTACTAATCGTTTTCTCCAATTCTAACTCTTTAGTTTCAACTCTCTTTATATCTTCTTCTTGATCCGCCATTTTAACTCACGATTCCTATTTGAATTTGGGTTTTTAAAAATTATTTTTGGAAAATAAGTATATACTAATAAAAGATTACAAAATTAAAAATTTTTGCTTTTTATTAAGCTTTTAGTGAGTTTCCTTAATTAGTCATTTTTTATGAATATCTATTCTCTTCTGATAGATCTTAAAAACTAGAGTGGTATATTGTTAATATTTAAAATTTCTGGAATCCTCTTATTCCTTTCAAGCCAGGAAATCTCATGTTTCATGTATCTCCAAGTTATCTCACACTTTCCCATTTTGTCATCAGTTTGCGTCTCCCAATCCCACGGATTCACTATCACAAGGTCAGCAATCCTTATCCATACTCTTTTTTTAATTTTTCCCCGTATTCTACCTATTCTATGTTTGCCATCTTCACAGAAAACTTCCATTCGATCATTGCCAAAGATGCCAACTACTCGTCCAAACATTTCTCCTAATTTTTTATTAGGAAATTTTACACGAGTTACAACTGGTGGTTCTTGAGCACCTCTTTTTTTCCCTTTTCCTGCTTTTTTCGCCATATTTGATTACTCTTTTTAATCAATTAATATAAATTAGATTTTATCATTTGGTAAATATTGAGATTTTACGAAAACAACTTTAATTGGTTTATCAGAATCATTACGAATATTATGCATCTCCTTAGGCTCGCAAAGAAAAACGCTTCCTTGAGGTGCATTGTATTCTTTATCATCAATAATTATTACGCCATTTCCCTCTACGAAATAAAAAGTTTCATCTAAAATTTTATGACCATGCGCTTTTTCACCCATCAATTCACCAGGTTTAAGTAAAATAATACCCCAATCTATCGATGGTCCACGCATGAGATATTTAACTCCGCTTTCTCCACCTCGATATTCAAATTCTGTCTCATGAACTTTTTTAATTGTAGATCACCAATGGTGCAATTATGTATAAAACAAATTATCTAGAGTAAATTATAAATCTTACCTATTATAAAGAGATTCATAGTTATAAATAATGATTTTCACGGTGTAATAAAAAAATAAAAGGTGAATATTATGATTCATCCTTTCAGCTTTTCTAGAATCCCTCATATTATTTTTGGCGCTGGTAAGATAAATGAGCTTTATAATATTATTCCAGAATTCGGAAATAATGTATTATTAGTCATTGGGAGAAGTTCCCTAAAACAATCAGGTAAATGGAATAAAATTAACTCTAACTTAGAGAATAAATCAATCAACTTTTCATCAGTTTCGGTTTCAGGAGAACCATCCCCAACATTTATTGATGACATTGTAGCAAAATATAGAAATAAAAATCTCGATTTAGTTGTTGGTATTGGTGGAGGGAGCGTTACTGATGCAGGAAAAGCGATCTCAGCTATGATGACAAAAGAAGTATCGATTAAGAATTATCTTGAAGGAGTTGGTAATAAAATTCATGATGGCAAGAAAATACCATATATCGCAATCCCTACCACTTCTGGAACAGGCAGTGAAGCTACAAAAAACGCTGTAATTAGTGAGGTTGGTTCTGAAGGTTTTAAAAAATCACTCCGTCATGATAATTTTATACCAAATATTGCTATTATTGACCCTACACTCATGGTTTCTTGTCCACCATCGGTTTCAGCAGCTTGCGGAATGGATGCTTTTACACAATTACTTGAAGCATATGTTTCTTCAAAAGCGAATCCAATTACAGATGCGTTAGCATTTAGCGGTATGAAATTTATAAGTGAAAATTTACTGTTAGCATGCTCAGCAGGAGCATTAAATGTTGATGTTCGAGGAGCTATGGCCTATGGATCATTATTGTCTGGAATAACTCTTGCTAATGCTGGTTTGGGGATAATTCATGGGTTAGCTTCTCCGATTGGGGGTTTTTTCAAAATTCCTCATGGGGTAATATGTGGTACTTTATTAGCTGAAGCCACCGAGCAAAATATTGAAAAATTGCAAATTTTAGGGTCAGAAGGTAAGATAGGACTAAAAAAACATGCGCAAATCGGAGCTTTATTATCAGGTGAATATTATGTACAAGAAGATAAGATTCAATATTATTGTTTGAAATTAATAGAAATTCTTAGAAAATGGACTAGAGATTTAAATATCGATCGATTAGGAAAATATGGCATTGATGAGGAATATGTTGATAAAATAGTAGAAAATGCGGGATTAAAAAACAATCCAGTTAATTTAAGCAAAGATGATATTAAAAAGATAGTATTAAATAGATTATAGGTATAAAAATTTTAAAATTATATTTTGTTATAAATATTTTACAAGTTCTTTAGCTAATAATTCGAATGCCAGGTTAACATTTTCGCCTGTTTTCGAAGAAATCTTTAAATAATAAGAAAACCAAAATTTCCTTTTAAACTTTAGAGCAAAACTATCTTCAATTGTAATTTGATCTATTAAATCTAATTTCGTTCCTAAAAATATGATAGGCAAACTAGGATTCGCAGCTCTACATATATTAACCCATTGTTCAATTCGGTCTAAACTTGATGGTCTGGTGAGATCAAAAAGTAGTAATGCACCTCTTGCTCCCGCAGCATAATTTTTTAATAGAGGTCTAAAGTGATCTTGACCACCAAAATCCCAAATTTGAAGTAGAATTTTTTCTCCTTCAATATCAAGTTCTTTAAGGAAAAATTCCACACCAATTGTCATTCGAGTATCTGCCAGAAATCTCCCCTCTATATATCTATAAAGGAGCGTTGTTTTGCCTACACCTCCCTCTCCAGCTGTTATTACTTTCAATAATATCGGTTTAGGCATCTTAATTTTCTCAAATCCTTAAATAAATATAAGATCTTGAATATTGGTTAATATAGGGTTAAACTAATATTAATTTTTTTAGTTGAAACTTTAAAATGTAATAACTATTTTATATTTTTTTTATGCTCTATCGACAGATAAATATTTCTTTTGTCTTAAGAATATTACACTTATGCCTATTTCTTTTGCATTTTTGCGTAAATCTGAATCATTCGTTGCTAAATAGATATTTTGAGTTTCCTTTTTTAGATCCTTTAACATTCTAAGCAAGAAATCATCAGTAGTCTCATTGTTTTTTTTAACTTCTTCCAAGATTTCAATATCGAACTTTTCTTTATTTTTTTCTATGTAATATAAACCTGATTCAAGCAACCTTTTAAACTTAGTACTTTTTTGTTCTCTCCTCTTCTTGGATTCTAATTCATTTAAAATTTGTTGAACGATTATAAATCTTAGGTTTCCTTCGATAAGTAACCTAATTTCATCTAAATAATCTATTTTAAACTGAAAAGGAAGTAGAATGAAATTAGAATCGATAACAATTAGATTATTATTAGATTTCAATAGGTTTGACGCTCTAATATTTTTCTTGTTAAAAGATTAAAAGCTTCTCCAACATTTTCACCCGTTTTTGAAGAGATTTTAAGATAATCAATAAGATTAAATTCATTTAAAAAAGACTTTGCATAATCATCATCCACCATAATTTCGTTTGCTAAATCTAATTTAGTACCTAAAAAGAGAACGGGAAGATTTGGGTCACCTTTACGTACTATATCAATCCACTGTTGTAAATTTTCTAATGTGGTTATTCGAGTAAGATCAAACATGAGTAATGCACCCTTTGCCCCTAATACATAGCTTTCAAGTAAAAATCGAAACCTTTCTTGACCTCCGAAATCCCAGAGTTGTAGAGTGCAATGTTTTGTATCAATCTCCGTCTCTTTCAAAAAGAACTCTACTCCTATAGTCATCTTGGTTTCTGCAGAGAATTTTCCCTCTACATACCGATGTAGGAGTGTTGTTTTGCCTACGCCTCCTTCTCCGGCTGTAAGGATCTTAAGGATGAATTTTTGAGGCATTCTAATAATCTCTTCTTCGTTTTTGGGAGAGTTCAATTAAATATTAATCTTCTGGAGCTTTTTTTTTAAAGAATATTAATTTTTTATGTTATAATTATAATCATAAAACCCATTAATATTCTTTTTTGAAACGATATTTTGGAATTAATTAAATTGAATAATAATTTTTTGTTTTTGTTTTTATTGTTTCTTCGGTTTTAAATCAATAAAAAAGAATATAAAAATAAATTTTATTAATTTCAGTATGATATTTACTACTAGTCTTTTTTTAGAAATATTAATAGATATACATTAGGTGATTAAATATGAAAATGAAAAAGAAAGTTCCAACTGAAGATGAATTAAATAAGTTAAAAGTAAAATCATGGGGAACCTGGAGCAAAGAAGTGAGTGAATTTGATTGGTCATACGGTGATACTGAGACGTGCTATATTTTAGACGGAGAAGTAGAAGTTACCGATTCGGATACAGGAGAAAAAATTGAATTCAAGAAAGGTGATCTCGTCCAGTTTGAAAAAGGATTAAAATGTGTTTGGAATGTGAAGAGACCGATAAGAAAGTATTTTAGCTTTGATTTAGAGTTTGGAGTTATTGATTAATTAATTTTTTTCTTTCTTTTTTAACAATAATATTTACTAAATTTATAATTATTATTTTCTATTAATTCGTATCTATCAAATAGTTAATTTGAATTTAAATTTAAAAATTGATAAGGATGAGTGAAGAAGATAAAATTGATTTAAACGTATATAAGGTTGACCAATTAGGGTTTGTGTTTAAGGATGTTGAGAAACAGGCTAAAATTTTTGAAGATTTATTTAATATCCCTAAATTTCACTTTATTCCACCTTTTCCTAACACAGTCATATATCGTGGAAAAGAAGTAAATGTAACAACAAAACTTGGGTTTAGTCGCTATTTTAATAATATACAAATTGAACTTATTCAACATATCGAAGGTGAGAGTATTTACAAAGAATTCATAGACCAAGGAAGAGAAGGTCTCCACCATATTAGTCTTTTTGTAGATAATCTTGATTTTTATCTTAATCTATTTCAAAAGTTAGGATTTGAAATTATATATTCTGGCCAAATAAGCACTCAAAATTGGGCTTATTTGGATACTGAAGAAAAATTAGGATTTCTCATAGAGTTACAAGAGACTATCAGTCGAAGAAAAAGGAAAAAATGACCCAAATTGTGTAAAATGTAAAAGTTTGATAATAATTAAAAAATTCTATTTCTATTAATTTAAGCAAATCTTTGCTTTTTTTTGCGTTCTTCTACAGAAATTTCTCTCTCACTAAGTCTGTTAAGTCTGATCAAATTATCTTTAATTACTTTAATTTCAGCTCTGGTGTTAACTTTGTATTCCTTTAAATTATCAAGAATTTCTTTCTCGCTATAACCTTTTTTATAAACTTCTTCAAATTTTTGAATAGTTTTTTCATGATAAAAAACATATTGTTTATTTAAGAAAACAATAAGCCATTGTTTTGTCTTTTGTTTTTGGGATAATCCGAACAAATCATCTTGAATTTTTTGTAAAGGTTTCTGAAACTTTCTTGCTATTAACTCATCCTCGATTTTATAGAATTTTTTCATAAATTTGCTAAGTTTTCTTTTAAATAACAATCTTGGAACATATGATAACATGAATAAACCTAAGGTGATACCAGACATCCAAATAGCAGCTATCGGATTATAAATAGCTACAATAAGGATAATAGCCACAAGAAATATGAACCACTTTCTTCCAATTGTTTTTATAATAACTATATACTTTTTTGGCAAGGTCTCAGATTAAGATTTATTCCATATTAATTAAAAGTATAATTTATCGCTTAAAAACTTAATTTTAGAAGAATATAAAATAGTAAGCTACGTCTAACCACATAAACATGCGTGACCGGGTATTTTCCTTGTATGCCATGACCGTAAGCTAACTTACAGTTTGTAGTTTCCCATAGATCGCAACTAAAGTACTATCTACAACGCGAAACAAGTTTAACTTCCGGGTTCGGATGGTTCCAGCGCAGTAGCGAATTGCTACCTATTTATGCGGTTATAAACGTTTTTTTTAACCATTTTATAAGGTCGGTTATTTTATAAGAAAATACCTCCTTATATGGTTATAAGTAAATAGGAATAATAAAAGCTAATAATTAAATTTAACGTTTTAGAACGATAAATTTAAAAGGATAAACAAGAGTGCTTTAAGTGTTTATGATATTTCAATTGATCCTCCAAGGTACCCAATGGTTCCAATTTTTGATAAACGCTATTATAACGATTACTGGTAGATTCCTTGATATGCTAAGTACGAGGTATGTAACAAAAGAATTGAAATTAGAGACTAATATAATAGCAAGACGAATTGGCTGGAAGGGCATGATCCTAATGCAAATTCCAATAATTGTTCTTGGTTCATTGGATTTTTATTTAAGTTTCTTCATATTTTGGTGGAGTATTTTTCTTTTTGCTAATAATATTGAAGGAAGTTGGTACATAAAAGAAGCGGGTGAAGAAAAGTATCAAAAAGAAATTAAAAATAGATTAGAAAAATCTAAAACATGGAAAATAATATTTAGTGAATCATCTTCATTTTTGAAATTTACATTAGCAGGAACATTTATCCTTATTTTTTTATTCATATATAATGATATTATTGCGGTATTTCTAATCGCATTAGCTTTAATCATCCAAGGCATATTTGGGACTATTAGTTCAATAATATATTTATTAGATTTAAAGAAAGAAAAATCTAAAAAGAAAAAATAAAAAGTTCCTTACTTTACTTCTTATATTTCTTCAACAACACGAGTGAATTTTTTAAAACCTGAATATAGAATGAAGACACAGATTCCTACCACTCCAAAAATCAATATAATAGAAATTATAAATATATAGTCCATTAAAGGAGCAGGTATTGAAAATCTAAATGTAGTATCGTGGAATACGATTGTATTATTTGCATAATCCCTTGATACAATTATATAAGAATATTCACCTGGAGTTAATTTATCTGTATCGATAGTAAATATTTCAGTATTTTCTTCATAATTATTAAACGATCCGTAATATGAATAAGATGTAAAATTGTTTCTAGATAAAAAGATATAAGCAGATTCTACTCCAGAATAATTGTCAAGACTATGAATGGTAAAAAAAATATTGTCAGCCGTAGAAGGGTATTTAGGATTATATTCTACCCCAAGTAACTGTGGTTTATTATTATCTGGAAGTGTAGTAAAATTAAAATGAGATTTAATCAAATTATGGCCCGTAATTGTTACATTATAGAATTCATTTGCTTGGACAGGCAGAC